>NZ_OZ245846.1:1909285-2227500 GCF_965228935.1 Ulvibacterium sp. | reverse complement strand
TTAGCCTTGGCGGATGGTCCCGCCGGGTTCGCACAGGGTTCCACGTGCCCCGCGCTACTCAGGATACCGCTACCCGCACATCGCCTTCCCGTACCGGGCTGTCACCGTCTGCGGCCCCCCTTTCCAAGGGGTTCCGGTCGGCGATGTACACGATCTCGCGGTCCTACAACCCCACGTTCGCCGAAACGAACGTGGTTTGGGCTTCTCCGGTTTCGCTCGCCGCTACTCCCGGAATCACTCTTGTTTTCTCCTCCTCCGGCTACTTAGATGTTTCAGTTCACCGGGTTCGCCTCCGCCGGTCGGCGGATGACCAGTCTTCAACTGGCCGGGTTGCCCCATTCGGACATCCGCGGATCATATCGTATGTGCCGATCCCCGCGGCTTTTCGCAGCTTATCACGTCCTTCCTCGCCTCTGGGAGCCTAGGCATCCCCCATACGCCCTTGTCCAGCTTGTCGCCGGACCTTTGGTTCCTATTCGCTCGCTCTATTTACTTAAAAAAATTCGTGTCTTCTCCCAGTGCGCACATCCCATAAAAAAATATGCGCCCTGTCCCAATATGTCAATGAACCTTTGGCCCTTCGGGCAAATACCAATCCCCAAAATACAAATACCAAATTGGAATTTGATTTTTGGACCTTTGGTGCTTGCCATAGGCCTCGTGGAGAATATCGGAGTCGAACCGATGACCTCCTGCGTGCAAGGCAGGCGCTCTAGCCAGCTGAGCTAATTCCCCTTTATCGGTCGCCGGCTATCGGTTAACAGTTATCAGTTAATCGATGACCCGTACGTCAACCTGGGATACCCAACCCCTAAAATTTCCAATCGTTCCTATTCTCAATGAACCTGGCCCCCTGCCTTACGGGCATCCCCCCATAGGGAGGGAAAGATCCCTTTCCGTCCTCCCCCCGAGGGGGGCCGGAGGGGGCTTCCCGTAGTCCCAGGCAGACTCGAACTGCCGACCTCTACATTATCAGTGTAGCGCTCTAACCAGCTGAGCTATGGGACTGTAACTCTACAATGTGGCCCGGGGGCACATCGGCCCCGGTGCCGTATATCGTTATCGTGGGGACGCGGGGGACATGGAAATTGCAAAAAAAGGAAAGGGACCGAAGGGCACGGGACCGGGCGCAAAGGCCGCCGCGCTCCAGAAAGGAGGTGTTCCAGCCGCACCTTCCGGTACGGCTACCTTGTTACGACTTAGCCCTAGTTACCGATCTTGCCCTAGGCCGCTCCTCGCGGTGACGGACTTCAGGCACTCCCGGCTTCCATGGCTTGACGGGCGGTGTGTACAAGGCCCGGGAACGTATTCACCGGATCATGGCTGATATCCGATTACTAGCGATTCCAGCTTCACGGGGTCGGGTTGCAGACCCCGATCCGAACTGTGACCGGTTTTGTGGATCCGCTCCCCCTTACGGGGTGGCTTCCCGCTGTACCGGCCATTGTAGCACGTGTGTGGCCCAGGACGTAAGGGCCGTGATGATTTGACGTCGTCCCCACCTTCCTCGCGGTTTGCACCGGCAGTCCCGTTAGAGTCCCCATCTCTACATGCTGGCAACTAACGGCAGGGGTTGCGCTCGTTATAGGACTTAACCTGACACCTCACGGCACGAGCTGACGACAACCATGCAGCACCTTGCAATATGTCCGAAGAAAAGTCCATCTCTGGACCTGTCATAATGCATTTAAGCCCTGGTAAGGTTCCTCGCGTATCATCGAATTAAACCACATGCTCCACCGCTTGTGCGGGCCCCCGTCAATTCCTTTGAGTTTCATTCTTGCGAACGTACTCCCCAGGTGGGACACTTATCACTTTCGCTTGGCCGCCGAGCCCAAGGGCCCGACAGCTAGTGTCCATCGTTTACGGCGTGGACTACCGGGGTATCTAATCCCGTTCGCTCCCCACGCTTTCGTCCATCAGCGTCAGTACACGGTTGGCGACCTGCCTTCGCGATCGGTGTTCTATGTGATATCTATGCATTTCACCGCTACACCACATATTCCGGCCGCCCCACCGTCACTCAAGACCGCCAGTATCAAGGGCACCTCTACGGTTGAGCCGCAGTATTTCACCCCTGACTTAACGGCCCGCCTACGGACCCTTTAAACCCAATGATTCCGGATAACGCTCGGACCCTCCGTATTACCGCGGCTGCTGGCACGGAGTTAGCCGGTCCTTATTCTTACGGTACCGTCAGCTATCTACACGTAGATAGGTTTCTTCCCGTACAAAAGCGGTTTACGACCCGTAGGGCCGTCTTCCCGCACGCGGCATGGCTGGATCAGGCCTCCGCCCATTGTCCAATATTCCTCACTGCTGCCTCCCGTAGGAGTCTGGTCCGTGTCTCAGTACCAGTGTGGGGGATCCCCCTCTCAGGGCCCCTAACCATCGTCGCCTTGGTGGGCCGTTACCCCGCCAACAAGCTAATGGTACGCATGGCCATCCCTGTCCGATAAATCTTTAATCCCGCAAGCGATGCCGCTACGGGATACTACGGGGCATTAATCCGGGTTTCCCCGGGCTATTCCCCCGACAGGGGCAGGTTCCATACGCGTTGCGCACCCGTGCGCCGGTCGCCATCTCTGTGCAAGCACAGAATGCTGCCCCTCGACTTGCATGTGTTAGGCCTGCCGCTAGCGTTCATCCTGAGCCAGGATCAAACTCTTCATCGTCGGCTCGTATATATCCACGCGCCGGCGACCAAGGCCCGATCCCGTGCCCTCGATCTCTCTCTCTATTATCCTTACTATTCTGCTTATGTTGTCTCCCCGGAACGATGCCTTATAAGGCAACGCTCCGCGTCTCCACAATATGTCTATGAACTTCCATAAACCCCGGGGGCGTCCCCCAAAGCGGCTGCAAATATAAACCGGTTTTTTTGTTTGTACAACCTCTGGGCAATTTTTTTTGAAAAGGTTAGGAATAATCATTTTACAAGGGCCAAGGGAAATGTCAAAAATGCACCTATTTAAAGGGTATAGAACTACTCCTTCACATTTTGCAGCAGGTAAGAAATAAACCAAAAATAGTGTTCAAGAAAATCTTATTTATCTGTGTATAGCATAAGGCAATACTGAAAAAGTAGTGAAATTGGAAGGAATCCTTTTAAGAAAAGAAATTCCAGACCAGACCAAAACGAATTACAAAGTCCCGGTACGGATAGTTCGGTGCCGAATAAAAATCGAAGTTTCCTCCAAAAGAAGAGTTGAAGTGCTCCGCTTTAAGATATATCCTGGTCTGCTTTACCCGGGCATTGATGAAAAAATCCAGTAGTGGATATCCTCCAAAACTTTCCGTATTTTGAATGTAGAATTCCCCAAGAAGCGGATTGTACCCATCCATATTGTAAGCCGTGAAATACTTAAATGTAATACCCGTCTGTAAGTACATGGCCTTTTTAAATACATCGGAAGAAAAATACAAGGTATTCCTAGTTACCAATTGGGGAACATTGAGCACATTGTTGGTTTGCGAAACATTCTGGTACATCACGGTATTGTTTAGCGCAAAACCTCCCAACTTAAACTCTTTGTTATATTTTATTTTTAAGTGGTTTACACTATTGCCTTCCTGAAAGGGCCTTATATTACCCAATTCCATTCCTTCATCTACTGGGTTGTCTAGATCTAAAGTGAAATAGGTATAGTTATCCAAAGTGGTGTATTTGGCCATTATACTGCCCCAAAAACCAGAATCGAAATTGACCTGAATGTTGTTTACCCTTTGATTTTCGAATATGGCCGTATTCTGCCAGTTGTAATTCTCATATTCACTTTGATAAAGCAAAAAATTGAAGTTTGGCATCCTGGAAGAGGAATGGATCGAAACCCTGAGATGGTTATTTTCATTGAAGCGGTAGCTCGCCGAGGCATCCAGAATACTACCCGTTAAACTTCCGGACACATTGTATTTCATATCTCCTCTTAGCTGAAAACCGCCTATCTGTTTTTCATACTTCGCCCCAATAGCGATTTCCTCGCCTTTTAACCTATTATCGATTTGCTGTGTATCAGTTATTAGGATACTGTTAAAGAAATAATTGTAATTGTAAAGACTTATGTTTCCCTGAAGCCTTCCTAGAATTGTATTAAAGAATTCCGCACTAAATTCATTAAACATGGTCTTAAGACTGGCCTTATCATTGACATCCGTAAGAAAGGCGTTCCCAAAGTAATCATTGTTGGCCGTTTGTATGAACTGATAGTACTTGGTCTCGTAATTGAACTTGTGACCAATGGTCAAGGAAGTTGCCTCGACTTTAGTAGAGTCTCGATTGCTTCTCAACAATTTGTATTGATGGTCCAAAAAATAACGCTTTCCTAATATTTTATTATTGGCATCGGTGAATCTAACATCTATCCTGGATCGATCAAGAAATTCATTGTCTTCACCACCGGTCTCAAATTGTTCCCGGTTCAGCAAGCCTCCATTTTCTTCCGTCTCTATATCCTGGGCGGCAATATGTGCGCGTAGACTATACCGTCCATTCGCGGTGATATAGTTAGTGGTCGTCCTGAAGTTGCCGGACTCCGCTTGGTCAAATGCGTATTTTCCCAAAGATCTAAAGCCCTTATAGGCTATGGAAAAATTGAGTCTCCTTGACGTATTGAACGTTAGCATGGCATCCAAGAGTTGGCCTTGTTCAAAAGTTGTCTTAAAAAAGAGATCGGTCATAGGTGTTGGAACATCATAATACATAATGTCCTCCATCTCCATATAATTAAAGTGAAGTGCTTCGGCCCCTAATAAAGGATAAAGGTTTCTACGATCAAAATCGACACCTAATTTATTGTAGGGCTGGCCTACATTGGAAAAAGGCATAAGTTCAAAATCGTCCTTTCTCAAATAATTATAACGGTATTCCTTTTGTATGGTCAAGGTGGTATCCAGGAAGGTCGTGTCCCGGGCATATGAAATTATCTTATAGTCCCTAATCGTCAATTCCTGGGAAGGGGCTTCCATTTTTTCATTTCCCGGTTTTATTGTCCTTTCCCCTAAACGGGAGGTATCCAGTTTCTTGGCAGGTGGAATGGAATCTTCCTGAGCGCACAGCGAGAATCCAAAAAACAGTAAAAACAGGAAAGGAAAATATTTCATTAAATTGGATGACGGCCCCATTAAAGAAGCATTAAACAGGTCCCGTCATAAGCCGGGATTATTACAATCAACCATTTTGGCATTTGCATTAAGCAGTATATCAAAACAAGTTTCGTGGACAAAGTTAATTTTTTTGTTCCTAATGAAATGTGAAAGTTTTCCCAGCCTACACGGGACATCATCAAAGTTGGCACAAATAATTTTCTATCAAAATTTACTATACTTGTATTGTACCCCGATCAAAACCTGTTTCAAGTGTTAAAATCCTTTTATTCCGATATTGATGAAGTAGGTACCGATGAAGCGGGCAGAGGCTGTCTCGCAGGACCGGTAACGGCCGCCGCCATACTCCTTCCCGAAGACTTTGAAAATGATATTTTAAACGATTCCAAACAGCTTTCCCACAGCAAACGGAACTCTTTACTGCCTATATTGGAAAAGGATTGTATCTGTTGTGGTGTGGCACATGTGTATCCCGAAAAAATTGACGAAATCAATATTCTTAATGCTTCCATCTTGGCCATGCACAAAGCCATTGAATCACTCGACATAACACCAAAGTTTATTATTGTGGATGGAAACCGGTTCAAGTCCTATAAAAATATTCCGCATAAAAGTATTGTGAAGGGGGACAGCAAATACATGAGCATTGCCGCCGCTTCCGTACTCGCCAAGACCTATAGGGATGCCTATATGGAAAAGTTGCATGAGGAATTCCCCATGTACAACTGGAAAAAGAATAAAGGCTACCCAACCCGTGAACACCGCGAGGCTATCCTCAAATATGGCACGACAAAATACCACAGAAAAAGTTTTAGGTTATTGCCGGATCAATTGACCTTAGAGTTTTAAAAGTTTACTTTTACGGTAAAGTATTTACATGAAGTCCAAAATCCTTATCCTAGGTTTTCTTTTTCTGATTTTCGGCTGTCAAAAAGAGAATAAAACTACTTCATCCTTTTTGGAGCTTGTTCCCGTTAACGCGTCCCTACTCATCAAAATAAATTCTTTTGATAGCTTTAGGGAAAGTCTTCAAAACAACGATTTCCTCAAACATTTTGAGTCCTCAAAAACGTACAACGATATTGCCAAGATCGTGCATAATCTCAATTATGTCCATCCCCAAACCTCGGGCTTATTGACTTTTTCAAAATCCACGGAAAAAGAATGGGGGTACACTTTCATCACCGATTTTAGTCCGGATGTAATAAACCTGGACAGTATAAAAAACAAGACGGTCGAGAGCCTTGCCCAAGGCCGGGAAGAAATAAATCGGTATACTATTGATGGAACAATGTTCTTTGCATCCCGTTTGGATGATAAAATTGCCATAAGTTCATCACAATCCGTATTGGAGGATTTGTTAACGAATTTTGAAAAGGTCGAAATTCCGAAGGAACTGCTAAAACTTTATAAGGCCTCGGGGACCACAAAGCCGGCTTCCCTTTTTATGGATATGGACGAAAACGCAGAGCTTCTTGAATCTCTTTTGAAGGACAACCCTGTAATCGACATAACAGGCTTTTCGGATTGGTTATCCCTCGATATCGACCTGCAATTGGATCAAATCAATTTAAGGGGAATAAGTATGGTGCAGGATTCCACCCAAAACTACCTGGACCTTTTTAAGGATACAACGCCCTTGGCCAATACTATCCAGAATTTTGCCCCAAAAAATGCCCGGGCCATCCTATCCTATACATTCCATGATTATGAGATATTCGCCAAGAACAAACGTGGATATTTAGGGTATTCCGTACCTGAAGATTCCTTGTTTTCCACGGTAGAGGAAATTGGGTTTATCTATCTCAATTCCAAAAAAGCGGTACTGCTAAACACTTTTGGATCCGAAACCATTGCCGAGTATCTGGGAGCGATGCAAGTGGGCTCCCTTGATTTTCAAGGAAACGAAATTCTGGAACTGGGCCAAAGTAATTTTTTGGAAAAACTGCTTTCCCCGCTTATCAAGGATTTTGATGCACAATATGCTACGGTTCTAGACAATGCCTTTGTTTTTGCCGGGGAAAAGGAAATTTTACAGACCGTTATCCGAAGCCATAAAAACAACAACACCTTTAAGGACACCCCAGTCTATGAGACAGCTATGGAAAACATAGCCTCCGAATCTACCGTTTTGTATATCTCTGATTCCAAGGGCATAAAGGATATACTGGATACTCATTTTTCGAAAACCTTCATTCAGGATTTTGCCAGATCAAGGCTCCAATCCACGACATATGCGGCGCAGGTAGTGGCCGACAAGGACATTTTCCACACCAATGCCCTTGTAAGTAGCATTACACCAAAAAAATCCAGTAGACGTATTTCCAAATCGTTTTCCAAAAACCTGGAAAATGAAATTGCCACAAATCCACAATTCGTTGTCAATCATAATACCAAGGCCAAGGAAATTGTTGTTCAAGATGAGGACAACACCCTTTATCTAATAACAAGGAAAGGCAAAATACTTTGGAGCAAAAAATTGGATGGCCGTATTCAAGGCAAGGTGCATCAAGTAGATATTTATAAGAATGGTCGTTTACAACTTGCCTTCACGACAAACAATCAATTTCTGATTCTGGATAGAAACGGAAAGGAGGTAAAACCCTTTGTAAAATCATTTGAGGGTGGAAATTTGAATCCCCTTGCGGTCTTTGACTATGATGGAAAGAAGGATTATCGCTTTGTTGTGGTGCAGAACGAAAAGATTTTCATGTACAATAACAAAGGCAACATCGTAACCGGTTTTACCTATACCGAGGCGGAGCACCCCGTTCTCAGTGCTCCAAAGCATTTTAGAATTGGCAAAAAGGATTATCTAACGTTTAAGCTTTCGGACGGCAGCCTAAAGATTTTAAGCCGGGTAGGTAAAGTTCGGGTAAAGGTGGACAAGAAAATCGATTTCTCGGAAAACGAAATATATGTATACAAGAATAAATTCATTGCCACGGACAAAAAGGGGATTTTGTACCAAATTGATGAAAGGGGAAAGATGTCGGAGGCCGACCTCAATCTAAATGAGGATCATGGCCTTGATGCTACCAACAAAACCCTTGTACTTATGAACAACAATGAACTCAGTATTAAGGGAAACAAGGTAGAACTGGATCTGGGCGTATATCTACCTCCAAAGATCTTTTATATCTACGATAAGATATATGTTACCCTAACCGATATTCAAAATCAAAGGGTTTATCTTTTTGACAGCAATGCGAAGCCCATTCCCAATTTTCCGATCGTAGGCACTTCCCCTATAGATTTGGGCGATGTGGACAATAATAGGAGATTGGAAGTTGTGGTAAAGGACCAGGACAACTCCTTTGTCTTGTACAGCATGAATTGACAATCTCAATCCCCCCATTTATACAGCATTACCTACCAACCGTACATTTTTTTGTCTTTGGATCGTGATGGTTTCTAAATTTAACCGAATGCATAAAATTTCCCCCTAAATCTTCACAATTTTAGAGAGGCATTAAAAAACTGTGATATGCAGAAGTGTAAAGTCCGGACCTAAAATGCTCCGTAAGTATAAACGCACATCAGCGGTGAAGGATATTTTGTATTTTTAAAAAACAGCAATTTAGTACTATAGTCATGGAAAAATTAGGTAAAACCATTAAGATAGTAGGCATCTTTTTTCTTCTATTTGGGTTTGTACAGACCACAAATGCCCAATTTCTGAAAAAGCTGGGCAAACGTGCCGAGAAAGCCGCTGAAAGAGCCGTGGAACGAAGGGTTGACAAAGAGACTACGGAAAAAACCGACCAAGTGCTGGACAGTATTCTAGAACCTGGTTCCAAGGGAAATGGTCAGGGAGGAAATCCTATTCCGCAAAGTACGGAACCCAATACTTCCGGTTCCAGTTCGGGCGGTGGGACCAGCGATGGTAATTCAGGAATGGGACAAACTGCCGAAAAATCGATTACGGTCTATAGCAAGTTCGATTTTGTTCCCGGAGATAAAATAATGTTTTTTGATGATTTTGCAAACGACTTCATTGGGGATTTCCCCTCAAAGTGGAATACCAATGCGGGAGGGGAAATCATTACTATGGGCGATTCGCCCCAAAAATGGCTCGAACTTAAATCAGGTTATAACATTTATTATGTGCCCGATGTGCCAAAACTGCCGGAGGAATACACCATTGAATTTGATATAGGTGCCGTAGGCCTAGATAGGCAAACCTCTTCCACGGCACAACTTAGGGTTACCTTAAGTGATGACGACAAATTTAAAGAGGGAACAAACTATGCCTATGCCGAAATCCCGTTCTGTCAGTATGCGGCGATCGGGGTCACCGTTGAAAACAGGATCAATGGAAAAAGGGAGATACGCAGTACGGTCAAAGCTGATTTACGGGATGAAATCCTGGATATGCCACACGTATCGATAGCCGCCAACAAACAGCGCTTTAGACTCTGGATCAACGAGGTTAAATATTTGGACGTACCTAGATTATTACCCGCCGGAGCTGTATTGCATACCGTGAAATTTCACATGAACAATTTTAAGGATGGAAAAGAAAAGGTGTTTATCACCAATCTCAAAGTGGCCGAAGGAGGTGTGGATCTGCGCCGTAAATTGATTTCGGAGGGTAAAATATCGACCAACGCAATTTTGTTCGAATCGGGTTCGGCCAATCTAAAGCCTCAATCCATGGGGGTCATTCGGCAAATATCCCAAGTCCTTCAACAGGAAGCTTCTATGAAGCTTAAAATTGTGGGGCATACCGATGCCGATGGCAATGACGCCTCCAATATGGAACTGTCCAAAAAAAGGGCAGATGCCGTAAAAAATGCCCTGGTTTCCGTATATAATGTTTCCTCAGATCGGTTAATGACCGAAGGCAAAGGCGAGACCGAACCGGTAGGCGATAATGGTACGGCAGACGGAAAGGCCCAGAATAGAAGGGTTGAGTTTATCAAACAATAATACAAGTATTTAGCTATGAAAAAGACCATACTGGGGTTGACCCTGGCTGTACTGTTTGGGACACATACCATGTTATCCCAAGACAGTTGCAGTAAATACTATCCTTTGGTAGAGGGGACTACGTTTCAATACACCATGTACAATAAAAAGGGAAAGAGTGAGGGCGTTACCGACTATACGATTACCAAAGTGGACAATTCGGGTGGCGAGACCCGTGCAACGATGTCCATGAAGTTCGCCGATAAAAAGGGAAAGGAAGTTTTTACCTCGGATTATACCTATATCTGTACCGGAAAGGGCATTAAAATTGACTATAATTCCCTGCTCCCAGAAGCGATGACCAGTCAGTTCAAGGATATGGAATATGAGATCACCGGTACGGACATAGAACTGCCAAACGACTTAAGCGTAGGCCAAACCCTGAATGATGCCAATGTAACCATGGCCATAAGTATGGCCGGTGTAAACATGAACATCGAGGTGAACATGATCAATCGCAAAGTGGAGAAACAAGAAAACGTGACCACACCTGCCGGTACTTTTGATTGTTATGTGCTTTACAACGATACCCAATCCAAGACCATGGGCGCGACCCAGACCTTCCCGTCCCGCTTATGGGTGGCAGAAGACATCGGTATGGTCAAACAAGAAACCTATGATAAAAATGGAACCGTCACCAACAGTATGGCACTTACCCAGTTGAGCAAGTAAAGGAAAAAATAGATTTTGAGGGAAGCCAGGGTTTACACTCTGGCTTTTTGTTGGATCAATTCCGCTTCGAAGAGCACCTCAAAATGCTTGAGCAATTTTGGTTTTACCAGCTCCATTTCCACTTCGCTTTTTCCCAATTCCACATTTAAGGAAGTAACGGCCTTATCCTGAATACCACAAGGGATCATATGGTCAAAATAGCCTAAATCCGTATTTACGTTCAATGCAAAGCCGTGCATGGTAACCCATCGGCTGGCACGAACGCCCAGGGCGCAGATTTTGCGGGCAAAGGGAGTACCGACATCCAACCATACTCCGGTTTCCCCTTCGGAACGCTCCCCTTTTAGTCCATATTCGGCCAAGGTTAAAATGACCATTTCCTCCAAAAATCGAAGGTATTTATGGATATCGGTAAAGAAGTTGTCCAAATCCAAGATCGGATAGCCCACAATCTGTCCAGGACCATGATAGGTGATATCCCCCCCACGATTTATTCTGTAGAACTTGGCCCCTTTTTTGGCCAGTTGTTTTTCGTCCACCAACAAATTATCGATGTTCCCACTCTTGCCCAAGGTATACACATGGGGGTGTTCCACAAACAAGAAATGATTGGGTGTACTTAATGTGAACCCTTGTCTTCTATTTTTGATTTTAAGGTCTACGATTTCCTGGAAAAGTATCTCCTGATACTCCCATGTCTTCTTGTAGTCATGAAATCCCAAATCCTGTATGGCCACCTTTTTATTCATAAAGGCAAAGATACGATGATAGGGTCACTTTTGTATTTCTTATGAATACATTATGATTCTCCGCCAAAGTAGCTTAGGTAAGGGTTTCTAATTCGGATTATTCAAGATTACAAGAGCAGCTATTACCCCAGGGACCCATCCACATAAGGTGAGTAAAAAGACAATAAGAATAGATCCGCATCCCTGATCGATAACGGACAAGGGCGGAAATAAGATGGCCAATAAGACTCTGAAACAACCCATTTTCCAATTTCTTTTGATTGATGTACCTATAGGACGCAATTTAACTCCATTTGTTACGCAAAACCTGTATTTTTATTCCTTATTGGTCACGTAATTTATGCCTACAAGAATATTGTTTTTTCTAATCTGTTTCACTATCCTTAAAAGTCAGGGGCAATATCGTTTTGACGGACAAATAAACCTTGATGAAGGTAAGACGGTGTATCTCTCCTACATTGAGGATTACAGAAAACTTTCCCGAATCTATATGGATCAGATTATTCGAAAAACAGAGGTCGACTCATTAGGCAGGTTCAGTTTTAAGGGAAGCAATCTTCCGGAAGAAAATCGAATTTATAGACTACATCTGGATGGTTGCGACATGGAACCCAAACCAAATCCGCACATACTTGGGGTCTGTGATTTTAGCCAGAGTATACTTTTTATCGCTAATAACACGGATACCTTAAACTTCTCAAAATCGGCCAATGGACAAACATTTTGTCAGATCGCTTCTACGAACCCCTCTTCCGACAATCTCCAGGAAATAGAGTTCCTAAAGGAAGAAATGATCGTGGATTTCAATGATTTTAATAGTGAAGCCAACAAAAAAATCAATTCGGAGAAATGGTTTACGAGCCTTCAGGAATTTGGTATTGGCCTTAACGAGCCCTTGGCAGAACTATTTGTTTATGACTTTTTATCGGATAGAAGAAACGAGACCTACCCCTATTATCTAAAAAATCTGAACGCCAATCCCTATTACGATGATTTACTGAATCGTTTGAAGAATAAGTATCCCGAAACTAATTATACCCGACTTTATGAAAATGAAATTGCCCTGGACAGACAAATTGCTTCGGGTAAGGGCACAATGTTTTTTACAGGGAAATGGATTTTGGCCTTCATCCTGATGCTTTCTATACTACTGAATCTTTACTTGTTGCTCCAAAGAAAAAAATCCAAAGCAACTGCCAAAAAGGGTATCCTGGAAAAACTCACCTATCAGGAACAGAAAATTGTAAGCGAAATTTTAAAGGAAAAGACCAACAAGGAAATTGCAACGGACCTTTTTATCAGCGTCAGTACCGTAAAGACACATATCAACAATTTGTACAAAAAATTGAATGTCTCCAAAAGAGAGGATATTAAGGGGTTGTTCGAGAATCAAAATTGAAAATCCACCCGGGGTCTAGTCCCTATTTCCAACGCCGTTTTTTTTGCACCTAATCGTTTATCCGTGATTTTCGAAATCTAAACTTTAAATCGAAAAATCATGAAAACTAGCGTATTCCTATTTTTGACATTATTGTCCGTGGGTTTGTTTGGCCAAAATCAAGAGATCATTCTGGAAGATGGGAAGTCATTCCTTCTGGGAAAAATTACATTGGAAGCTTTTGAAAAGGAACCCTATCGGGATTGGTACCAGAAATCCTATCAGGATTATGGGGTAGATGAAACCTTACTACAGCTTTTTAAGCAGAAACTGGCCGATTATGAAATACAACTCTTTTTAGGTACCTGGTGCGGGGATAGCAGGCGTGAAGTGCCCCGATTTATCAAAATCCTGAAGGAAGCCGATTTCCCTCTGGAAAATTTGGAAATCATAGCATTGGATCGAAGAAAAGGTTGGTACAAAAAAAGTCCAGGGGGTGAAGAAAAGGGCAAGAATATCAAAAAGGTGCCTACGATGCTTTTCCTGAAAAATGGAACGGAAATAAACAGAATTGTGGAAAGTCCCGTAGAGTCCCTTGAGGAAGATTTGGCGCTCATCTTAAATGGAGGCGCATATGTGCCTAACTATGCTATAAAAAAACGATAGCCCCTTTTCTTACTTACCTTTCAATAGTTGCTTTGCTCGGGAGTCCAACTACAAAACTAATTTTTCGGCGTACTTTTGCCATTCGTACCTCTGTATAATTAAGAATACAAAATGTTTGGCCGACTATTGAAAGGTAATCTTCTTTTAATTGCATTCTTCGCAGTACTTGGGCCTGCCTGCAGTACAGATGCCGCAATGGATTTCGAAAGGATGGAACCCGAACGAAACAGACAATCCACCGCTACTATCCGATACCTTGCACTAGGCGATAGCTATACGGCAGGAACCGGTATAGATACATTACAAAGCTTTCCCCGTCAACTACAACGAGCCCTGGCCCAAGAACTCAACAGAGGGGTTTCGGTGCAAGTAGTCGCTACGGCAGGATGGCGTACGGACAATTTAATCGATGCCCTGGAGGAGGAGACACTGGAAGATAGCTACGACTTGGTCACTTTATTGATCGGGGTAAACAATCAATTTCAAAATCGTCCCTTTTCACAATACGAGGACGAGTTTCCTAGACTCTTGAACAGGGCATTGGATTTGGCCGGTAACGACCCCGATCGGGTAACGGTACTATCCATCCCGGATTATTCCTATACCCCGTTCGGACAGGACTTGGGTTTTGAGAACATATCGCAGGAAATTGATGTTTACAACAATTTTGCGGCCACAATTGCCGAGCAGAATGGTATCCCATTTGTGGATATTACGGACATTTCCAGGAACGGTCTTGAAGATACTTCCTTGGTCGCAGGAGACCATCTGCATCTTTCGGAAAAGGCCTATCAAATGTTTCTGAATCGGATTGTTCCCAGTGTCATATCCAAATTGAAAGATTGACGTAAACAGTATATATTTGCAGCCTTAACCAAATGCACATGCAACTTTCGGAGCAGGAAATCATAAGAAGGGAGAAATTGGACAAGTTAAGGGAAATGGGCATAAACCCATATCCGGCTGCGCTGTATCCCGTAAATACATCCTCGAAGCATATTAAGGAACACTATCGCGAAGGAAGAGACGTAGTCATTTCGGGCCGGTTGATGTCGCGCCGTATCCAAGGAAAAGCTTCCTTTGCGGAACTACAGGATAGTTTCGGCCGAATCCAGGTATACTTCAATCGGGATGAAATTTGTCCGGACGAGGACAAGACGCTATATAACGAGGTGTACAAAAAATTACTGGATATAGGCGATTTCATTGGTGTGGAAGGGGAGCTTTTTACTACCAAAGTGGGGGAAAAAACAGTGATGGTGAAGGATTTCACCTTGTTGAGCAAGGCACTTCGTCCCCTACCCTTGCCCAAGAAAGATGCTGAAGGAAACATTTATGATGAATTCAACGATCCGGAACTGCGTTATCGCCAACGCTATGTGGATTTGGTGGTAAATCCATCCGTTAAGGAGACTTTTATCAAGAGAACCAAGATTACCAATAGCATTCGGGAATTTTTAAATACCAAGGGTTATTTGGAAGTAGAGACCCCAATTTTACAGCCGATCCCTGGAGGTGCTGCTGCCCGTCCGTTCCTGACCCACCATAATGCGTTGGACATCCCGCTGTACCTAAGAATCGCCAACGAACTGTATTTAAAGCGCCTTATTGTCGGTGGCTTTGAAGGGGTCTATGAATTCGCCAAGGATTTTAGGAACGAAGGTATGGATCGCACCCATAATCCCGAATTCACGATAATGGAATTATATGTGGCCTACAAGGACTACAACTGGATGATGGAAACCACCGAACAATTATTGGAAAAAGTGGCCCTGGATGCCAACGGCACCACAAAAGTAAAAGTAGGCGAACAAGAAATCGACTTTAAGGCTCCTTATCCCCGGGTTCCCATTTTGGAAGCCATTAGGATACACACGGGTTTTGATGTGGCAGGTATGGATGAGGCCCAACTTAGGGAAGTAGCCCAGAAGTTACAGATAGAAGTGGATGAAACCATGGGTGTAGGTAAATTGATTGATGAGATTTTTGGCGCAACCTGTGAGCACCATTATGTACAACCCACCTTTATCATCGATTATCCCAAAGAGATGAGTCCCTTGACCAAGGAGCACCGTACCGATCCGGCCTTGACGGAACGCTTTGAACTCATGATCAATGGAAAGGAAATAGCCAATGCTTATTCTGAACTAAATGATCCCATTGACCAGCGCGAACGTTTTGAAGAGCAGTTAAAATTGTCCGAAAAAGGGGATGACGAGGCCATGTTCATTGACCAGGATTTTCTGCGGGCCCTGGAATATGGTATGCCCCCAACTTCCGGTATAGGTATTGGTATAGACCGTTTGGTAATGCTCCTGACCGATAATTCCTCCATTCAGGAGGTGTTGTTCTTCCCACAGATGCGGCCGGAGAAAAAGCAGGTGGAGCTGACCGAGGAAGAAAAGACGATAGTAGCCCTTTTAAAGCCGGAAGGAAGTAAGGACCTGAACGAACTCAAATCCCAGGCCGGACTCAGTGGCAAAAAATGGGACAAATCCATGAAGGCGCTTTCCAAAAACGGGCTTGTAAAAGTCATCGTCGAAGGCGACTCCAAAATTGTAACACTTAAAGATTAAAATCCTACCCTTTAAAAAATCAGGTTTTAGTTGCACAGTGTTGCGTAATTTTAAAACCCGATTTTTCAAAATATCCCTATATTTATAAGCCGTTCCAAATCATTGGATTGTAAATGAAAAGGAAGATTTATATAGGAGTATGCATTGGTATGGCCTTGGTTGCCCTTGCCCTGCTTTGGAGTTCGTTTAAGCCTACCGAAAAAGTCGACTTCAGCACGCAGGTAAAACCCATTCTCAATAACAAGTGCATAACCTGTCATGGGGGTGTCAAAAAAAACGGAGGGTTTAGCCTTTTGTTCGAGGAAGAGGCCTTTGCCATTACCGAATCCGGTAAGCCGGCCATCATTCCCGGGGATGCCTCGGGAAGTGAGTTTATTAAGCGATTGAAGGAAGAAGATCCCGAACTTCGCATGCCTTATGAGAAAGCCAAACTATCCGATGAGGAGATAGACCTCCTGACACGCTGGATAGACCAAGGGGCTGAATGGGGGGAACATTGGGCGTATTCGCTCCCCAAAAAAGTGGATGTCCCTACCTGGACCAATGAAGCGGGTTTTACTTTTGAAAAATCGTCCGAATTTCTTCAGAACAACATTGATAATTTCATCCTGGCCCGTCTGGAAAGTGAGCAAGTGGAACCCAATCCCCCGGCCGAAAAAAATGTTATTGCTAGAAGACTCGCCTTGGATCTTACGGGGCTACCTCCTAGCAAGAAACTATTACAAGAGTTCGAAAATGGAGCGCTTTCCTACGAAGCCTTAACGGACACCTTATTGGCACAAAAGACGTATGGAGAAAAGTGGGCGACCTGGTGGTTGGACCTGGCCCGATATGCGGATTCAAAAGGCTATGAGAAGGATATGGGCCGATCTATTTGGAAATATCGGGATTGGGTTATCGATGCCTTTAACAAAGACTTGCCCTATGACCAATTTACTTTGGAACAATTGGCCGGGGACCTTTTACCCGACCCGAGTACCGATCAGTTGATTGCCACGGCCTTTCATAGAAACACCATGAACAATGATGAGGGCGGCACCGATGATGAGGAATATCGGATCGCCACGGTCATCGATAGAGTGAATACCACTTTTGAGGTCTGGCAGAGCACCACCATAGGCTGCGTACAGTGCCATGGTCATCCCTACGACCCGTTTAAACATGAGGAGTATTTTAAGCTTATGGCCTTTTTTAACAACACTAGGGACGAAGACACCCCAAGTGAAGGCCCGGTACTCAAATTCTATGATTCCAAACAACAGCAAGATGTAGACAAGGTACTGAATTGGATTGCCAAAAATGGCACCCCAAAACAGCACAAAACCTACAAGGACTTTATGCAGTTTACCGAACCGGTATATAAATCGCACTTTTTTCAAGAAATTACCAATGGATCCTACGATGATCATGCCTCCGTGGTACTTTGGGACGATGGCAACTGTATGCTGGAAAACGGCTATACCAACAACGCCGGTTATGTATATTTAAATTATCGTTCGCACTATGACGGGACCCGGATGACCATACGTGAGGGGGATGCCAACGGTCCTATTTTGGGGCAGTTTACCATCAACAAGGCGAAAAATAACACAACATCCCAATTTCCGATAAAGAAGATAGACCGTAAGACCAATCTCTATATTGAAACACAGAATAATACGGCGGCTAAGGAGGCCAATATTATCAATATCTATTGGATCGCGTTTTTGGAGGATATGCCAGGGCAGGACAAACCCGGATGGTCCTCAATAAACAAGGCTTTTTTAAAGACCTTGAATACCAATACGCCTACGACGGTACCCATTTTGGCCGAAAATCCATCCTATATGCAGCGCACTACCCAGGTTTTTGACCGTGGTAGCTGGCTATCCAAGACCGATACAGTTCAACCAAGTACTCCCGGAAGCCTTAGCGAATGGAACCCGGAATGGCCCAAAGATCGCTTGGGCCTCTCCCAATGGATCGTTGACAAAAAAAATCCTCTGACCGCCCGTACCTTAGTAAATAGAATATGGCACCAAATTTATGGCAGGGGCTTAGTGGCCACTATCGAGGACATCGGTTCGCAATCCGATGCCCCTTCCCACCCTGCCCTTTTGGATTGGCTCTCACTACGCTTAATGAACGAGCATAACTGGAGCATGAAAGCGTTGATAAAAGAAATTGTGTTATCGGGCACTTATCGTCAAAGTTCGAAGAGCACCCCGGAAATGCATCAGAAAGATCCGAACAATGAATTGTATGCCAGAGGCCCTAGGATTCGTTTGGGGGCCGAGGCCATTCGCGATCAAGCATTGGCCGTTTCCGGACTTCTGAGTGACAAGATGTACGGCCCAGGCGTTATGCCGCCCCAACCCGATGGGGTCTGGCAAACCGTTTACAACGGAGCCCAGTGGGAGGAAAGCAAGGGAGAGGACCGATATAGAAGAGGAGTCTACACCTATTTGAAACGTACAAGTCCTTACCCCTCATTTTTAACCTTCGATGCCGGCAGTAGGGAAGTCTGCACCATTCGCCGGATCGTAACCAATACACCCCTACAGGCTTTGGTAACCTTGAATGATCCGGTCTATTTGGAGGCATCCTATGCGCTTGCAAAGAATACCAGGGTTATGGATGACATCGATAAAAGTATCGCCCAAAGTTATAAAAGGGCCACCTACACTGATATTTCACCGAACAAATTGGAAGCGTTAAAGGCATTGTACCAAGAATCATTATTGGAATTCAGGAAAAATGAAGAAGCCAATGCGCTTTTTTTGCATTTTGATGATAAACCCACTCCAGAACTATGCGCCTTGACCGTGGTGGCCAATGCCATTATGAATTTGGATGAATTTTTAACAAAAGCCTAGTCCCATGGAAGACCGTATCCAAAGATTGATCCAAGAAAAGATTGTCCGGGAGACACAGGCCAAAACCCGTAGGCACTTCATAAAAAGTTGTGCCCAAGGTATGGGTGGTTTGGCGTTGAGCTCCATTTTTATGGGATGCGACCCTTTGGAAAAAGCTAAGCCCAAAAGCGCTATGGCGTTTTCCGAACGCGACCTGAACCCTTTGGCAACCCTGGCACCTCCATTTGCCCCAAAAGTAAAGTCGGTCATTTACTTACATATGGCCGGAGCACCCTCACAGCTCGAAATGTTCGATTACAAACCGGAACTCCAAAAATATCACGGACAGGATTGCCCCCAGTCTTTGTTGGAAGGAAAGAAATTTGCCTTTATCAAGGGTACCCCAAAACTGATGGGGCCCCAGGCCGAATTCAAGCAAGAGGGCGAATCGGGCAATTGGGTCTCTAATTTTATGCCCCATTTTAAGAAGGTGGTGGACGAAGTCGCTTTTTTGAAGGCTGTACATACCGATCAATTCAATCATGGCCCCGCACAGTTATTCATGCATACGGGCAGTGCCCGATTAGGCAGACCAAGTATCGGTGCCTGGGCCACCTACGGATTGGGCTCTCCAAATCAAAATCTTCCGGGTTTTGTAGTGTTGACCTCTGGTGGCAATACCCCCGATGCCGGAAAAAGTGTCTGGGGCAGTGGATTCCTGCCATCTGTTTACCAGGGTGTCCAATGTCGTTCCAAAGGAGACCCTGTACTCTATATAGAAGATCCAGAGGGCATGACCCGAGATCTTAAAAAAAGTACCATTGATGCCATTAATAAAATCAATAAGGAAGAATACGCCAAGTACGCCGATCCGGAAATCTTGGCCCGTATCAACCAATATGAAATGGCCTACCGCATGCAAATCGCGGTACCGGAGGTCATGAATATCAATAATGAACCGGAAAATGTTCAACAGATGTACGGCGTTGAACCGGGCAAGGAATCCTTCGCCAATAACTGTCTTTTGGCCCGTAAATTGGTCGAGGACGGTGTACGTTTCGTACAACTTTTTGACTGGGGATGGGATACCCATGGGAATGTCCGTGAGGGATCGATTGATTTAGGCCTACGCAATAAATGTCGGGAAATAGACCGGCCCATTGCTGCATTGATCCTGGATCTTAAACAACGAGGATTGTTGGATGAAACCTTGGTGGTCTGGGGCGGCGAGTTTGGCAGAACCCCCATGCAGGAAAACCGGGGCAATAAAAAAATGGCCTACAAGGGCCGTGACCATCATGGGGATGCCTTTACCATGTGGATGGCCGGAGGTGGTATCAAAAAAGGCGTTTGCCATGGCAAGACAGACGATATCGGGTTTTCCGGAATAGAAGGTCGGGTTTCGGTACATGATATCCATGCCACCATTTTACACCTACTGGGCTTTGACCACGAACAATTTACCTATGAATTTCAAGGCCGACATTTTCGGTTGACCGATGTAGAGGGCGAACTTATCAGAGAGATTTTGGCGTAGTCTTAAACCTATCCTACGGAGAGGTTAAATATGGGGAAATTGAAATGCAAGAGGTAAGCCAGGTGAACGAGCTCAAAATAAATAACCAAACCAATAAATGAAAATACGTTTTCTCCTTGTTCTTTTTTTTATAACGTTTACCACGCATTCACAACAGAAAAAACAACTTGAATTCTTCCAGACTGACTGGGGAAGAAGTGTTTCTTGGGATTCCTTCTGCGAACGTGTCAAGGCATCCGGTTACGATGGAATAGAGACTTGGTTTCCCTCCAATGAACAAAGCCAAACCGAATTAAAGGCGGCACTAAAAAAGTATGGCCTCAAAGTCGGGTTTTTAAATGGTACCAACAAATCACTTCCCTTCAAAGAGAGCCTAAAATCCTACAGGGAACATTTTAAGGTTTTACTATCCTGGAAACCGGCCTACATCAACTGTCATACGGGCAACGACTTCTATACCTTTGAGCAGAACAAGGCCTTTATTGATGCCGCCAACACAGTGGCCGAAGAAAGTGGTATTCCTATTTACCATGAGACGCATAGGGGGCGGTTCAGTTTTAACCTGCCTGATACGCAGGCCTATTTGAAGGCAATTCCCGATTTGAAATTGACCTTGGACATCAGCCATTGGATGGTTGTCCATGAATCGCTCTTGGAAAATCAAGGTGAAGAACTAAAGGAAGTCCTAAATCGATCGTATCATATCCATGCCCGGGTGGGGCATACGGAAGGGCCCCAAGTCAACGATCCCAAGGCTCCGGAATGGAAAAAAGCACTGAATCGACACCTGGATATCTGGGAAAAGGTAATACGTAAAAAGTGGGAAACCGAGGATATGTTCACGATAACTACCGAGTTCGGTCCTGCCGATTATATGCCAACTTTACCCTATACCCGCGTTCCGGTAGCAGACCAATGGAATGCCAATACCTATATGATGACGCAATTAAAGGAACGTTTGAATAGTGATTAAGCAAAAGGATTTATGGACGTTCTAAAACAGGTACTGGGTAGGCTTCACCCTCTTATTGTACATCTACCGATAGGGTTTATCATTCTCGGGTTGTTGCTACAATGGTATGACCGAAAGCGGAAAGAATACGACAAAATCGTTCCATTGGTGTATCTCTGGGGCGGAATCAGTGCAGCCTTGGCCTGCGTTACCGGGTATTTGCAGTACCTCGGTGAAGGTTATGCGTTTGATACCGTGAAATGGCATTTATGGTCGGGCATCGCCACAGCATTGTTTGCCTTTTTGATGTATGTCCGGTTAAAAGAAATACAACAAATCGATTTTTTGAGCAAGGTTCCCATCGCAGTATTATCGGTGCTGTTTTTTGTATTGATTTCCTTTACCGGTCATCAAGGCGGTAACATAACGCACGGTGAGGATTATTTGGTAGAGCCCCTTCCCAATCACATAAAATCGGCCTTGGGTTTTGAGACCTTTGAGGAAAAGGTTATTACCCTAAACGAAGAAAATTGGCAAGAGGCCGCTATGTATGATGATATCATAAGTCCCATTTTAAACAACAATTGTGTAAGTTGCCACGGGCCAAAGAAAACCAAAGGAGAACTGCAATTGCATAATCCGGAGGTAATCCTGAAAGGCGGGGAAAATGGGGAGATCATCGTTACCAACAATCCCGAAAAGAGTGAATTGTATACCCGACTGGTGTTACCTAAAGAAGACGAGAATCATATGCCCCCCAAGGATAAACGACAACCGACCCCGGAAGAAGTTGAGTTGATCCGAGCTTGGTTGAACATTGGCAATCCCTTTGAGGGAACTATCCAAGAGCTTGGTATGGAAAAGGAGCTGTTCTTATCGTTTTTCCCGAAAAAACATGACGCCGATTATCCTGATATTCAGATCTCGACCGCCTCACAGGACACCATCAACAGTATAAAAAACAAAGGATTCCATGTAGAAAACATTAGCAAAGCCTCTAATTTTCTTGAGGTCTCCTGCATCAACAAACCTTCCTTTACCGATTCCGATTTTGAATTAATACTTCCTATCCGGGAGCAAATCGCCATATTGGATCTTGGGGGAACCCAAATTACGGATGCGATTTTTGAAAAATTGGTGACCCTTCCCAACTTGACCGTACTGAAATTGGATGCTACGGGAATCACCGGAAAAAACATGGAATTGCTCGCTTCATTGGAACACCTTAAATCCATTAATTTAACGGGATCCAACCTGGAGGAAGTCTATCTACAAAACTTGGCCGAATTCAAAAAGTTGGAAGTCGCCTATGTCTTTGGCACCCAGGTACAAGGAGAAGGTGTCCGAACGCTAAAGGATGGTCAGATCACCATAGATTATGGGAATTACGAGCTCCCACCTATACCTTCGGATTCCATTATTTATTAGGCCTGTAACGAATATATCGAGATGGAAAACCAGCGGTCCACTCCGATCCAAATTTTCAAAACCAAAAGAAAAGACATAGTTTAGGGGCTTTAATCCGCTTTCATGGAAATCAGTAGAAAACTAGGTCTTTTTTTAGGGCCCATTTTATTTTTCAGTCTAATCAACCTGCCTTTTCAACTAATTTCCGAACAAGGAGATGCCGTCATCGGTGTAGCGGTTTGGATGGTTATCTGGTGGATTACCGAAGCGGTATCCATTTCGGTGACCGCCCTTTTGCCCTTGCTGCTGTTTCCCTTGCTTAAAATAATGCCCATGGCCGATGTGGGTGCCAATTACGGTAGCCCCATAGTGTTCCTCTTCTTCGGTGGTTTTGTCATGGCCCTGGCCTTGGAAAAGGTAAACCTACATAAACGTATTGCCCTGAATATCATTAAAGTGACGGGAACTACCCCAAATAAAGTGGTCTTGGGGTTTATGATCGCCACAGCATCCTTAAGTATGTGGATCAGCAATACGGCCAGCACCGTGGTGATGTTACCCATTGCCATGTCAGTAATTGGACTATTGATCAACGATGCCGATGGCTTTACCAAAAACGATCAGAATTTTGCCTTGAGCGTTATGTTGGGTATTGCCTTTTCTGCCAACGCGGGTGGTATTGCCACGGTCATCGGCACACCTCCCAATTCCGTATTGATCGGGCTTTTGGAAAATGAATACAACATCGAAATATCCTTTTTAAAATGGATGATTATAGGGCTTCCTTTTTCATTTGTTATGATTGCCATTAGCTATTTGGTATTGGTGAAATGGATGTTCCCCAATAAGCAGTTGAAGTTTATGGCATCCAGGGAGGTCATTAATTCCGAGCTTCAAAAATTGGGCCCTACAAGTGGTAAGGAAAAAATGGTTCTGGTCATTTTTGGGATTACCGTTTTTCTGTGGATTTTTAGAACGCTTATAAATAAAATCTTTCCTGCCCTAGGACTCTCGGATACCATTATTAGTATGTTTGCCGCTATCTCCCTTTTTTCAATACCCTATAATTTGAGAAAAGGTGATTTTTTAATCCATTGGAACGACACTTCAAGATTGGCCTGGGGAATTCTCATACTTTTCGGTGGAGGTTTGGCTTTGGCAAAGGGGATGTCGGTTAGCGGTATCGTGGATATGGTAGCCAGTGCCATAGCTGCCAGTGAAATCTCCATTTTGCTTACAGCGGCCTTACTTATTTTTTTAATGCTTTTTATGACCGAATTAATGAGCAACGTAGCTCTGGTAGCCGTTTTGGCCCCTGTAGTGGCCGGTATTGCCATAGGCTTGGATATTCCTATCCTATATTTATTGATCCCGGTAACCATAGCAAGTAGCTGCGCTTTTATGCTTCCCATGGCCACTCCGCCCAACGCTATCGTCTTTGCAAGTGGGTACATAAGGGTGCATCAAATGGCCCGGGTGGGAATAGTACTCAATCTTATCGCGGTTGGACTTTTAATCCTGATGTTTCAATTTGTATTGCCCTTTCTTTTTTAAAAAGGAAAGCCCCGGACAAATTGCCCAGGGCCGGTTCATCTTTTTTAATGCATTCTTAGTTTCTCTGATAGACGTTAAAATCTTCCGGTAGATATTCCGCCGTGTCGAAATCCATTTCAATTTCATCACTGGAATCCATGTAATTGATTCCTTCCACTGAGCTCGGATTCGCATAGGCATCAAAATCAGCCGGCAAGTAAATCTTTAATTCCTCGAGCTGTGGAAGTTCCTCCTCTTCCATATAAGAGACAGAATTCAAGTCGAAATATACGGTGTACGGATTGAAGCCTTCCGGCAAATAATCCGCTGTGTCAAAACCGAGGTCAATCTCGATTTCTTCCTCGATATAGGTAATGCTATTAATGTCAAATTCTTGTTCAGGTCGGTTCGCCAATATTCCATTGGCAAATAATAGACCCATTGCGATACTTAAGGTTACTCTTTTAAAACTCATAACGATATGGTTAATTGTATGAAAGGATATAACGCGATAAAAACTAATTATTGTTTGTTTTAAGCTCCGGATAGATTTTCAAAAACTGTCCAGAAATCGGGTTGTCAATGGAAGAGTCTCTTCTTTGTCAACCCCGTACTTCAGTTTAACTTTTTTTGCGTTCTTATCAATTTTACATCCTAATTTTTGCGAAATGGAGTTCATCCACTTTTGCGTTATTTTTTTGTTAATTTCTGTTTTCTCCATTCGAGCGGGCATTGGGTTTCATCAATTCCGGAAAAAAGGGGCCGGCTATTAGGCCAGCCCTTTTTTGACTAATTCAAATTAACTCTAAAATGAAGATTCTCTGTCTATAAGACTACCCTAAATTCAAAGTGTTACGCTTTTATGAAAACTTTAAGTCTTTTGGGATCTTCTAGACCAAAAGACCAAAAAACCCGATTATAGGGATGGAAAGCGGATTATCGAAAAGTCAGGGTTTTGCCAACCACAGAATTTGGCCAGTTCACCCTATCAAGTTATGTATTTCACAACATTGGTCCTTTTTGCGGATTTCCTTTGGGTATCTTAGAGGAAGAATCAAAAAAATCAATAATTATGTCCCCCAAAATCAAAAGTTTACTTTATTTCACTTGTTTTATGGTTTCCGCCGCTGTTTATTACATCGTGGAGCCAGAAAATCTGCAAAATCAAAAAGAGTCCGTAGAAATAGTTAAGGTAGATGCGGAAAATTATGCGCTTCAAACCGAAGTATTCGAAGATACCCAGAAATAATCAACCAAAATCAATACGTAACCAAAAGGTGTGGATTTTTATCCGCACCTTTTCTTTTTGGACGCTCGCGGATTGTGTTTCGTTAAAAAATTCACAAACTTCACTGTCCCATTAAACCTCTCCTTAATCTTAGAGTCCTACTACCGAAAATCATAAAATTTAAAGACATGAAAAAAATAGTAGTATTAGCAATGCTATTAGCGGGAGCGACCGCTATGGCACAGGAAGGGCGAAAAAATCATCATAGGGCGGCCATGAAAGATCTGACCCCGGAACAAATAGCCACCTTGCATACCAAAAAAATGACCTTGGCCCTAGACCTCAATGAAGCACAACAAAAACAAATCCAAGTATTGAGCTTGGAGAATGCCAAACTAAGGAAGGCCAAAATGGAAGAACGCAAGGCGAAAAAAGAAAGCGGTGAATCCAAGAAACCTACTTCAGAGGAACGCTACGTAATGCAATTGGAACGTTTGGACAATCAGATTGCGCACAAGGCTGAAATGAAAGCCATCCTTTCCCCGGAACAATATGAAAAGTGGGAGAAATTGCATTTTCACAAAAGAAAGCATCGTGGAAAAGAAAGGAACCACGATAAAAGAGGCAAATGACAATAGCCTCTTTCCACGACATAAGAAATGCCTAAAAACCCAAGCTATTCTTTATTACGAGTAAGTGAAGTAATCCGTTTGTTTCTTCCTAAGAGGCCATGGATTACTTCGTACCTCGTGATGGTTTCAAGATTTGGGTTTTTAGGCATTCTCTATACCATTAAACAGTATACATTTTGGTGCTCCCCTCCATTATCGAATAGGAAAGGGATGAAATGGTATCCACAAAACGATAGGAGGCCGTAGCCGTGCCTTCTGAGAATTCCGCAAGCACATAACCGCGTTGCGAGGCATCAAAATAATTGAGGTTATCGATCAAAAGAGTAAAGGCTTGCTCTATCCCTTGGATGGTTGCCGGATCGTCACCAAAAATCCCTTCAAAACCAGGAGACGTGACCGAAGCACATGCAAACTCCTCCCCAATGATATTTCCTGAGGCATCCTTAAGGGTATTGTTCCAAGCATTGTGGGTATCTCCTGCCAGGACTACTGTATTCCTACCATTCAAAATAGCGTACAACCGCTCCCGCTCTATGGGATATCCATCCCAGGCATCCAAGTTATACGGTACTACAAAGGCCAATCGTGCCAATTCCGCCTCGGTCAAGGTAGGGTCGCCGGCCAAGGCCCTTCCCTTTAGGACAGAAAGTTCGCCAATGGCCGTCTGCAGCGCGCCCAAGGTCTCAGGAGAGGTATCGCCTCCGGCCACTTGGCCAATTAAAATCAATAATTCCGCGGGTACGGTCATCGCACCCATTAATACCTGTTGGCCCAAAACCTGCCATTTGGCACTACTGCCCTCTACGGCACCGGCTACCCAGCTAAGTTGATCGGGGCCCAACAGGTTTCTATCAGGGTTTAAAAGGGCCGCCTGGAAACTAGCGGCGTCGAAACTGCCATCCGGATTAAAGAAATCCGTAAAACTCAATTGTTTGTCCCGACCTATGATACGGGTATCCAACATCACTAAATTGACCAAACTACCAAATTCGAAATTGCGATAAATTATCGCACCGTCATCTGTGCGAATGGGCAAGTATTCCCCATGTACCTGTATCGCCCTACGTTTCCGTTCTTCATAGGAGCCTTCGGAATCATCATGGTTCTCCGCCCCATCCATATAGGCATCGTTGGTGATTTCATGATCGTCCCATACAACTATAAACGGCTTCTTCTGATGGGCCAATTGCAGGCCCTCATCCGTACGATATTGACGATAACGCAAGCGGTAGTCTTCCAAGGTGAGGATTTCGTTCGTGGGGTCGTGTACCCGATTTAGGGACTCGGTAGTATCATTGGTACCATAACCGCCTTCGCCATATTCATAGATATAGTCGCCCAGATGTATGATGACATCCGCATCGCTCTTTGCCATGGCATCATATACATTGAAGAGGCCCGTAGGGAAATTAGAGCAAGAGCAAAAAGCCAACTTCACACTGGAGAGGGATTCCCCGGCGGATGGCAGGGTAAGGGTCTCACCGATAACCGATTCCTCTTCCAGGCTTTCATGCATAAACCTATAATAATATTTGCCATTGGAAGGCAATCCGGTAACATCGACTACCACGGTAAAATCATCTTCCCTGGTGGTGGTTTCCGTACCTTCCTGGATGATTTGGGCAAAACCATAATCCGTGGCTACTTGCCATTTTATAAGGATGGCATTGCTTACTTCTGCAGCAGTTGGTGTAAACCGTGTCCAGATAATGACAGCTTCGGCCGTGGGATCAAAACTGCCCACTCCATGAAGAAAACGCGGTATTTTATCCGGTGGATTGCCGTCCCCGTGAAAATCCTTGACACAGGCCAACATTTGAGAGCTTAGGATAATACCTCCGGAGGCGATTACGGATTTGGCCAAAAAGGCCCTTCTAGATAAAGGTTTACGTTCCATATTAGTTTTTGTTTTAAAGGTATTTGCGGAACGTACACTTTGGGTTAAACCAAGATTAATTAAAGGGTATGCTTTGAGGTAGGGCGTTAAGAAAAAGCAAAGAGATAGGTGCTTCCTTAAATTTTAGTGGCTAACCACTTGGAACGATCGGGGCCACATATACGTATTGATTCATAGGTGTTTGTCCCACAATTTTACTATATTTCAACGTAAAGAAACATACTACAATAACCATTAACACCAAAAATTATGAAAAAATTAGTTGCAGAATTTATCGGAACCGCTTGGTTGGTATTAGGAGGCTGTGGAAGTGCCGTTTTGGCCGCCGCTTATCCAGAATTGGGTATAGGGTTTGTAGGCGTCGCCCTTGCTTTTGGCCTAACCGTCTTAACCATGGCCTATGCCATCGGACACATTTCGGGATGCCACCTTAATCCCGCTGTTTCCATCGGGCTTTGGATAGGAGGCCGTTTTGACAAAAAGGAACTACTCCCTTATATCATTTCACAGGTTTTGGGCGGATTGGCCGGGGCCGGTATCCTTTATGGTATTGCAAGTGGTAAACCTGGGTTTGAACTGGGCGGTTTTGCTGCCAATGGCTATGGCGAACACTCTCCTGGAGGGTATGCATGGTCGCAGCCTTGGTAACCGAAATCGTAATGACCTTTATGTTTTTAATCATTATTTTGGGGGCAACACATTCCAAAGCGGCCCAGGGATTTGCAGGATTGGCCATTGGATTGGGGCTTACACTTATCCATTTGATAAGTATTCCCGTAACCAATACCTCCGTAAATCCCGCAAGAAGTACAAGTCAGGCTTTATTTGTGGGCGATTGGGCCGTTGGCCAATTATGGCTGTTTTGGGTAGCGCCAATTTTAGGTGCCCTTTTGGCCGGATTGGTCTATAAATTCATATCAGCCGAAAAAGAATAGCATACGGTTATCAATTCATTCCGCTAAATTGGACGAAAAAGAGCTTGTTCTTGGAACCTAGAATAGAATTGTTCCCTACGACTAAATTTGTTGGAAAGCGAGTGAAAATGTCTCTTGCCGTCAACAAGACCCAAAAATTATGGCAGGGTTTTATGCCCCAAATCGGACAAATCCAAAACAGGTCGCGCCCGGAACTCTTTTCAATCGAAGTCTATGAAGACATTTCTTTTTTTGAACATTTTGATTTGAACAACACCTTCGAAAAATGGGCCGCCGTACCGGTAGCGGGTTTGAATCGCATTCCAAATGCAATGGAACTATTGGAAATCCCGGAAGGACTTTATGCCGTTTTCCTGTACAAGGGAAGGGCAAGCGAGGCACCAAAGACCTATGCCTATATTTTTGGAACTTGGATTCCCAATTCAGGTTATCTTTTGGATAATAGGCCCCATTTTGCCATAATGGGTGAAAACTATAAAAACGAAGACCCTGAATCGGAGGAAGAATTATGGATTCCGCTACGGAAGCGATAAATTTTCCATGTTTCTTTGAGATTCATCCCTAGCTAAAGTGCGTTTTATAGGTCTAGGGCATCCAGGGCGGCAATGGTCTCGTCCAAGTCGCCATAGCTCAAGGCATCGTTTAAAAAATAGCTTTCAAAGGCACTCGGAGGTAAGTAGATCCCTTTTTGCAACATTCCATGGAAGTACTTTTTAAACGTCGCGTTATTGCCCTTGGCCGAAGTCTCAAAATCCAATACCGGTGTATCCGTAAAATGTACCGAAATCATGCTTCCAAAACGATTGATCCGATAGGGAATCCCCTTTTTACGAAGCACATTATCAAACCCTTCGTGTAAATGCTCCGTCTTGTCCGCCAAGCTTTCGAAAATTTCGGGATGGTCATTAAGTTGGGTAAGCATGGCCAGCCCTGCACTCATGGCCAAAGGGTTCCCGCTTAGGGTTCCCGCCTGATATACAGGCCCTTCCGGTGCCAAATGCGCCATAATTTCTTCACGGGCCGCAAAGGCCCCTACTGGGAGTCCGCCCCCGATTACCTTTCCGAACATTACCATATCCGCATTGATTCCCAAGGCTTCCTGTGCCCCTCCTTTGGCCAAACGGAATCCGGTCATGACCTCGTCAAACAACAGTAATATGCCTTCTCGGTTGCACAGCTCGCGGAGACCTTCCAAAAAGCCCTCCTGAGGAACGATACATCCCATATTACCAGCCACAGGCTCGATGATAATCGCGGCAATTTCGCCTTTATTCGCTAAGGCCAATGCCTTTACACTCTCCAAATCGTTAAACGGGGCCAATAGGGTGTCCTTGGCCGTTCCCTGGGTAACCCCGGGACTGTTTGGCGCGCCAAAGGTAACCGCCCCACTCCCGGCCTGAATCAAAAAAGAATCCGAGTGCCCGTGATAACACCCTGCAAATTTGATGATTTTGTCCCTACCGGTATACCCTCGCGCCAAACGAATAGCACTCATACACGCTTCGGTACCACTATTTACAAAACGGATCTTATCGATATTCGGTACCATGGATACGGCCAATTTGGCCAACTCTGTTTCTATTTCGGTGGGCATCCCGAAAGAAGTTCCTTTTTTGGCCTTAACGACTACCGCATCGACCACGGGAGCATAAGCATGCCCCAAAATCAGCGGTCCCCAGGAGGCAATGTAATCGATCAATCGATTCCCATCCTCATCAAACAAATAGGCGCCTTTGGCCTCCTTTACAAAAATAGGATCTCCCCCAACAGCTTTAAAGGCACGTACCGGGGAATTCACCCCTCCGGGAATATACATTTTGGCCTCTGCGAACAAGGCACTACTCCTTTGATATAGCATTATTTGTTGATTTGTGTGGAATTTATGAAAAGCTCCTGGCCTATGGAAATGGTATTGCCAATAATACCGTTCCATCGTTTCAATTCATCTACGGAGACCAGATATCTACGCGATATGGAGTATAGCGTATCCCCTTTTTTGACGATATAGACACTCCTTTCGGGTACTTCGGCCACCTCTTTTTTACCATATCCCTCTCGGATAACGGCCCGGTCATATCTATACAGTCGGTGCTGTTCTATGAGCTGGATCAGTTTTTGAGGGTAGCGTTTGTCGGTCGCATAACCAGCTTGCTTTAAGCCTTTTGCCCAACGTTTGTAATCGTTACTTGGCAAATTGAACAAAAAGGCATAGCGCGAACGATTCGCCAAAAAAATGCTGTGATCCCGATAGGAGTACATGGGATGATTGTATTTGCGAAAGCATTCGCCCCGCTCATCGTCATCATGAAAGTCGTAATCCCCTTTCCAGCCCGTATGGCATTTAATCCCAAAGTGATTATTGGTCTTTTTTGCAAGTTCGCCCCTACCAAAGCCACTTTCCAGAAGTCCTTGCGCCAAAGTGATACTGGCAGGTATTCCGTAGGCCTTCATTTCAAACTGGGCAATTTCGGAAAACGTCTCGATATATTCGGGAATGGAGGAAATTTCAAATCGAACAAATTTTCCGGTATCCTCTGGCAAAGGATACAATCCATCGTCTTCCTTATGCGTTTCTTTTATTTTGACCGATTCCTTTCCCCGGTCTTTTTGCCTATCCCCATAGGTGGTACGCTTTTTGGCCTTGCAACCTACAAACAAAATACTTAAAACGATGATCCAAACCCCTTTCCTAATCATATAGATCCAATTTAACTGTATGTTTTGATCAACGGTAAGTTTTTTTGTTTCAACACTTGGTTCATCCCCTCTACACCTTGCAGCCCGCCCGTATGTACGGCTAAAATCCTTGTTTCCGGTTTAAAGCTGTCGTTTTGTACCATGTCCAGCAATCCGAACATCATTTTTCCGGTATAGATGGGGTCAAGGGGAATCTGGGTTTGACGAAAAAAATTATTGATAAAGTCCACAAGGGTTTTGGAAACTTTGGCATATCCCCCAAAATGATACACTGTTTTCAAGACCCAGTTTTCCTTGCGGGCAAATTTACGAATATCTTCCTGTAAAAAATCGCCCTTCAAGGCAGGAAAGCCCAAAATTTGTTGGTGGGAAAGGGCCGCATTGCTAATTCCGGCCAGAGTTCCCCCCGTTCCGACAGCACAACATACGATATCAAAATCATCGTCCTTAGGGGTCAAAATCTCTTCGCAACCTTTTATGGCCAATGCATTGGTTCCTCCTTCCGGCAACAAATAGTGCGATCCAAATTCATTTGCCAATTGGTTGTGGAAAAGGGTACTGTTCTTATTTCTGTAAACATTCCTAGAGACAAATTTGAACTGCATTCCGTGCTCTTTGGCCAATTTTAAAGTAGGATTTAGTTTCCACTTTTCACTAAGTTCCTCGCCCCGAATTACTCCAATAGTCCTAAATCCATGCATTTCGCCGGCATAGGCCGTTGCGGCAATATGATTGGAGTAGGCCCCACCAAAAGTGAGCAAGGTATCGAAGCCTTTCTCCTTTGCTTCAACCAGATTGTATTTTAACTTTCTGTATTTGTTACCTGAAACGAGCGGGTGAATCCGGTCTTCCCTTTTAATAAAGAGGGACACTTTTTTTTCATCAAGTAGGGGAAGGTGTATGGGTTGATTTTCTACGAGCACACCAAAGGCTTATGTACGAAAAAGATAATTGATAAAACTGAATGGTTTTCTCCGATCCAGATAATTGAGATCTTTCTCATTGTGATACGCCTCACGTTCAAAACTCATATTCTGATAGGCCCTATACGTATTCAGATAGAGTAGGATCCTCAAGAGCCACTCAAGGATATAAAGAATATAAAAGGGTATAATGAGTAGTTCTAGCTGCTGTCTCAAGTGTATTTTCTCGTGATTGATAAGTACAGCATCCTTTTTAAGGCTCTTGTGTTTTAAAAAGATAAAAGGCCAAAAGGAGAGCCCCACATAGTTTTTGTAGAAAAAGTGTTTAAAGACTAAAATCATAGATCAGCTTTTAAACGGTCAACAACAAAGATAATTGTTAAAAACACCCACTTCTCGTTGAAGTGGATTTATTGCCAACAATTGCCGTTACAAGGACAAAAAGCTCCCAATGCCTGTTAAATTTACGGTTTCAGGCGGTTAAAAGCCTTTTTATTCACAAAAAAATCATGTATTTTTATAAAAGACTACTATTTCAGTCGAGACTAGAATGAAGGAGATTATTCCGTTGGAGGAAGGTGATTATTACCTCTCCGAAGAAGGCTACAAAGTTTTTACCGAACAATATCATCTTAAAAGGGGGTATTGTTGCGAGAGTGGCTGTAGGCATTGCCCGTACGGTTATAATCCGAAAACCAATTCGCAATAGTATTGCTGTTATTCGGCATGATTTTTGAGAATTGTTTTAATGTCATTAGCCTCAGTTTGGAATAATTAAAAATCTTTGTTATGAAAAAAGTTAAAACACTGGCAATCCCGTTACTTGTATTGTTATTCTTAAGTTCCTGTTCTTCGGTTCAAGTTTTGTCCGATTACGATCAGGAAACCAATTTTAATGAGTATAAGTCCTATGCATTCTATAAAACCGGAATAGATCAGGCGCAGATATCCGATTTGGACAAAAAGCGCATCCTAAGGGCAATTCAAAACGAAATGAATAGTAGGGGATTCGTAAAATCGGGCAAACCTGATTTACTGGTAAGTATTTTCACCAAGGAAAAAGAGGAGGTAGATGTCTTCAACAACAACTGGGGCTGGGGCGCCTGGGGTTGGGGTTGGGGTTGGAACCCCTGGATGTGGGGCCCTGGATGGGGGGCCGGTTGGGGCGGTAGCCAAGTAAGCACACGGACGGAAGGCTCGCTCTATATAGACCTTATCGATGCGGGAACCCGGGAATTGGTATGGCAAGGAAAAGGCGTTGGAAACCTAAACAATATTAAGGATATCCGGAAAAAAGAAGAGCGTATCAAGGAATTTGTATCTGAAATATTACAACAATATCCACCAGATGCGGTAGCCGTAAATTAATACAGTACTCCTATAGGGCCCTTCTCTTGTGAGAGGGCTTTTTTTTGTCAAAAATCTTGGATTCCCATAAGGAACCTGTCTATTTTGTAACTTTAAGGAAAATAGTTTTGTCTTTATGGCCTACGAAAGCAATTCCATACTGGATAAGCTGCCCAAGCATTTAAAACAGTACATAAAACCGCAGAATTATGAGGACTATACAGCTATAGATCAGGCGGTATGGCGGTACGTAATGCGAAAAAATGTAGATTATCTAAGCAAAGTTGCCCATACCTCTTACGTAGACGGACTCAAAAAAACCGGAATATCCATAGACCACATTCCCAATATGTACGGTATGAACCGAATCTTAAAAGATCTCGGTTGGGCCGCGGTGGCCGTAGATGGATTTATTCCGCCATCGGCATTTATGGAATTCCAGGCCTACAACGTATTGGTAATCGCATCGGATATTAGGCAATTGGGACATATTGAATATACTCCGGCCCCGGACATCATCCATGAAGGGGCGGGACATGCCCCTATCATTGCCAACCCCGAGTATGCTGAATATCTACGTCGGTTTGGGGAGATTGGTTGCAAGGCTATATCCAGTGCCAAGGATTTTGAATTGTATAAGGCGGTACGCCATCTTTCTATCATTAAAGAAGCCTCGGAATCATCAAAAAACAGTATCGATAAAGCCGAAGCGTATATTGCCCGGTTGCAACAAAATATGGGCGAACCCAGCGAAATGGCCTTGATCCGAAATCTGCACTGGTGGACCGTGGAGTACGGACTTATTGGAACCGTGAAAAACCCCAAGATCTATGGTGCAGGACTACTTTCCTCTATTGGTGAGAGTACCTGGTGCCTGACCGATAAGGTGAAGAAAATCCCCTATTCCATTGAAGCCGCCCATACCTCGTTCGACATTACCCAACCTCAACCCCAACTCTTTGTTACTCCGGATTTTGCCTATTTGAGCCAGGTTTTGGAGGAATTTGCGAATACCATGGCCTTACGTACGGGAGGGCTAAAAGGCGTTCAAAAATTAATCGATTCCAAAGAACTGGGAACCGTAGAGCTTAGTACGGGCCTCCAGATATCCGGGAATTTTGTGGAGGTCATTGCCCACGAAGGCAAACCCATTTACCTACAGACCTACGGAGAAACCGCCCTTTCCTATCGGGAAAAGGAATTGGTGGGACACGGTAAATTAAACCACTCCAATGGTTTCGGCACGCCTATCGGCAAGCTAAAAGGCATTAACCTGGCAATTGAAGATATGAGTCCCAGAGATCTTAAGGCCTATAACATATTCGAAGGCGAGGAAGTTTCCTTGGAGTTTGAGGGAGGTGTAAGGATTATGGGTAAAATTATCACGGGTACCCGGAATCTTCAAGGTAAAATACTACTGATCACCTTTGAAAACTGTACGGTAACCTACCAAGGCGACATTCTTTTCGAATCCCGCCAAAACCTGTATAATATGGCGATAGGACGTGAAATAGTGTCCGCTTTCAACGGCCCTGCCGACCTTGAAAGTTTTGACCTGATTACACATACCGTTTCCTCCACTACCTTAAGGCCACAGATTTCCAACGAACTTAGGAAACTGGAACAGTATTATGAACAAGTCCGCCTCTATAGGGAAGGGAAGAACAAGACGATTTCCCGAAACAAGGTCTTTAAGGAGCTTAGGGAAAATTATCCGGAGGACTGGCTATTGTCCGCGGAACTATATGAATTGGCCAAAACCAACGGTGACATGGCTTTTGCCCAAGAAATCATAATACATTTGGAAAGTATAAAGCAAAACGACCCCAAGGTCGGTCATTTGATCGATGACGGTTTGGGGTTAGTGGATAAAAGTTTGATTCTTTGAGTATGAAAAAAATAATACCCTGTTCCATTATTCTTCTCTTCATGACACATCTCTCCTCTGCGCAATTTAAGCCTAATTATGACGAGGCAAAAGTACCTGAATTCCAAATCCCAGATCTGATGACTACTTTTTCGGGGGAGACCATCAAAAACAGCGAAGAGTGGAATTCGAAAAGGCGACCTGAACTTTTCAGTTTCTTTGAGGAGAATGTTTATGGAAAAGTCCCTGGGACATTGGATAATGTTTCATTTGAAATTGTAGAAAGAAACGAGGCCGCCCTTAATGGCAAGGCGTATCGCAAGCAAATTGAAGTTACCCTGCAAAAAGGCAATCGTTCACTCAAGTTCAACATTCTGCTATACCTCCCAAAAAACAAGAATAAGGCACCTTTGTTTTTGGGTTATAATTTTTTTGGAAATCATACTATTACCAAAGACCCCAATGTACTCGTTACCGAAGCCTGGACCATGAACAATGAAAAGTTGGGCATTACCGAAAACCGAGCGAAAGAAGCCTCAAGAGGAGTGCGTACGAATCGCTGGGCCATAGACAAAATCGTGGATAAAGGATTTGGGCTGGCCGTTATTTATTATGGTGAAGTGGATCCGGATAAAAATGATTTTTCGGATGGCCTGCACGCATTATTCTATAAAGAAGGGCAAAAACAACCCAAGGCCAATGAATGGGGAAGCTTGGCCGCATGGGCCTTTGGATTGAGCAAAGCCTTGGATTTTCTGGAAAAGGAGGATCAAGTAGATGCCTCCAAGGTTATCGCCTTCGGGCATTCCCGACTGGGAAAGGCCGCCTTATGGGCTGCTGCCACGGACGAACGTTTTGCCGGAGTTATCAGCAATAACTCGGGTTGTGGCGGGGCTGCATTATCCAAACGTAAATTTGGAGAAACCGTAGGCCGTATCAATACAAGTTTTCCGCATTGGTTTTGCGATAATTTTGAGCAGTACAATGAAAATGAAGAGGCCTTGCCCGTGGATCAACACCAATTGCTGGCACTCATTGCTCCTAGGCCCTTGTATGTGGCAAGTGCGGAGGAAGATCAATGGGCAGATCCCAAAGGTGAATTTCTTTCGGCCCAAAATACCTTTCCAGTTTACGGTTTATTCAGCAAAGAGGGAATAGCTTCACAAAGTATGCCCAAGGTAAACGAGCCTATACAAAATGTGGTGGCCTATCACATTAGAACCGGTGTACATGACGTAACCGATTACGATTGGGAACAGTATCTTATTTGGGCCAAGAAGTTTATAGAATAGGATTAGGCCGCTCTGCTCTTGATGTATCGTATCTGCCCATTATGGTTTGATTCATGTTCCACCACATGGAACCATTTGCAATAATTATTGGTAGGTCGGTTACCAAAGAATTCCGTGGATTCCATCAACCAACTGTCGTCCCTATTTTTTAGTTCTGCTTTTGAGAATTCGCGTACCTCGTTCAATTTGTCCAAATAGAAGGATAGTGGTTTGCCCTTAAACACCTTACGGCCCGCATTACCCAGACTACTTGCCGCGCTCCAAACCTCTTCTTCTACATCAAAACCAAGTTTCTTTTTGGAAATTCCGGTGAACGTATCGATTTGATAATAGCGTTCCGTGGCGGCCAAGTGCATTAATAGGGCCCCAATAGTATTTGAATTTTCATCCAATAAAAAATCCAGCTGCTTTTGTGAAATGCCCTTCGCATCCCTTACGATAACCGATCGCATCCAGTCCATCATGGATATCAGGATGCTAATTTGATCGGTATAGCCTTCCCTTTTTCCAAATTCATGGATATTGTCATTCGCTGAAAACGTGCCACTCGAGGCCAAATTCACTTTAGGAATGAACAAACCTGCACCTAGGAGCGTGGATGCCCTTAAAAACTTCCGTCTATCGTTCGATGGGTTTTTTATATCTTCCATGGTTTTTACTTTGTTTTCAAGTTAGGGACAAACCCGAAGACTTTACCCCGATTTCCGGAAAATTTAACATCAATCCTTGAGCAACGATTTGGACAGGTCTTGATTGATTATTTGATTTTTATAGGTCAATGACCAGCCCATGGAATTGGTCAAGATATAGAATTTTTGAAGTTCACTGATCAATCGGTTTTGGGCGTTGGTTTTCAAGGACGAAGCTTCCACCTTCCTTTGCAGAGCGTTGTTTACATTCATTTTAATGGTATTGTAATCCGAGGCATTAAATTGATTGAAGTAATCGGCCGTCACATCATAATATTCAAAATCAGGATTGATCTTTATCTCTGGCTCGGGAATCGCCCTAATATGAAGGGTCTTACTTTCCCTATCCAATTTAAAATCGATTTTGGACAGATCATAGGCAACCGTTACCGCGGCATTTACGACTACCAAGGCCTTTTTATCCGCTGTTATCAGGGAACCGAACAGTTCTTGGGAATCCTTATAGGTATAGACCTCGGCAAAATGTCCCTCGGTTACGATGAGCTTGGAAACATTGTCAATCTGTTGTTGTATGAGCATGGAATTTTCCTGAAGAATGGATTTTTCCTTTCTGTCTTCGGAACAGGATCGAAATATCAGGACAACCGTCAATGTGATAATTACTCCGATTCCTATTTTTTTCATTATCCAACGTGTTGATCCCTATGAGGTTTAAAACTCCATAAACGGATATCTTTTTTGAAGATACATAATTTTCTCCTGTAGCGATTTTTTAAACTCTTGATGGGGTTCCGAATTGGGATAAAACGGTCGGTGCATCAACCCTTTTTGAATCGTATCCACTTTTTCAATTGTGGCATACGCTTTTTCCGAAATCCAGGTTTCCTTGAACTTTTCCCAAATATAATCGATGGCCAAAGGGTTGGGGTGAATCATATCCGTTTCGTAGAAGCGATAGTCCCGTAATTCATCCATCATAAGTTCGTACGCAGGGAAATAACTACTCCGAGTCCCTAATGCAGAAGTCTCCAGCCATTGATGGATGGCCGATATTAAATGGGCCTTGCTCCGTTGATTTTCAACATATCCGTCCTTAAGATGACGAACCGGGGAAACCGTAAAAACAATCTGAGCCTTTTTATTGGTCGAATGGATACAATTCATAACCGTCTCTAAGCTTTCCATGATAGCCTCAATGGAAAGGAGTTCCTTATCAAATTCCTTTTGGGGAATCTTATGACAGTTGGCGACCGCGACACCGGTCTTTTTATATCTGTATATCCAGGCCGTGCCCAAAGTGAGGATTATATGTGTAGACTTCTTAATTTGCTTATTCGTAAGTTCAAGACCATGATTTAGCTTTTGAACCAGTTTTTCCTTTGAAACGCTACTTAAATCGGAATGTGCATCAAAACAATGCCAACGTTCATTATGGAAAAAAATGTCCCTTTCCGTGAAAGCCTTTTGATCTATGGCCCTAGAAATCAAGTTTTCAATAGCTTTAGGGTGAAACAAAATACCCAACGGATTTTGGAGATTTTGGAATTTAAAATAGTTTAGCTTCTTACTCATATTCCTAACGAAACATGATCCTATGAGCAACAACTGGCTATGATAGTCAATTTGATTATCCGCCGGATTCAAGGGAATTTGAGTTTGTAACTTCATGTTTGACACAAAGTACAAACTTAATCTTCATTTTTATGGAAACCGCTAAATCATTACACTTTTAAATCGATAACCATAGCTGTATTGCGCAAGGAAGGATGGGGTATACGTGAGCGAAGCGATATATCTTAACCCCAATGGCTCAATTAATTTATTGAGTATCTTGGTGGTGCATTGAGGAAAAACCGTATTTTTATCTACTGATTTTCAATATTTTACAAATAATGGGATTTAAAGCAAAGATCATTTTATCACTTTTTGTATCCGTTTTATGCGGTGTAGGCTGTAGCGATAGCTTTTTGGAATCCAATGAGGAGGCTATAATAGAACCAACCACCGAATTGGATGTTGAAAAGGCTAATAAGGATTTTTCGGAGCTTCCATTTAAAACCGGTATCAACGATTTTGAAATAAGTGTTTTATTCAACCAAAGATGGCGATTTCGTTTAATTGTTCCTGAAGTTACGGACGATGAATCAGTACCTCTTTTTATAAATTTACATGGCGGTGCACTTACCCCAAGGCCAGACGGGTTTAGACGAGGAGATTGCTTGCTTGGGCCTGCGCTAGAAACGAAAAATATCAAAGCATATATTTTAAGCCCTACTTCAGAAGCTCGTTTATGGTTTCACCCTTTCAATGAGGCGCAGGTGGTCAACCTAGTAAAATTTTCAATAGAACATTTGAAGGTAGATCCCAAAAGAGTCGTGGTCTTTGGTTATAGCGATGGCGGTTTTGGAAGCTGGTTCTTTGCCGATACCCATCCAGAACTTTTTTCAGCGGCCATACCTATGGCACAGGCCTATGGCCTAATATCTACCAATAATGGAATAGCAAAAAAAACGGAAATCCCCCTATATGTTATTCATGGGGAGACCGATGTGATCTTTCCCTTTTCCAATACCGAAGATTTGGTGGAGCGATCTAGAAATGCCGGTAGCGAAATTATATTCGTAAAAGCCGCGGGGCTGGATCATAATAGGGCTTGTGCTTATTTGCCTTATGTGGAAGATGCTATGGATTGGTTAAAAAATTCCATTTGGGAATAATGAAGGATGGTAGCTAGGGTCATATGCAGTCCATGATATGTTTCAAAAAAGCTTCATATTCCTTTTCCAAGCTGGAATCCATTTGACGAATAAAATCCAAGACACGAAGCAAAAGTTCTATTTCCTGATTCTGTAAAGCGTTGCTGGCTTTGTCCATTTCATTGACAACCAAATGTTGCAGGTTATAAATGCCCTGTAGTTCATAAAGACAGTCATACCCGAATTCGTTTACAATCCCGGTAGTTTTAGAAGTTTCCCACGCTATTTTAGAAAGTTCGGCAAGCTCTAGATTAATAAAGGTCTCTCCTTTATACTTAAAAAGTCCATCCCCCAAGGCAGTGGAATCCGATACTCGGAAAAATCCAGGATATTGGTTGCGGAAATTTTCCATATGTTCAGCGGAAACTATTACATCGCCTTCCTTATCGAAATCAAAATTCCCAAAGTTTTCAAAAGCTCCACTAATCCTTTGATTGTTTAATCTTGTTTTTAGAAGTTCCTTTAAATTGTTTTTTATTTCAATTTGAATTTTTTCAATGGCAATTTTCTTGTTTTGATCAATTTTTTTCGAAGCATTCCAATCGTTGAACCAAATCGCCAAATTGATTCCCACGAATATCAATAGCACCTCCCCTATAATATATTTCCAATTGAAATTTTGCAGTCTTAGGCGTTTCATTTTACACTACATATTTTCTGGCCTGTTCCAAGGCTTTATGTATCCCTTCTGGATCCTTTCCCCCTGCGGTGGCAAAAAAAGGTTGTCCGCCACCGCCACCTTGGATACATTTTCCAAGCTCGCGAACGATTGTCCCCGCGTTCAATTCCCTTTCGGCTACCAATTCCTTGGATATATAGCAAGAGAGCAGGGCCTTTCCCTTTTGTTCCGTCCCAAAAAGTAAGAACAAGTCGGATCGGCTGTTGCCCATCTCGAAGGAAAGGTCCTTGATACTGGCCGCATCCAAATCCAGCTTTTTGGCCAGAAATTGAATCCCGTTTATTTCCTCCAATTCATTGAGCAACTCCCTCTTAAGGTTTTTGGCCTTGTCCTTTAACAACTGCTCTACTTCCTTCTTTAACTTGGTGTTTTCATTTTGTAGCGATTCCAACACCTTAACGGGGTCTTGAGGATTGTTCAGGAGGCCTTTGAGTTGGGCAAGTACACTTTCACTTTTAGCGTAAAAGTCCTTTACGGCATCCGAAGTTATGGCTTCAATACGCCGAATTCCGGCCGCAATGGCACTCTCGGAAACAATTTTAAAATGCCAAATGTCGCTCGTATTTTGTACGTGGGTACCACCACATAGCTCTATGGACTGCCCAAAACGGATAGTACGGACCGTATCACCATACTTTTCACCGAATAAGGCCATGGCACCTTCTTTCAGGGCTTGGGCCATAGGTACATTTCTGTTTTCCTGTAAGGGCAATTGTCCATCGATTCGGGCACGTACGAACTCCTCGACCGAGTTTATTTCTTCTTTTGTCAACTTTGCAAAGTGGGAAAAATCGAAACGGAGGTACTTGGAATGTACTGCCGAGCCTTTTTGTTCCACATGAGAGCCTAATATTTCCCGTAGCGCCTGATGCAATAAATGGGTTGCGGTATGATTTGCAGCTGTACGCTGCCGCTGCTTCTTATCAACGACCGCTTTGAATGTGGATTCGGGATGTTTGGGCAAGCTTTTGGCAAAATGGACAATTTCATTGTTCTCCTTTTTGGTGTCCACTATATAAACCACATCCCCATTGGGGACTTCCAAATAGCCTTTGTCCCCCACCTGGCCCCCTCCCTCGGGATAAAATGGAGTTACATTGAAGACCAGTTGATAGTGCTCGCCGTCCTTTTTGGAGGAGATCTTTCGATATTTGGTCAATTTTATATCGGCTTCCAAAGTGTCATAGCCCACAAAGTCCTGTTCTACATCACTGGATAAAATTTCCCAATCGCCCATGGAAACCTCGGAGGCCGATTTGGAACGTTGCTTTTGCTTCTGCATCGCTTCCTCAAACCCTTTTTCGTCCAGGGAATACCCTTTTTCCTGAAGAATCAATGCCGTAAGGTCTATGGGAAAGCCATAGGTATCGTACAGTTCAAAAGCCTTACGCCCATCAATCGTCTTGCTTTTCGTAGCTTGGATAACACCTTCCAACAGCACCAGGCCCTGTTCCAGGGTGTTTAAAAAAGAGTGTTCTTCCTCCCTTATCACATTCTCGATCAGTTGGTGTTGTTGTTTCAATTCAGGAAACGCCTCGCCCATAACACTGACCAAGACTTTTACCAAACGGAACATAAAGGGTTCCTTCGTCCCCAAAAAGGTAAAGCCATAACGTATGGCCCTTCTCAGTATTCTTCGAATAACATATCCTGCACCCGTATTGCTGGGAAGCTGTCCGTCCGCTATAGCAAAAGCCACGGCGCGAATATGGTCGGCAACTACTCTTATGGCGACATCAATATCTTCCTTTAGCCCATATTTTGTATGGGTTATCGTTTCTATTTCCCGAATGAGCGGGGTAAAAATATCGGTATCGTAGTTTGATTTCACCCCTTGTAGTACCATACACAAACGTTCAAAGCCCATTCCGGTATCCACATGTTTTGCAGGCAAGGGTTCCAAAATTCCATTGGCCTTGCGATTGTATTGCATAAAGACCAGATTCCAAATCTCTACTACCTGGGGATGGTCCTGGTTAACTAGGGATGCCCCGGAAACTTTTGCCTTTTCCTCTGAAGGACGAATATCCACATGTATTTCTGAACAGGGGCCACAGGGGCCTTGATCGCCCATTTCCCAAAAATTATCCTTCTTATCGCCCATAATGATACGACCCTCGGGAACAATGGCCTTCCAATGTGCATAGGCTTCTTGGTCCATCTCCAAATTATCGGCATCCTTGCTTCCCTCAAAGACCGTAACATAAAGACTGTCCTTATCTATTTTAAGAACATCGACGAGCAATTCCCATGACCATTGTATGGCTTCCTTTTTGAAATACCCGCCACTATCGGAACCATTAGCATCCCCAAAACTCCAATTGCCCAACATCTCGAACATGGTATGGTGATAGGTATCCTTACCCACCTCTTCAAGGTCATTATGCTTGCCACTTACCCGAAGACATTTTTGGGAATCGGCTACCCTTACATTTTCAGCTTTCCGATTTCCCAGGAAAAACTCCTTGAATTGGTTCATCCCGGCATTGGTAAACATTAGCGTGGGGTCATCTTTGATGACCATGGGTGCAGAAGGCACAATCGTGTGGTCCTTTCCCTTGAAAAAATCCAAAAATTGTTTCCTGATTTCTTTGGAAGTCATTGAAAATGGTAAGGTTTTACAAATTTTAACGGTTTGTACAAAACAATTTTTATATTTGTTTGTTCTGTTAAGAGAAAGCACAAAAATAGGATAAAATCCATTCATGTCTAAGGTAAAGTACTATTACGACCCGGACACTTTGTCCTACCGAAAGATAGAACCCAAAAAATCCAAGCGATATTGGAATATTGCGTTTTTCTTCCTGGGATCGCTATTGTTCGGCTTGTTATGCCTTGTTTTTTTGTTGAACACCAATTTGATAAATACGCCTAGGGAGCTGTCCTTACAACGTGAGGTTAAGAACTACGAGCTCCAGTTTGAGCTTTTGAACAAAAAAATGGAGCAAATTGAAGAGGTATTGGCCAATATAGAGGATCGTGACAATAATATCTATCGTTTGTATTTTGAGGCCAACCCTATCCCCGAAGAACAAAGAAAGGCTGGTTTTGGTGGGGTAAACCGATACAAATCCCTGGAGGGGTTCAATAATTCGGAAATGGTCATTGCCACCACCAAGCGCTTGGACATCATTAAAAAGCAAATGGCGATACAGTCCAAGTCCTTGGATGAGATTACCAAATTGGCCAAGGAAAAGGAAAAACTATTGGCCTCGATTCCTGCAATCCAACCCATCAATAACGAAGATCTTACCCGAATGGCCTCTGGTTTTGGATGGCGATCGGATCCCTTTACCAAGGCTAGGAAAATGCATCGAGGGATGGATTTCACCGCTCCAAAGGGCACACCTGTCTATGCAACGGGTGATGGCAAGGTTATCCGAGCGGACAACAGGTCTTCCGGTTTTGGCAAACACATCCGCATAGACCACGGATATGGATATATGACCCTTTATGCCCATTTAAGCAGATACAATGTAAAACGGGGGCAAAAAGTTGAGCGTGGAGACATCATTGGCTTCGTAGGCAATACAGGACGCTCTGAAGCGCCTCATGTACATTATGAGGTATGGAAGGACGAGGAACGCATAAACCCCATAAACTTTTACTACGGAAGTTTGTCGGCGGAGGAATTCGAGAATATGCTCAAATACGCCACGCAAGAAAATCAATCCTTGGATTAATGTACGTAGAGCTGCCTGAAAAACGATACTATGGTATTGGCGAAGTGGCCCGGGCCTTTGGTGTCAATACGTCATTGATACGTTTTTGGGAAAAGGAATTCGATGCGCTCAAACCCAAAAAAAATGCCAAGGGCAATCGAAAATTCACTCCTCAGGACATCAATAACTTACGTCTGATTTACCATCTGGTCAAGGAAAGGGGATTTACCTTGGAAGGCGCAAAGATCCATCTGCGCGAAAGTAGACAGAAAACCTTGAATAATTTCGAAATTATCCAAAAGTTGGAACGGATAAAAGCCGAGCTTTCCAAGATAAAAGAGCAACTATAAATCAACCTTAAATACACTACCATGAAAAAGGGATTAATTATTCTAATTATTCTTGGGGTCATCGCTTTTGGCCTCTACCAATGGGCCGTAGGGTTTAATAATACGGCCGTGGAATTGGAAGCGAATGCCAAGACCGCTTGGTCCAATGTAGAAAGTGCGTACCAGCGTAGAAACGACCTCATCGGAAATTTGGTCAAAACCGTTCAAGGAGCGGCCGATTTTGAGCGAGGTACGCTGACCGATGTTATTGAGGCACGTGCCAAGGCCACTTCCACTACCATTGATGTAGATAACATCACCCCCCAAAGTATGGCGGCCTTTCAGGAGGCCCAAAGTGGACTGACCGGTGCCCTGAGCAAACTAATGGTTGTGGTGGAACGTTACCCGGAGCTCAAGGCCAATCAAAACTTCTTGGAATTGCAGGCGCAGCTTGAGGGAACGGAGAATAGGATCAATGTGGAACGCAATCGGTTCAATGAAAAGGTGAACCTATACGACATACATACCACCAAATTCCCGGGGAAACTATTGGCTGGACTCTTCGGTTTTGAGGAGATGGCCCGTTACCAGGCCGATCCGGGTTCCGAACAGGCCCCGAACGTAGAATTTGATTTTAACTGATCTTATGTATGTCCAAGGTAGAAGATTTTTTAACCGCTGAGGAGGAGCAGGAAATCGTTTCCGCCATACTCGAGGCCGAAAAAAATACCTCTGGGGAAATCCGGGTACATATTGAAGCCCATACGGAGTTGGATTATCTTGATCGCGCCAAGGAAGTCTTTCATTTGCTTAAAATGGACAATACCAAGGAAGATAACGGGGTACTGATATATATTGCCGTTAACGATAGAAATTTTGCCATTTACGGGGATAAAGGGATAGACAAGGTAGTGCCCAAGGGGTTTTGGGAAAGCACTCGTGACGCCATCCAAAAAGCATTCAAGGATGGACATTTTAAACAAGGCATTGTGGATGGCATTTTAATGGCTGGCAAAGAATTGGAATCCCACTTCCCATGGCAGCATGGGGATGTGAATGAATTAAGTGATGAAATTTCAAAAGGTTAGTCTTCTTATACTGGTTTGTCTTTGTAGCTTTGGGTTTAGCTTTGCACAGTTTCGGATTCCCGAAAAACCGGCCTCTATTAGTGACCAAACCAGTGTATACGACTACATTGGGCTACTTTCTCAAAATCAAGAATCAAATCTTAGAAGAAAACTCATTCAATATGCCGATAGTACTTCCACCCAAATTGTTTTGGCAATCATAAGTTCTACGGAAGGGGAGAACATCAACTTCCTTGGTGCAAATTGGTTGACAGATTGGGGAATTGGCCAAAAAGGGAAGGATAATGGTATTCTTATCCTTTTGGCCAAGGATGACCGAAGGATTGGCATAAACACGGGGTATCGTGTAGAAAGCACCCTTACCGATGCGATGTCCCGTCGTATCATCGAAAACGTAATCGTACCACGGTTTAAACAGGATGATTATTATGGTGGCCTCAACAATGGAGCCGACGCTATTTTTCAGGTACTGAACGGAGAGTTTACGGAGGATCGTACCTTTGGCAATGAAGAACATTTTCCTTTGGGTTCCTTGCTTCCCGTTATCATTTTCTTCATCATTTTAATCATTCTCTCGCGCAGAAATAGAAGAGGGGGAGGAGGCCGTGGAGGAAGGCGTTCCGGTCTGGATATTTGGGATATCATTATCCTGAGCAATATGGGACGTGGCGGTTTCGGCGGCGGATCCCGCGGTGGCTTTGGTGGTGGAGGAAGTTTTGGTGGCGGTGGCTTCGGTGGTGGCTTTGGAGGTGGCATGGGCGGAGGCGGTGGCGCTTCTGGAGGTTGGTAGTTCCAAGTTCAAGGTTCCCAGTCATCAGGGTATTGACTACTGACTGCCGGTTATTGCATACCAATTTTGACCTTACCTGAGAATTGTTGCCATTTTCCCAGTCGATACTGGTTATGAAATCGGGCAATAAGTACCAGGCTCGCTTATATTTTCCTCAATTGAAGTGAAGCAGTATAAGAACCTTTAAAGAAAAGATAGGAAGAGTCCACACAAAATCCTGTTGACCAATGGCCAAAAATCAAAATCAGGGCCTTCCAATTCGTCATGACGTCAACGTGGACTGATCATTCCCTAAACAACATCCCGGATCCAGGGATATCTTCCGTACTATTCCAGGCGGGAAACCAGAAATGGGTGGTAGGATTTTCATCTTCACTATCAAAATCATAGTATCCCAAGCCCAATCGCAAGTTGGACCAGTCCTGCCCGTTCATTTCCCTGACATATTCCAAAGGGAAAGCGATTTCCAAGGTAGCCCCTTTTTCAGTCCTTTTTTCTCCAGAATCTACCTTAAACGGTAGGCTCTTTTCATTATAGACCGGATTTTCCCTTTTAAAAGTTCTCAAGTAAGCTATCCAGTCCTTCCCTCTCCCCTCACCACCGTTGAATGCACTAAGATGTTGGGGACGGGCGTCCAGTCCCAGGACAAGGGCATCCTGATCTCCAAAAGAACCTTCTTCGTTAATGAAAAAACTGTCGTCAGTGAGTTTAATCCCTACGTAAAAATTATCTTGGTCATAGGCCGTGGCGAATTGTAAGGAGAAATCATCTACGCCATCAAAATCAAAAGGCGAACCTTCCCTATTTTCCACAGGTATCCATCGCATTTCATCCCATTCTTTTAAGTCTCCATCCACTTTAATCTTAGCGGTTTTTTTAATCTTGTATTTGAAAAACGGGACATAATCCAAAACAGAGGAAAAACTTACGTTGGGTTGGGATTCAAACTCATAGGTAATATCTGCCTTTACCCGCAACGGAGTCAAATCGACAAGTGCACTTTTTTCCGAATTGGCAAGGTTCAGCTTAAAGGTCTCCACATCATTGGGGTTTACCTCAAATGAAGTCCGTTCCAATTGGTATAAGAGCTTATCATGGTTATAGCCGGTGAGCTCAACTCGCATTTTGGTATCGCTCTGATTGGTGGCCTTTACGGTTGCCGTCATATTCTGAGAGTGGGCCGCATCTAAATAAATCGGGGTAAATTTGATGGGAAATGGCTTGTTACGTACCAAATCTACTAAGGCCTCGGTAACCACATTTTCATCCCATATTCCTTCTAGGAACAAATTGGCCAAAATAGGGCCTTCCTCTGTCATGGTCACCCAGACCACATGATCAAACTCGCCATAGGCTTTTCCCCTTAACCTACTTCCCCCTCCTGTTGTGGCCAAGGCAATGTATTTTCCGTTATTCTGATCGGTTTTCCAATAGCGGTGGTAATGGCCCGCAAAAACATTATGGTTTCTTTCGGACAACAGTCGCTCAACATCCAGCCATCGCTTGGTGTCTTCCTGTACCCACAAAGGTTGGTGCAAGAACACCAGGGTCCATTTTACGTCGGCATTTTCTTCCAAGGCCTTTTGGATATATGCATACTGCTCATCATCTATGGTGCCGCGTCCCGCTCCACGAATATTGTCTTCGGAATTCAAACAAAGAAAAAGGACATCCTTGTATACAAAATGATAGTATGCCACTCCGAAAAGTTCTTTCCACTTGTCTTCCATCACCTTGTTGGTAATATCATGGTTGCCCGGCACATAAAAGAAAGGAGCCTCCAATAAATCAATAAAGCCCATAAATTCCTTCCATTCCGCATTTAATTGCACAGTGTCCTTGGTGTAACCTTCTATCAAATCGCCCACACTCATAACAAACTCCGGTTGTAATAGGTTCAGTTTTTTAATCCCCGTTGGGAAAACCCCGGGCCTATGGCTTCCGGTTCTATCCGTAACTACTGCAAACTGAAATTGCCCCGGGGCAGCATTCCATTCCGTATGGTTCCAGGGCTTCTGTTGGGTGGAAATATCAATGTAAATGGTAGGCTTTTCCTGGGCAATACCTACTGTAGAGGCAAACAGAAGGAGAAGGAGGTTTATGGCAATACGACACATAATTTGGTTTTTTTGAAAGGTGATAAAAAATGATAAATAAATGTTATTTTCCAAATTAAGATTGGGTTAAAATTTAACGCTATCGACGGAAAAAATGTACATAAACAAGTAGCATCTGCCCCTAGTACCACCAAAACCTAAAAAGCCTATTTCTTCCTCATAAAAATGGAAATAGGCACTCCGGTAAAGTCAAAGTGTTCCCGTAATTTGTTTTCCAAAAACCGCTTGTAGGGCTCACGTACATACTGGGGCAGGTTGCAGAAAAAAGCAAATTGGGGATAGGCGGTCGGCAGCTGTGTAATGAACTTTATCTTTACGTATTTCCCTTTGTACGCTGGCGGGGGTGTATTCTGGATAATGGGCAACATTACATCGTTCAACTTGCGAGTGGGAATACGTTTGGAACGATTCTTATACACCTCTACCGCCGTTTCTATAGCTTTGAAAATGCGTTGCTTAGTCAGTACGGAAATAAAGAGTACCGGTACATCCGTAAAAGGTTCCATTGCCTGTTTGATCTTTTGGGTATATTGTTTCATGGTACGGGTGTCCTTATCCCCTACTAAATCCCATTTATTGACCAAAATCACAATACCCTTGTTGTTCCGTTGTGCCAGCCAAAAAATGTTTTCCACTTGTCCATCGAATCCTCGGGTGGCATCGAACAAAAGGAGGCAGACATCACAATGTTCGATAGCCCTTACCGAACGCATTACGGAATAAAACTCCAAATCCTCCTTTACCTTGGCCTTCCTTCGTATACCTGCGGTATCCACCAAATTGAACTCAAATCCAAAACGATTGTATTTGGTGTCTATGCTATCCCTGGTGGTTCCCGCAATATCGGTTACAATGTACCGTTCCTCCCCGATCAGTGCATTGATAAAGGATGATTTTCCCGCGTTTGGCCTGCCTACCACCGTGAATCTGGGCAAATTGTCCTTTTCCATTTCCTTTTCGGGCAGCACCTTGACCAAATCGTCCAATAGCTCCCCGGTTCCACTTCCGTTGATACTGGAAAGGGGATAGTATTCACCCAATCCCAGCGCATAGAATTCAACGGCATCCGCTGCCCGTTTGGCATTATCCACCTTATTGACCGTTAAAAAAACTGGTTTGTCCATTCTTCGAAGTAATTTTGCCACTTCCTCATCCATTCCCGTCACCCCGGATTCCACGTCCACCATAAAAATAATGGCGTCTGCCTCGTCAATGGCCAGCTCCACCTGTTTATCAATTTCCTTTTCAAAAATATCATCACTGCCAACAACATAACCCCCAGTATCTATTAGGGAGAATTCCTTTCCATTCCAATCGCTTTTTCCATAGTGGCGGTCACGGGTAACTCCGCTAATGGCATCCACTATGGCCTCACGGCGCTGTATGAGACGGTTAAAAAAAGTAGATTTCCCAACATTTGGCCGCCCCACAATGGCTACGATAGCACTCATTCCTCAGAAGTTTGCGGCAAAAATACCACTAAAATCTGAAGAAAAAGCACTATCTTTTTGTTGCTTAAGTTGTTTGTTTTGAAAACGCTACCCAATGATATTGTTCTCAGGCCAAGGTTCCAGTTAGAGTTGCCAAATAGGAAGGAGACAGTGCTGGAGGCCTTTGAGCAGGCCAAAAAAAATCCCTTTTTGTTGAAGAGGATAGATGACCATGTATTTATCAAGTTCAACAAGGAACATATCCATTTTTGGTCACCTCAATTACATTTGGAAATCAATGAAATTGATATAAAGAACAGTAAACTCTATGGGCTTTTTGGGCCCAACCCCACCTTATGGACATTTTTTATGTTCCTTCATTTTGGTGTGGGAACGTTCTTCATCATTTTTGGGATTTGGGCTTATTCCTATGCATCACTTGACCGACCTTACGGACTGCAAATGGGAGTTATGATCTTTATGGTAATCCTATGGTTTGTACTGTATGCCTTTGGAAGGATGGGGAAACGCAAAGGCAAGCCCCAAATGCGGGAACTGTATCAATTTATGATGGAGACCCTGACCGATTGATTCACAATCGGTCAAAAATCATCCATCCCAATCAATTAATTACACTAATTTTCGTAAAAAGTAACGGTTCCGCTTACCTCGTTACTAACTACCAATACATCTTTTCCTGAAGGGCTATACTCCGCAGGAATGGCCAACACTCCCTCTGGGCCAATATCTCCGGCATTGGATAGGATATCCATAAATACAGGCGCGTATGGATTGGTGATATCGTAAATCATTACCTGATTATTTCTTTCCAAACCAACAAACAGAATGAACTTTTCACCAATCTGTAAGACCTCCACCGCCTCGGGTTCTGCCCCTTTATCGTCGCTTCTTCCGTCTTCCCCGTTAAATACATCCGGGGTGAGGCTTAAGGTTTGCATAGCTATGTCATTGCCACTATCGTATACCAATTGACCGTTCCCTGTCCAAATAGTAAACGATCGTGCACCATAGCTATACAATTCCTCAAAATAACCATCCCCATCAGTATCGCCCAGGGTAGTAGTGATTTTTAATCTCCCCAATACGGCCTCATCCTGCAACATTGCTGCATCCGGAAAAACCGTGGGATCCAGCATAATATCCCCAATACGCTCTTCTTCAATGAATCCAGGAGTGCCTTCATATTCCCTGGCATCCCCTTCATTGGCCGTAATGATGTATTCCGTACCATTGATTTTTGCATATGCAATTGCGTCCGGCTGATAGATTCCGAATACCGGATAACTAGCCAGCTCTGTTTTATCATCCCTGTCGCTAGGATCTATTTCGTTACCGGGCATGGAGTAATCCTTAAATCCTAAAGGATAAATAGCCTCCACATACTTGCTCTCCAAATTTACCTTGGCTACCCCGTTATTTTCCTGAAGGGCAATCCAAGCTGTTTTTGAATCTTCGGAAATAGCCACATATTCCGGCTCTACATCCATGGCAAGGCTTGCATTGGGACCAAACACTCGGAACCCACCTTCAGCGAGCGTGTGTACATCCATATTGAATTTATCAAAACCAATGGTCTCTACTGTACTTTCGGCGACATTTACAATACTTACCGAGCCACATGGATCGTTGGTATAATCGTCGTTCGGTTCTCCTTCATTGGCCGAAACAATGTACTTTCCATCCGGTGAGAAAGTCAGCATATCCGGTAAAGCACCAACGGTGAAAGAGTTTAGATAATCCTGGGTTTCTGTATCAAAGAGCTTAATTGTTCCATGGTCTTGTTTTACTTCGGCTTCCACGGCCACAGCCAACATACCATTCTTTACCGCTACACTATTTGGGGCTCCGGAACCGGCCAATTCAATGGACGTCAGTTGCATGGGTGCATCAAGATTTGAGATATCGTAGACCGATATTCCATTGGTCTCCACATTAACCGTAAACAGTTTCTTGGTCATGGGGTCATATGCCGAAATCTCCGCAGCTCCTTCACCACCAACCTGAATGGTGTTCTTATACACAAAATTTATGTCCATTATCGGATCATCATCGTCATGTCCATCCGGATCACCAAGGAAATCATCCAATTTATCACAGGAAAGAATAGAGAAAAGTAATCCCAAGGATAGGATTCTAGTAAAAAGTTTCATCTTAAGTCGGTTTTTTAGTTGATGACAAGATGAAGCTTTCAATACAATTAAAGGTTAGCTAAAGCCTAAGTTATCGTTAGCTAAAGAATAGGAAAAGGTTAGGGAATAGGAATGAAAATGTTAATCACCTAATTGTTGTAGCCAAACCGTCTAAGTTGTCCAGCATCGTTACGCCAATTCTTGTTTACTTTTACGTACAATTCCAAATGGACTTGTTTACCGAAGAACTTTTCCAAATCCTTACGGGCCTCTACACCTACACGCTTTAAGGCACTGCCTTTATGGCCAATGATGATTCCTTTTTGGGAATCGCGCTCCACCATAATTACGGAACGCATGCGGATGATGTCCGTGTCTTCCAGAAATTCCTCGGTCTCTATTTCCACGGAATACGGAATTTCCTTCTTATAATGTGTCAGTATTTTTTCTCGAATGGTCTCATTCACAAAAAAGCGCTCCGGCTTGTCCGTCAATTGGTCTTTGGGATAGTAGGGCGGAGCTTCGGGCAACAATTGGATTATCCGATCAAAAACTTCCTTTACGTTAAAGTTTTGGAGTGCCGAAATAGCGTGTATCTCTACCTTGGGCAATAGGTGTTGCCAATATTGCACTTGCTCTTCCAGCAGCTCTTGTGAGGCTGCATCAATTTTGTTCAACAGCAAAAGAACCGGGATTTTACTGTTCTTGATTTTATCCAGGAATCGTTCATCCTTTAATGCTTTTTCCCCAATTTCTACCATATACAACAGAACATCCGCGTCCTCAAAGGCGGATTTTACAAAATCCATCATATTGGACTGTAATTCGTATGCGGGTTTTATGATCCCCGGGGTATCGGAAATGACCAGCTGAAAATTATCTCCATTGACAATCCCCAAAATACGATGCCGGGTGGTCTGCGCCTTGGAGGTGATTATGGACAGTTTTTCGCCCACAAAGGCATTCATCAAGGTAGACTTTCCTACGTTAGGATTTCCTATGATATTGACAAATCCCGATTTATGCCCTGCCATGTTCCTTTTTTTCAAAATAGATTTTCATTTGTTGGTTCACTTTTGGTGCAAGGTAAAGTACGGCAATCATATTGGGGATGCACATTAAGGCATAGGCCAAATCGATTAAATTGATAACCAAGTCCACCGAAGCTACCGCCGCAAAGGTAATAGTAGCCACATAATAGATATTAAAAACCTTTCCGATCTTGGCATTGGTCAAAAACGATAGGCATTTTGTCCCGTAATAGGAATAGGTAAACAGGGTGGACAAGGCGAAGGCTGAAACAATAAACATCAAAAGTACATCACCATAGCCAAAAAGTGATTTCTCAAAGGCAATGAGGGTCATTAGAATTCCATTGTTCTCAGCTTCCAAATAAGCCCCACTTAAGATGATGACGATAGCGGTCAACGTACATACAATAATGGTATCTATAAAAGGCCCAAGCATGGAGACCAATCCCTCCTGAATAGGTTCATTGGTCTTTGATTGGCCATGGTACATGGGAGCACTTCCCAAACCGGCCTCATTGGAAAAGACGGCACGCCGTACACCCAAGATCACCAAGCCCCAAAAACCTCCGGCCATGGCTGTTTTTAGATTAAACGCTTCACTGAATATCAACTGAAAAGACGGTAGGATGTCCGAGGGATTCATAACCATAATGATGAGAACGGCCAGAAAGTAGAGCAATACCATAAAGGGAACAATGGCCGTAGCAACTTTTGCAATCTTTTGAAGTCCCCCAAAAATCACAAAGGAGGTGATAATGGAAAGAACAATCCCTATAATCAGCTTCCAATTAAACTCCCCCAAATTGGATATGGATTCATTGGGCTCTACCACATTCCAAAAGGTTTGGGTAAATTGGTTAACAGTAAAAACCCCCAAAAAACCGACCAATCCAGCAATACAGAAGAAGATGGCCAAGGGTTTGGCCTTGTTTCCCATACCTTGGGTAATATAATACATGGGACCTCCCTGCAACTTTCCATCACTATCCGTATCCCGGAACATAATGGCCAGACTACAGGAATAGAATTTGATACACATCCCGATTATGGCCGTAACCCATATCCAAAAAACGACTCCAGGCCCTCCCATATAAATGGCTATGGCCACTCCGGAAATATTGCCCAGGCCCACCGTTGCGGCCACGGCGGAAGATAAAGCTTGAAGATGACTTACTTCCCCTGGGTCATTGGGGTCATCGTATTTACCGGCAGTAATGCCTATGGCATGCCTAAAATAACGGTAAGGTTTAAATCTTGAATAGAAAGCCAAAAAAATGCCACCCCCTATGACCAAAAATAACATGATCCATTCCGTATACGAGATAAGAATGGCCAAAAATTCGTTAATTGCTTCCATAGGTGCCTAAAGTTTCGAAGGTATGGATTTTCTTAATTTTCATGAGACCGTTCGAGAAATAATTCTTTTTTGGTAGGATTTGATAATACTAAAAAACCGTTGTATCTTTGCCGTCCACATCGCGGGGTAGTGTTTCGACAGGCTCAACATTAAAGCAGTATCCTTCGACTTGGCTCAGGACAGGGTACCTACCGGAACTGAGTAAACATAATAAACCAAGTGCCCATAAAGCACTTTTAAGATACATCGCGGGGTAGAGCAGTAGGTAGCTCGTCGGGCTCATAACCCGAAGGTCGCTGGTTCGAGTCCAGTCCCCGCTACTAAGAAGCCCCAAGGAAACTTGGAGCTTTTTTGTTTCTAGGGTCGCGAGCTTCCGCCATCACTCCGCTGGGGTCGGACAGGCAGTTTCGCAACGAAACGCAAGGTCGCGTAGCTTCCGCCAACGCTCCGCTGGGGCGGACGGGCAGCTTCGCAACACGACGCAAGGTCGCGTAGCTCAGCTGGATAGAGCATCTGCCTTCTAAGCAGACGGTCACAGGTTCGAATCCTGTCGCGATCACCAGTATTTACAGGGTCTCAGAGATATTATTCTTCTGAGACTTTTTTATTTGCAAACAAATTGCAAACACATAAAAATTTCTCAAATTTTAACATTCTTTAATTCAATTGGAGTCATTTTATATGGAATGTTCTTTCATGGTCAATATTCACCTATCTTAGGATAAATTCAATAAATATTGTGTCCCAAATCCTTACCGTAACTTTTGCGCATGGTTCCTGTTCGGTTTTTTTAGCGTTCGGAAGATAAGCGTATGGAAAAAATCGGATAGGGCGCAACCTACTTTTTCATTGAAAAGTACCTCATAGAGGTTTACAAATTTTAGCGGCGAAGCGGATAAGGTTTGTAAAGCAAGAGGGTAACACGCTAAAGCGATGTTACGAACTGCAAACCGCTGATTTTCATTAACTTAAAAACAAAGGTCTAAATTTTTTTGTATCAAAAACGCAGTAAAAACCCTGTGGGACCCCATAAACGTTGAAAAAAATTACTGTAAATGGAGTTGAAGAAGAAGAAAAAAAGCGATTTCTCGGCCATAAGCATCAATCGGATAGTTGCCGGAAGATATCGGGAGTTCTCAAAGAAGATCTCCAAGTCACATACCCTGACCTTGGAACTAATGATGGACTTCTTCGAGGGCGCAAAGATCTCCCCGAAGAACAAATACTTGATGGACTATATGGGTTACGTTCATTATATGACCAAAAGGTTCGACTACATAGAGGAACTACTTCGAAATTGGGAAAAGAACAGTAGTATCCCAAAAATCCATGAGATGCTCAAAAAGATTTTCGACTATGCGGAGAAAGTGGAAAAGAGTCGGCGAAAGGATCTGGAGTTGCAACAAAAAATGTTCGACCATTCCTTGAGAAGGGATAAAGTGACCCAGTATGATAATTATATGCTAAAGGAGAATTGGAAAGATGAGCGTAAAAGGGTTTTGAAAGTATTGGACCGGATTACCTTGGAAAAACCCCGATTTGGAAAATCGTACTACAAAATTGAAATCGGAGAAAGCGATCTGGAAAGTTTGAAACAAGATTTAAGGAAAGAACTTTGATCTGCCTCGCAAAAAAGATAGGATGAAGTTTGGTAAGGATTTGGGACTTGCAGCACGAAACTGCGTTTCGCTCGCTTTTACTTAATGCTTTAGGCTTGTTATCAGAAAAACTGCCCCGTAAAAGGTCTATTAACGAAACTACTAAAAGAGACCAGGTTTGGGACATTCTAAAAAAGTTTTGCGTATTCCAAAAGCTGTCCTATAAATTGGCCAATTTATCAAACTCTTTATCTCCGTTTCTGTTCTACATCAATATTATTTGTTGACCACGATTCTCTAAATTTGCAAGTAACAGCCATACCTATGTAGTATAACATCCAAGGTAAAATCTGGGAAATGGAAAATGAAAGTCCCGAAGCAAAGTCGCTCTATGAATTATATCTTCATCTAGGACTGCCTGTGGATTTAATTCAACCTTCTGAAGGCTTTGCCATTCTTGATTTGAAGGATATTAATTTTACGCTTCCTTACCAATCACCATCATTTCGTCCGGATTATTTTTCGTTTCTTTTTGTAAAAAACGGCAAAGGAAAGTATGTTATAGATGAACACTCTTTTCTGGTAGAACCACATTCCATCTATTTCACCAATCCGAGCAATTATCGAACTTTCAGTTGGGAAAAAATCTACGAAATTTATCTGATTACTTTTGATGAAACCTTTCTAAAGCAATATGTCAATAAGGACATCTTCTCTGAATTTCCATTTCTCTTGACGGAAACAATCAGCCCAAAAATTGTAAATGACGGATTTTACAGCGAAGTGGAGCCGGTTTATCTAAATATTCATAACGAGTACATCAATCACTCCGCCGATAAATATAGAATTATTGGCCATTTGTTGGCAGTGATGCTCTATAAGATCAAAGCCTATTTTTGGAAGGACTACAACCCGATTTATGAAGGAAACAGAAGTTCACAAATCGTCAAATCGTTCAAGCGATTGCTTGAAAAACACTATCGTGATTTAGTTACGGGAAAAACGGAAACCCTTTTTAAGGTTCAGGATTATGCCGAAGCACAAAACCTACATCCCAATTACTTGAGTAATATTATCAAAACCAAAACGGGAAAAACGGTTACTACCTGGATTGCCGATAAGACGATTTCAGAAGCAAAATCGCTCTTGCGGAATTCATCCATGCCCATCAAGGAAATAACCTATCGATTGGGATTCTCTGAAACCGCTCATTTTAGCAACTTTTTTAAAAAACACACTAAAACATCTCCTGTCCAGTACCGAAAAGAGCATACAGATTAAAGGGTTGGCGCTCTATTTCCATGCTATTTAATTTTTACAATAAATGCTGTATTCCTTGCAACAGACAAGGGATGGTACCTAAATACCTTTGTTCTATTAATTTTTAAAAAAATAGACAAATGAAAAATTTAAGCAACAAGGTTGCACTTATAACAGGTGCATCAAGAGGAATTGGTGCCGAGATAGCGAGTCAAATGGCAGCAGCGGGCGCCAAAGTTATAGTTAACTATTCCGGAAGTAAATCTGATGCGCAGAAGGTTGCCGAACAAATCAAAACAAATGGTGGGGATGCCATCGCCATACAAGCGGATGTAAGTAACGCACAAGATGTAAAAAATCTTTTCGATACTGCCATGGCCCACTACGGAAAAGTTGATGTGTTGGTCAATAACGCAGGTATAATGATCAATACACTGATCAAGGATACCACCGACGAGGATTTTGCAAAACAAATGGATGTAAATGTAAAAGGAGTATTTAATACGCTTCGTGAAGCTGCCATAAAATTAGCAGAAAATGGAAGTGTCATCAACTTTTCAACTTCGGTCAATAGAATCATGTTGCCCACCTATGGGCCTTATGTAGCCACCAAAGCAGCCGTTGAACAATTGACCCGTGTATTTGCAAAAGAAGTGGGAAGCAGGGGTATCAATGTAAATTCAATCTCCCCCGGACCTACAAATACCGCACTTTTCACAAAGGGAAAACCAGAAGCGGTCATCAATAGATTGGCCTCTTTATCAGCTTTCAATCGTATTGGTGAGCCAGAGGACATTGCAAAAATTGTAACCTTTTTGGCAAGCGATGAAGCCAAGTGGATTTCCGCTCAGAACTTAGGTGCCAACGGAGCAATGGCTTAACAGCTCTAATCATTTAAATAGCACATATTATGAAAACATTTTTAACAGCCCTCGTTATGGGGCTATGCGGAGCATTGGCAGTATTCATCTCATTTTCGATGGGATGGGCTACCTGGGTCATGTTCCTTGCCTGGGTAAGTTATTATCTGTTCGGAAAATCGATCAAAGTATATACTCCCAGTTTCTTACAGATCATATTGGGAATACTACTCGGAGTACTTATACAATCTATGGCCAGTCTTCTTGTGCCTACAATAGGAGCAATGGGATTTCCATTGACCGTTTTTATCCTTATCGGTTCGCTGGCATATGTAGCAAAAATCAATGGGCTGAATAACATCCCTGCTTGGTTTCTAGGATTGATCATCTTTTTTGGGGTACATCCGGAACTACAGGTGATTCCAGTATTGGGTCTTCTTGTCCCAATAGTTACAGGGGTCATTTTCGCATTGATCAATGATATAGGACTGAAATACATAAACACAAAATTTTAAAACATAAACAATGAATACACTACAAAATAAAACAGCTTTGATTACCGGTTCCGCAAGAGGTTTGGGAAAAGCAATAGCGGAAAGGTATGCCGCCCTTGGCGCGAATATCATCGTCAATTATTCTAGAGACAAGGTATCAGCAGAAGAGACACTATCAACTGTTGAAGCCATGGGGGTCAAAGCCATAGCTATACAAGCCGATGTCAGTAAAGTAACCGACATTGAAAGATTGTTTAGTGAAACAAAAAAAGCCTTTGGAAAAATAGATATTGTCATTGCCAATGCCGGTATAGAAATGGTAGAAACACCGGTAACGCAATTCACGGAAGAGCAATTTGACCATTTATTCAATATCAATACCAAAGGGGCTTATTTTACAATGCAGCAAGCGGCTAAAAACGTCGAAGATAACGGACGCATCATTTACATCGCTTCAAGCACTACGGCTTTTCCGGTTCCAGGAATGGCCGTATATGGAGGAAGCAAAACTACGCCCCGTTATTTAGTGGATGTTCTTTCAAAGGAAATAGGGCACCGGGGTGTTACGGTAAACTCCATTATTCCATTTGCAGTGGATCATTCCGGGATATTTGTTGATCCCAATGCGTATCCAGAATTAAGAAAATCGCTAATAGAAAGCTGTCCCATGGGAAGGTTGGCAGAAGTTGAAGATGTAGCAAACCTTGCAGAATTTTTTGCAAGTGATCTATCATCCTTCGTAAATGGACAACACCTATTGGTCAATGGTGGTGCTACGCAGTGAACGTATATCGATAGTTGAAATGAATCACTGAGGCAATTGATTAGATAAATCCAACTTCCTCACTTTGACTACATCCCTCCCCAATTCGGCTACACGAATGCAAAAGTGATGACTGACCTTTGTAGTGTTCTAATATTAAAATGTAAGATCATGGAATATCAAAAAGAAAACAAAGTTTGGTTCATCACGGGCTCTTCCCGTGGATTTGGACGTATTTGGACGGAAGCTGCACTTGAGCGAGGAGATAAAGTTGTGGCAACAGCCCGCAGATTGGAGAGCATATCCGATTTACAGGAAAAGTACGGAGAAAAGGTGCTCACCTTAGCACTCGATGTGACTAAGACGGATCAGGTAAAGGCTGTACTCGAGCAAGGGTATAATCATTTTGGCAGATTGGACGTCATTCTGAACAATGCCGGTTATTCACTTGTTGGTACGATCGAGGAATCAGGTTTGGACGACGTCCGGGCACTCTATGAGACCAACATTTTTGGAGCGCTCTCCGTCATTCAGGCGGCGCTACCATTATTGCGCAAGCAAGGTGGTGGTCACATATTGGGTGTATCAAGTAGTTTGGGCCTTGAGTCAATGCCTGTAATCGGGTACTATTGTTCCACAAAATGGGCATTTGAAGCCATTCATGAAAGCTTGGCTGCAGAGGTAGAGGCCTTTGGTATCAAAGTAACCCTTATTGAACCTGGTTCCTATGCGACCGAATTCGGCACTCCCGAATCATTGAAGATGGCCAATGGACTTGACATCTATTCGGACTTTAAAGGGCAATTTGTACAAGGTCTGCGAAACTTGGAAAGAGGAAACCCGAACGCTACCCCTGAGGCTATTTTCAAAGTGGTAGATGCGAAACAGCCACCTCTGCGACTTTTCCTGGGCAACCAAACATTGCCTTCAGTACGTAAGGCTTACAATGAGCGATTGGCAACATGGGAAGCTTGGAAAGAGGTATCCAATGCCGCCCAGGGTTAAAAAATAGGTAACTAAACAAGATTCAACAGCATTTAATTTTAGCGATGACCGATATTCACTATCTTATCGGTTGTCGTTTTCCAGCCAATAAATAATGCGAAGAGAAGAAAACATACCTCGAAAATTTGATTCCTTATCGGACTTTCATCGTGCGTTTGGGCTTCCAAAGCCATCCCATCCATTGATAAGTTTTATAGAAATTGATGAAGTCTCAATCCCAACTGAACAAACGTTTGATTTCTTTATGTTGGACTTTTATAAAATCGCCTATAAAACCACACTCTGTGGGCAGGCAAGGTATGGTCAAAATTATTATGATTTTGGTGAGGGTGGATTGGTGTTTACGGCGCCAAACCAGGTTTTCGAGAGTCCAAAAAGGTCAGCTTCAGGCTATATCTTTTTTATCCACCCCGATTTTTTGCTGACCTACCCCCTAGCAAAAAAGATAAAGCAGTTCGGTTTTTTTTCATATGCCACCAACGAGGCACTCCATCTTTCCGCAGAAGAAAAAACAACAATACTGGCTATTTTCAAAATCATTGATGAGGAGCTGGGAAGTAGAATTGATGACTTTAGCCACGATGTGGTCATTTCCCAAATAGAACTGTTGCTGAACTACAGCAATCGATTTTACAACCGACAGTTGATTACGCACAAAGCCGTTTACAACAGCTTATTGTTGCAAGTGGAAGATATTTTAGAAGATTACTTTGATGACTCAAAACCATTGAATGACGGCTTGCCCTCTGTTCAATATTTAGCCGATCAGGTCAACGTGTCCCCAAGCTATTTAAGTGACATGCTGCGCACACTAACCGGGCAAAATGCCCAGCAGCATATTCATCATAAGTTAGTGGAAAAAGCCAAGCTGAAATTGTCCACAACTGGCCTATCGGTGAGTGAGATTGCCTATGCCCTTGGTTTCGAGCACCCGCAATCATTCAGTAAGTTTTTTAAGGCTAAAACCAAGCTCACGCCATTGGATTTCAGGCAATCCTTCAACTAGAGAATTAAAACGGAGACTGAAGCCAAAAAATCAGGGTTCAGTGTAACCAAAATTTAATTGCTTATGGGGTTGGTCGGGGTTTAAGCAAGGAGCTGAGGTCATGGCAAGGACAGCATCTCATTTTTTTCCTTTGGTCTTTTTGTAAATAGCCCTCAGTTGATCCTCCCAATCCACGGACCAATCGTAAAAACTGGACAAAGGTTCCACAAGGCTTGCCCCAAAATCCGTTAAGGCATACTCCACTCTCGGAGGCACCTCTGGATACACTTTTCGGGAAATCATTCCGTATTTCAACAAGGCTTTTAGCGTCTGCGACAGCATTTTAGGGGAAATGCCCAGGACCTGTCGCTGCAGATCACTGTTTCGTTTTGTTCCTTGCATCAAAGTAGTCAAGATCAATAAAGTCCATTTATCGGCAATCAAGGCCAATGATACTTGTATGATACAGTTCTCATCAAAAACGCTTCTAGCGCTCAAAGATTCCAGATATGAAATTTTTTTAATTTTTTTTTCGGCTTCCATTACTATTGTTTATTCATTTACTACCCAAAAGTAAGCTATGCACTATTTAGTACCCTCTTGCGCCATGTAAGTTTCGAGCATAAATTTGTGGAAATAAATAGAAAATTAAAAAAATAATACCATGAAAACAAAAAAGTTCAATCTAATACCGGTACTGATGATTGCCTTATTTCTGACAAATATGTACTCGGTTCAGGCTCAAAAAGGGCAAACCGAAACAACGCCAAACACCCAAACAGTCTCTAATCACAATCAAGAAAGCATAGTTCAGAATCTCTTGGAAGCCTTTAACCTAGGCACAGAAAATGTCCTTGAGCTTTTTCATGAAGATGCCGTTATTGAATACCCGTATGCCCATTCACTGGGTACACCTTCAAAATTAACCAAAACTCAATATGGTAATTATTTAAAAGGTGCACTTGAGAACATGCCCGATATAGCATTTTCGCAGGTGAAAAGTTATTCTATGCAAAACCATGTAATATGGGCGGAATTCCATGGAGAAGTAGTTATCCCATCTACACATCAACTATACCAACAAGACTATGTGGCGCGAATAGTACTCAAAAATGGAGAGATAATCCACTACAAAGAGTACTGGAACCCTATGGCAGTATCTGCTATGGGAGACCATAAAGAAGTAAATAAAATGTTCAACGACAAATCAAAAAAATAAGATCATGAAAATAGTAATCGGGGCAGCCGCAGGTAATGTAGGCAGCCGTATCGCAAAAAAAGTAGCAGCAGCAGGTCATTCTGTTGTATTATTAGGGAATAAGCTGGACGCTTTGGAAAACTTGAATATCCCGGATTCGTCTTCATACGAAGTGGACATGAGTAACACAGAACAGGTGGTTGCCCACACAAGGGGAGCGGATGCGTTATTCTGGCTTGTACCACCATCACTTGGCGTATCAAGCCTAAAAGAATGGTATGATGATATCATCACTGCCGGAGTGGCTGCTATCAAAGAAAACAAGATTCCCCGAGTGGTGGCTCTTTCTTCCCTGGGCGCTGGAGCTTCCGATAACCTGGGTACGGTAACCTATGTGGGTAATTTGGAAAGAGCTTTCAAAGAAGTAGCATCAAATGTGGTTTTCTTAAGACCCGGCTATTTTATGGAAAACTTCTTGATACAAAAGAACGATATCCTCGAAAATGGTTATTTCTCCTTCCCGTATGCCACGGATCATGATATTCCTTTTATTAGTGCGGACGATATCGGGGATATAGCCGCGGAATATCTTATGGATAAGAATTGGGCGGGGCAATGGGCCAGAAATATTATGGGGCCGCGCAATATAACCCTAGAGGAGGCCGCTGTCATATTTTCGGCAGAGTTACGGCAGGAGATTGTATATAAACAAGTGAGCTATGACGATATAAAAAATCAATTCGCCCAGTTTGGTGCCAATACTACCGTTCAAAAGGAATTGGTCGACCTCTATACGGCTTTGGGAGATCCCAACGGTGCCTATGCGACACCTCGCACCTTCGAAGCGAATACTCCAACTACCCTAGCGGATGTAATCCGGACTAAGTTTATTTCAAAATAAGCAATCCATGGAGTTGTCATGAAAATAAAGTGCTTTTAGGGAACACTGATTATGGTTTAAAACTATCCTTATTGGGTAAAACTACATTTGAACACAACAAAAATATATTTCGACACATAAGACTTATTTCCCAGACCGAACTTTGTAAGTAGTAAAACTTAATCAAATGAAAATTACGCTTACAGGTTCATTGGGACGAATAGGGACACCATTGGCCCAAATATTGATCAAAGAAGGACATACGGTGAAGGTAATCAGCAGCAATCCGGCAAGAACAAATGAAATTAAGGCTTTAGGGGCCATTCCTGCCATCGGCAAATTACAGGACACCGGCTTTTTGGCCTCAAGTTTTAAAGGTGCCGACATTGTTTACACCTTAACGCCTCCAGCGGATTATTTCGACCATGGCCTTGACCTGCTTGGGTACTACAAAGAGCTTGGAAATAGTTTTGCGGAGGCCGTTCTAAAGAGTGGGGTCAAACGTGTTGTCAATCTCAGTAGCATCGGTGCGCATTTGGAAAAGGGCAATGGGATTTTGGAGGGTACGTTTCATGTCGAGAACAGCCTGAACAATTTACCGGAAGATGTTTCAGTCACTCACATACGCCCCACGGAGATCTATTACAACCTATTCCAGTTCGTCAACATGATAAAGGAACATGGGATAATAGGAAGTAACTTAGCGGAAGATGACCGGAATGCATGGGTGTCACCCCGGGATATAGCTGCCGCTATTGCTGATGAGATCGACACGTTACCATCATCCAGCAGGAAAGTGAGGTACGTAGCCAGTGAAGAGCTGACCTATAAAGAGGTGGCCCGTATCTTGGGTTCTGCAATCGGGAAGCCGGACCTGCAATGGGTAATGATCACCGACGATCAATTGCTGCAAAGTTTGGAAAGTGCAGGAATGCAACCTACAATAGCCAAGGGAATGGTGGAAATGTATGAGGCCATCCACAGTGGATTATTGTACGAAAATTATAACTTACACAAACCCGAAACCTTTGGCAATGTCAAAATGAAGGATTTTGCCAATGAGTTCGCAACAGTCTATAATCTGGAATAATAGGGTCATATGAAGCCATATAGATTAAAAACAATCGCTCAATATCATCGCTTCCGAGGGCTTCCCGGGCCTCCAAATCCTTTGATAAGTGTTTTCCGTATCGAGGAGATTACCAGGCTAAGGGATGATGAGCCTGAACATATCATCCAGGACTTTTATTCTATAGCGCTGAAAAAAAATGTGGGCGGTACTTTGCAGTATGGGCAGCAAACTTATGGTTTTGATCACGGTAAGATGTACTTTATAGCACCCAACCAAGTATATTCCATTAGGGCAACAAAGAACCTGACTCATTCGGGATGGTTGTTACTCGTACATCCCGATCTTTTTTGGAATACCCATCTTGCAACGAAGATCACGGAATATGAATATTTTGGGTATTCGGTGAACGAGGCACTCTATCTTACCGAAAAGGAGGAGGAAACCATCGTAGGTATTTTACAGGGCATTGAGGAAGAATGCCGTTCAAACATCGATAAGTTCAGCAAATCTGTCATCATTTCACGTTTCGAGACCTTATTGAACTATGCCGATAGGTTCTACCACCGTCAATTCATAACACAGGAAAAGGAGAACCACGATATCCTGGTCCGTTTGGAAAAAATATTGAAGGATCGTTTCAAGAGCGAAAAATTGATTGCCAATGGCCTGCCCTCGGTTGTGGATGTCTCTGATTCTTTGAACCTTTCGCCCAACTATTTGAGCGGCCTCTTAAAAGTACTGACAGGAAAGAGTACCCAACAGCATATCCACGATAAGCTCATTGAGAAGGCCAAAGAAAAATTGACCATAAGCGAATCCTCGATTGGGGAAATTGCATTCCAGTTGGGTTTTGAATATCCGCAGTCGTTCAGTAAATTCTTTAAATCAAAGACGAGCCTTACACCCTCAGAGTTTAGAAGATTTTTCAATTGACAGTTCATATTACTTCCTTTTCGTTTGTATCTGTCTTGTTAACCAGCCCTTACATGAAACTTGGACTGTTATAGACCTACCACCATTAATTCTGTGAACCTTTTGAACAAATGGAGCATCAGCGGTTGACGATGAAGTGTAATCCAATAACTATACTTACTTTTCAAAGTCTCGCAGTTTGACTATCTTACCATATAGACAGTAAAGGGGATGGCCTTGATCTTCCAGATACTTCTTACAACCACCAAATAAGATATGAAACGGACCAGCGACTATTCCAGGTTGGAACAAATGCAGGAAGAACAACTTCCCGTTCCGAAACACAAACTCCATGACTGGACCCACTTCGCGGGACTATATGCCGCCGAACATGTAGCGGCAACCGAGTTTGTCATTGGAGCCACATTTGTGGCCCTGGGCGTAAAGACCATGGATATTATTATTGGGCTTCTTATAGGTAATGTTTTGGCCGTGTTAAGTTGGACATTGATAACCTCGCCCATTGCCGTTGATACCCGTCTTAGCCTGTATACTTATCTAAAAAAGATTGCAGGCAAGAAAATGTCCTATTTATATGATTGGGCCAATGTGCTGATTTTTACTGTCATATCAGGTGCCATGGTCACCGTTTCGGCCACCGCAGTTCGATTTGCGTTCGATATTCCAGCCCAGTTGAATTGGTATCCCACAAATGTCTGGTTTATACTAATTGTTGTTTTGGTTGGCCTTTTTGCCGTTTTTGTTGCCATGTACGGTTTTAATGCAGTTACTGAATTTTCCGGTATATGTGCCCCTTGGTTATTTGTAATGTTTGCAAGTGGAGCTATGGTATTACTGCCTGCTTTGTCTTTATCGGTAATTGGCAAAACCATTCCTGAAAATTGGTCGGACCTCATCAGCATCGGAGATCAATCCATATGGACCGGTTTAAATAGTCGTGGCGAACCGGGCATCGGTTTGTTGGAAGTCATTGGCTTTGCATGGGCGGCCAATACCATTACCCATTTTGGATTGATCGATATGGCTTTATTGCGATTTGCCAAAAAGAAAATCTATGGTCTGGCCACCAGCTCTGGTATGATGTTCGGACATTATATTGCTTGGATCGCTGCTGGTATCATGGGGGCAGGGGCAGCTGTAATTTTGGGCAAAACCATTGTCGAGCTAGACCCAGGGGATGTGGCCTACTATGCACTGGGTTGGTCAGGATTCATAATTGTTATTGTGGCAGGATGGACCACTGCTATTACCAATTTATATCGCGCTGGATTGGCTGCACAAGCCATTTTCTACAATCATTCAAGAAAGAGGACCACTTTACTCGTAGGACTGGCCATGGTAGTCATTGCCTGTTTTCCTTTTGTGTTCTCACAGATTTTACCATTGCTCACCTATGCGGGCCTATTGGTTGTCCCTGTTGGCGCCATAGTATTTGCAGAGCATCAAATCTTTCCAAGAATTGGCTTTACGAGGTATTGGTCTAAATTTCAGGATTTCACCCATAGTTTACCTGCTGTTGCCTCTTGGATTATAGGGCTGATATTTGGTTTTGGCCTAAATTATCTCGATGTAATGTCGTTTTATTATTTGTTTATACCCACTTGGTTATTCACCATAATGGTGTATACTTTTTTAGCAGGTCGCTATGGTGCCAAAAAAACGTATCCAGAAGCAGAAGCCAAGGAAAAAGAGTTCAATGATTTAGTTGATGACTATCACGAAAAATTGGCTGCTGAAAAGTCCATACAAAAGAAAGACACTTCATTTTTTTCAAAGGTATTGAAAGTTGTTGCTATTGTGGCTTTGGGAATTACCTTGGTATTGGCGATCATTGTATTGTTTGGCAGCGATACGGAAAATGACTATTTCGCCAATCGAGAAGCCTTTTATTTCTATGGATTCATTTGTACGATTGCCTATTTCATCACAGCATATTGGGCCATGAAAAGAAACAAGATGAAAATAGAATCTTAACTCGTAACAAAGCAGAAATGAAATTAAATCAGAAAAACCTTGTTGATATTTCAAATCGAATCTCCTGTCCCACCTATGAGAGGACACAATTGAACACAGCTATTGTTCATATTGGGGTAGGTGGTTTCCACCGATCGCACCAAGCCTATTACATTCACCAATTGTTGCAAAAAAAAGGTTCCGAAAATTGGGCAATCTATGGGGTGGGTTTAAGGGAAGGAGACCGCAATATGTACAATACCTTAAAAGCGCAGGATGGTCTTTACACTTTGGTCACTCAGCACCCCAACGGAAATATCGAAAATGAAATCATCGGCTCGATTACGGAATATCAACTGGCCGTTGATGACCCTCAATCGGTTATCGACAAAATGGCAAGTCCAAACACCAAAATTGTGTCATTGACCATTACCGAAGGTGGATACAATTTTAATCCCTCAACTGGAGATTTCGATTTCGCAAATCCAGATGTACAACATGAATTGAAAAATCCACATGACCCTAGAACGGTTTATGGCTACCTGACTGCTGCCCTTCAAAAAAGACGGGCAAATGGATTGCCCCCGTTTACGATTATGTCTTGTGATAATATTCAGCATAATGGTGACATCGCCCAAAAAATGGTATTGGCTTTCACAAAAAAACAGGATGCTGAACTTGCCACTTGGATTGAAAAAGAAGTTAGTTTTCCAAATAGTATGGTTGACAGAATCACCCCGGTAACAACAACAGAAATAATTGACTATCTGATAATTGAAAATGATTTGCAGGATAAATGGCCTGTTGTTTGCGAGCCTTTCATCCAATGGGTTGTTGAAGACAATTTTTCAAATGGCAGACCACAACTTGAAGATGTCGGGGTGCAGTTTGTGCCCGATGTTACACCCTATGAAAAAATGAAGATACGACTGCTGAATGCCGGTCATTCCGTTTTGGGAATTACGGGGGCAATACATGGACATCCCACTATCGATGCTTGTATGCAGGATGAAGTGTTTGCGAAGTTTATGAGAGCTTTTATGGACAAAGAAGTTACCCCCATTTTGGGATCTATAGAAGGCATTGATATAGAGGAATACAAAGACAACCTGGAAATTCGTTTTGGCAATCCCAACATTAAGGATAGCGTCAGCAGAATCTGCTCAGAAAGCTCAGCTAAACTTCCCAAGTTCCTGATTCCCACACTTAAAGAAAATTTGGAAAAAGGCGGTAGCATCACTTATGCCACATTTATACTGGCTGCATGGTGCTATTATAGCGACAAAAGAATTGATAGGGATGGACGGCCTATTGAAATAATTGATGCCATGGCAGACCAACTTTACAGAGAAGCTAGAAAAACTAAAACAAACCCTATGGCATTTCTAAAGCAAGAATCTCTTTTTGGCAATCTTGCTAAAAATGACCGATTTGCAAAGCTATATACCCAAATGATTCGAAAAATCTATGGGGATACCTCTATCAGAGAATATATGCAGGAGATAGTTTAAATGTCTAAGCTGGTTGGTTCTATAAAATGAACATTTCCCGGGAATCCGCTCCCTCTTCCCATTCAGTCCGATTAAAGCGCCGTTTAAAGGAACTACCAATATTTGCTCAGCCTACCAGTGTTTGGTAGCTTCCATAATTACTTTGTCGTTTTCATAATTAATCTGGTTAGGTTTTTAAGACAACACAAATAAGCATCCTTAAGGAGATAATTCTAATCATCTAATCTTGTAATCTTGTTCCATTTTTCCAAATGCCATATATATCAGTTAAAGAAGAAATTTTTCTTAGGGGATCGGAGTTAAGAATCATGAAATTTGCCTTCTGGCCCTTAGCTATTGTACCAATATCGTTCAAATTAAAAACCTGCGAAGGGTTTCCTGTTGCGGTTATTAAAACTTCGATGTTGGATAATCCTGCATCTTCATAAATCTCTAATTCCCTTATTAAATCGTCATGATGGTTAATTCCATAATTGGGCGGATCTGTACCGGCAAGAATACGAATCCCGGCATCATGAATGCGCTTGATTTCTTGCTTAACTATTGACATTTTTGAGAGTGACCCTTTGAATGAATGATCAGAACCTGGACTCTGCTCGATAATTTCCCAGGCTTTACTTTGAATCATTGAAGTAGGTACGACAAATACATTGTTTTTCTTTAAAATACTAAGGGCTTCCTCGGAAGCCGATTCATTGTATGACCATAAATGGACAAATCCGTCGACTCCCAATTTAGCTATTTCAACGGCTTCATCTACTTGAGAAATATGAACCAGGACCAACTTGTTATATTCTTTAGCCGCCTTTGTAATAGCTGCGATTTGACTATAGTCCAGAGATGGAATCTCATGCCAGAGACTTCCTGGCTTTAAGTTGTTGCTTACAATTTTAATGTAGTCCGCGCCATTTTTTAATCGATTCTGAACAAACTGTCGCGGAGCTATAGATTCATTAATGGTCTGTATAGCGAACAATTGTGTCGGATGCCCTCCACGTACGGTAGCGGCGTATCCGGAACTGTAATAGCTTGCAAATCTTAAAGAATCACGTAGACCACGTAGGAAATTATCCGGGCCTTCACTGCTATGTAGATCGATTACTGCAAAAACTCCCTTGTTCAGAGCATCTTTCAGTTGGATTGTGTCCCAAAGGTGTACATGGGAGTTAACCAGACCAGGGACCATATATTTTCCGGAAGCGTCAAGGGTATCCATGCTTGAATAATGCACCAGTTTATCAGCGATTTTCAAAATACTGTCATTTTTAAGGGCAATATCAACGGTACCCCTATCATTCCATCCATCAAATAGGGTAACATTTTTGATCAGCAAATCACAATTTATCTTTTCTTGATTACAGGACAAACCCACCAAAATTGTGGCGATTGCAACGATTCTTAAAACTAATCTCATGACATTTCAGTAATACTTAATACCAAGTTTTTTGGAATTAACAAGCTTCATGCTAATAAAAGGACACAGAGTTAGTTTAATTGTTACACTCGTCGGATGTGATATCATATTTAGATATTGTAGCAAGGATCCTTGGCTTAATATGAGAATGGTCAATTGTAGCGAGATTTTTTTGGTAAAAGGCCTAACCATCAATTACCCGTGGGGAAGAGGGCGTATTACGCAGTTGAACTTCTGCAGAAAAATTTTTGAAAATTTTAAATCTGGGGTTTTGTACGGTCTTATAAAGCAACCCATATTAGGGAATCTGGTAATTTCTTTATTTGGTTCTATTAACTCGCCATCTTAAACAACTTTATTGATAGCCATTCTTTCTATTCTTCCCGCAGGACATTCACAGGATTTTTATTGGCGGCCAACAGGGTCTGCCCCACCACGGTCAATAGGGCCACTGTCAAGGCCATGGCCCCGGCACCTAAAAAATACCAACTCTTTAATTCGATACGGTAGGCGAAGCCGGAGAGCCAACTGGTGCTTAGCAGATATGCTACCGGAGCGGAGATGACGATAGATATCAGGACCAGTCTTACAAACTCGCCCGATAACATGGTTACGACCTGTAGGACACTCTGCCCGTGCACCTTTCGGATACCGATCTCCTTTTTTCTCTGCTCAGTAGTAAACGCTGCCAGACCGAAAAGCCCCAGGGATGAAATCATTATGGCCACCAAGGTAAAATATTGGGACAGAACGGAAACCCGGTTCTCCGATGCATATAGCGCTTGGTAGTCGCTGTCCAATAAGGAATATTGGAAAGTGTATCTTGGATGGAATTCCTTGTACAGACCTTCAATTTTACTTATGGTGGCCTTTTCGGCGCCTGCCTTGATCTTTACCATTACATTTTTCCCGTCCCCGGAGCCTCGGAATCTGAGAACAAGGGGTTCGATCTTGTTCCGTATAGATCCGTACTGAAAGTCCTTGACCACCCCTATGATCTCTTGCTCTCCGTCACCATACCAGATGGTTCTTCCTATCGGATCTTTCAGTCCCATCATTTTGACCGCGGACTCGTTCAACATAATTTTTGAATTATCATCGTTACGACCTTTGGAGAAAGAGCGGCCCATGAGCATCTCCATTCCCAGCGTTTCGATAACACCATAACCTACCCTTGGGGCCTTGAATACGTATTCCCTATCCGATTCCAGGCCCCTCCATGAATAACCACTTTGGTTATCGGTGCCATCGAGGATACTTCCGGGCATACTTGCAACCGTGACGACACCGGGAAGTTTTCTTAGTTCCGATAAAAATACCTCGGGATCGTAATCGTGCCTTCCCTCCCGTTGAAAACTGATAACATAGTCCCGGTCATAACCCAAATTCCTGGTCATTGTAAATCCTACCTGCCTGTCAATGACCAAAAAGCCGATGATGAATACGACCGATATCGCAAATTGTAGGATAACCAATCCGTTCCGTATCCGTTGTTTGAAAGAGGCCCTACCCTGTTTGCCCCTCAGGGCCAATACAGGGTTGAATCCGGAGAGGTAGAATGCCGGGTAACTTCCGGAAACAATACCCGTGAAAAAAACAATGCCAACTATGACGGCCAAAGCTTCCAACCCAACGTTCATAAACAACGTCTTTCCGGTAATCTCGCTGAACCGGGGAAGGAGGAGGGCTACCCAAAGGGCCGCAACTATAAGTGATAAAAAGGCCATAAGGATGGATTCCCCAAGGAATTGCACGACCAACGTTCGCCTGTTCGCCCCTATTGCTTTTTTTACCCCGATTTCCCTCATTTTTTTGGAAGCACGAGCCGTGGACAGGTTCATAAAATTAATGCAGGCCAGTAAAAGAATGCTTACGGCAAAAATGGAAAGCAACCTTACATATTCTATCCTACCCCCGTCCTGGACACCGTTTTCAAATTTACCGTAGAGATATTTCCTGGAAAATTGCTGGAGGAAAAAAGTCCCTTTGTTTGTCGAAGGATGTTTTGAGCGTACCAATTTGGTCATCTTGTCGTTGAATTCTTCCACATCGGTACCCTCTTTTAGCACCAGGTACGTTTCCGCGTAACGGCTGTTCCATTGCCCTGCGTACCGGTCTCTTTCCAATATGATCCCATAGCTGAAAATGACGTCGAACCGTTTTGTTGTGTTGGAGGGTACGTCCCCGAAGACAGCAGTTATATAAAAAGATCCTTCAAAAAATGAATGGTTCCATTCCAAGGTGCTGCCGACCACGTTTTCCGAGTCTCCAAAGAGCTTATCGGCCAACGTTTCGGATATGATAATGCCGTTACGATCCAAAAGTGCTTCGTCCTTGCTGCCCGCTGCAAGGGGATACGGGAACACATCGAAGAACCCTGGGGTCGCGAACATTCCCTTGACCTTGATGTGCCGTTCCCCGTTCGAGATCACCCCATTGCCCTTGAAGCCGTGCGTAAAGGCATTGATGGCCGTGGCGGATTCAACTTCCGGCAGTTCATCCTTCAAGGTGCGCGCCATTGGATCGGACGTATACTGCCATGTCTTGATTCCTTCCGTGGATTGGCGATTCTCAAGGACTTGGTAAAGCCGTCCATCTTTGGCAAGGGACCGATTCATGTTCAGTTCATCGTTGACCCATAAAAAGATCAATATTGCACAGGCCAGACCCGTGGATAGACCGATGATATTGATTATAAAGGAAACCCTACTCTTTTTGATGTTCCTCAGGAAAAGTTTGATGTTGTATTTGAGCATGGCGTTTATGTTCACTTCCAAATTTTGCGGAGCCCCGTTTTTTACGGACTAAATGGATTTATTTACTGGAAATCTGATTTTAGGGGCCTTATTGCCCGGATATTGTTACAATGAAAAGACTGCCTAAAACTCCAATGGTTACATTTTTTTGGGATTTATTGGCTTGGTCCTTCATGATTGAAGTAAGGAAAGAAGGGTATCCCTAAAAGGAACAATTCTTGGGAATTTGATTATTTAAGGATTTAGTCCGATTAACCTGCCGTTTTTTAGGACATCACCTCTACTTCATTCTATTCCTTTAATCAGCTGTGGTCGACAAATACGTTAAATTCATTTTGTTCCTTTACTACTATAGGACCAACGACTTGAAAGGCTTGATAGTATTACATTTTTGATGTACCAAGCCGGTTGCATCGACATTTGGTGCACCACGCCCCTTCCCTTATAAAGGTTTCCGTTCAAAGTCTAATTTTTTAATCTCCTCTTAGTCCGGTTGTCATAGTTATTGCTTATCAATCATTGGCATATTGTTTTTTAAAGGCCAAAGGGTTTTCCAGAGTAATAGCCTTAAAAACCCGATTGAAATAAGAAAGGCTTTCAAAACCACAAGCGTAACACACTTCACTGACATTTTTGTCCAATAACAGTAGACGTTTGGCTTGATTGATGCGATATTGATTCAAAAATTCAGTAAATGTCAAATGTGTTGCCTGTTTGAAATAACGACAAAAAGCAACTTTTGTCAGGTGGCATAAATCGGCAACTTCTTCCACTTTTATTTTGCGTTGATAATTAGTCTCAATAAAATCATATAGCAATTGGAGCCGTTCTTGCGATTTTCTAGTGTATTGATTCTTTACTGGACTATCATGCAATAACTTAATTTCTGTACTATGTGCCAATAATTGAAATACTCGCAACACTTCTAAAAATTGTTCAAATGGGTGTAAAACAGGTAATTTTTCAAGCATTTCTCCTACAATAGTCTTTGTTTTGCCTTCAATGACAATACCATATTTCGATTGTTCAAAAAATCGATGAACAGCCAATAGTTCTGGAGTCTGAATCGAATTTTCCTTTAAAAAATCGGGTCGAATATGCAAAACCGTTTTTTTGTAATCAGTCTTTACTCCGTAATCAACGTTAAGATGTGGAATATTTGAGCCAATAAAAACTAAACTACTGCTTTCATATCGGGATATATGTTGGCCGATATGACGTCTGCCGTTCGCACCCTCGATATAGGTAAGCTCCAATTCTGGGTGATAATGCCAAAAGTAAAAATCGTTCATTCGTGAATTGGGCAAGATTTGAAACGAACTATTGCTAGCGGGTTGTATGGATTCCAATTGAATTTTCATCGTCAATACACTTTTACCAAGGCAAAAATCGCAAAAAATGTTTATATAGTTCAAAAAGTGATGAATTTTGAGGTAGAACGCCCCTCTCTGTAATTTTATCTTCGCTACATTATTTCACTTTTAAAAAGATGTAGGATATGCTTACTAAACAAGAAATTGATTTTTTAGATAACAACGGTTATCTCAATTTGGGTCAATTATTAATGCCAGAACAAGTAATTCAAATTAATGAACGCCTCGCTGAACTACTGCAGTTGGAAGGCGACAATGCAGGGTTAGAATTGGGAAAATCAAAATATATCCGCCATCCGAAAGAAGAAGGGACGGACCGCTTGGCGGATTTAGTCAATAAAGGCTCTGTTTTTGATATTTTTTACACTCATCCTAGGGTATTGTCTGGTATTGAAGCCGTATTAGGGCAGACATACAAATTATCGTCACTAAATTATCGGGCTGCAAAACCAGGCAAAGGGCAGCAAAGACTTCACGTTGATTGGAAAAATGCTGTAGCGAGCGGTTCTTTTAAAGTCTGCAATAGTATTTGGCTTTTAGATGATTTTACGGAACACAATGGGTCTACCCGCATAGTCCCTAAAACGCATAAATCGAGTATTCTGCCTGAGGAAGCTATGTCAGATCCTAATGACGAGCATCCTGACGAAATTCGCATTATGGCACCTGCAGGCTCTGTTTTTATTTTTAATTCGCATGTATGGCATGGTGGTACAACCAATCAAACAAGCCATGACCGACGGAGTATTCACAGTTATTTTTGTACAAGAGACCAACCTCAACAAATTGACCAGAGGGAATGTATAACCCGAGAAGTTTTACAACGCATTGGTGAAAAGGGCAAGTATATTTTAGATGTTTAAGAAGAACTGAGTTAAAATTTTCCGATTTTTATTGAATAGCTTAATTTTCAATTGTCCCATAAAACGAACGTGGTTGTTGCACAACTCTGATATTCATCAATTCTTGCTTTCATAAGCGTTGGGAAATGGGTAACTTATGGTATGCAAGGCAGAAAGAACTACACCGAAAAACTGTTCCTCAGCTTCAGGCTGTCGGACCGTGTTCCCAAGGACAACCTTTACAGAAGGCTCCGCGAAACGCTCGACCTGAGCTTTCTTTACCGGGACACAGAGGAACTATATGGCAGGACGGGCAACCCGTCAATCGACCCAGTGGTCTTCTTCAAGCTTTTGATCACGGGATACCTGGAGAACATAACCTCCGACCGAAAACTGGTGGAACACTGCGGTATGCGAATGGACGTGCTCTACTTCCTGGGCTATGACCTGGACGAAGAGCTGCCATGGCACTCGACGATCAGCAGGACAAGACAGCTTTACCCGGAATCCCTTTTCGAGAAACTCTTCAACAAGGTATTTGCCCTTTGCGTCGACAGCGGGATGGTGTCCGGCCGCACCCAGGCCGTGGACTCGGCCCCGATAAAGGCAAACGCATCCATGGAAAGCGTGGTGCCGAAAATGCCTGCCAGCCCCATGGACGACCACTTGAAAAAAGTGTCGGAAGAAAACGGGGCAACCGGGCAAAAACAAGCGAAGACCGCTTCTCCCGCACATATCTCCGCCCCCGAACACGAGCTGAAGCGTGTGGAGAAACACCACCGGAACCTGAGGGAGGGTCCGGTGCAACTGATGGGCGCATCCCACAAAAAGGCACGCTTGCTGAGCAACAAGACACACTACAACCCCCATGACCCGGATGCCCGCATATCGGTAAAACCGGGCAAGGCCAGAAAGCTGAACTACCTTTGTAGTATGTCGGTCGATACGGCGAAAGGTGTCATCTCCCATATTCAGGCGGACTTTGCCGACGGCAGGGACAGCCAATACCTGAAGGGTATCGGCTTAAAGGTCCAGGACCGTTTAGGACAGAACGAGCTTGTAATGACGGACCTGTTGGCGGACACAGGGTATTCCAACGGCTCCAACTACGATTTTCTTGAACAAAGGAAGCTTACCGGATGGATACCCGTCTTCGGGAAATTTAAACCCGGGATAGAGGGTTTCCCCTACGACAGGGAAAGGGACGAGTACCGTTGCCCGACGGACAGGCCGCTGCCCTTCAAGGGGCTCAGTACCAACAAGTACGGCACTGTGCTGAAAAACTACTGGGCGGCACCAAGGGACTGCAGGGCCTGCCACATGAAACCCCAATGTGCGCCAAAAACGAGGAGCAAAAAAATCGCCAGAACAATCTATGACGAACAATACCTGAGGGCCTACGCCCGACAACACAGCGAAAGGGGCCGGCAAATGAAAAGACTCAGGCAAAGTACAGTGGAACCGGTGTTCGGCAGCCTGACCCAGTTCTATGGCTTGAGAAAAATAGGTGTACTGGGCAAGGCGGGTGCACATAAGGTCATGTTGATGGCAGCAATTGCCTTCAACCTGAAAAAGTACCTCAAGAAAGGGGGAGGGAAACCCTTCATAAGTATTTTAAAGGTCATTATGGATGCCCTACAAGGCTTGCTGACCGATTTTCACTGGTCGATCCAATCGAGACCGATCCTCATAAAGGCATAATGAAAACTACCCTCTTGAGCCTAATTCTTGTTCAAAGACTACTTATGCAACAGCCACGAACATTTTTGGGGAATTGGATAATTTTCAACACTAGTTCCACTAATTCGCCAATTTATAGCTCTTTTTCTACCTTGATCAGACATTTTTTTTGGAAACACGATCTGTGGTCTTACTTTTTAAAGGAGCCAACGGCATAGATGATATTAGCGGATCAATTTGGCTTAAAAACAAGATTCGGCAATCCTATAAGCCGAATTGTCAAAATGAGCAATGGGACATGTTAAGATTTGAAACTTTTCTGTTAGTGATATCTGCAAAGTATCCACAAATTTATGGCAACAGATCTATTTAAAAATTAGATACCTTTAAGAGTCTAATATTTTGGAGATGAAACAATTACCTCTCCCTTTTGTTTTTTTGTTTACGGTATTGCTGTTTTCACAGTCCAGGGTAGATAGTCTTGAATCCAAATTAGCCCGGACAGAAGAAGATACGCTCAAAATAAAGATTCTTCATGAACTCTATTATCAATTGGAAAACAAATCCCCGGAGGAAGCATATAGGGTGGCAAAGGAAGCATTATCTATCGGAGAGAACCTAAAAAAAGGCCCGCTTCATATTGAAAGCCATAACGTTTATGGTGATTACTGGTATTCCCAATCTGATTTTGATATGGCTATTGAAGCCTATAGGAAGGCTGAAATGTTGGCCAAAGAGATAGGGTCAATTGAAGGGGAGTCCAATGCCCTTTTTGGTTTGGGTAATGCGTTTCTACGAAAAGGAAATTTCGAAAAAGCTAAAGAATGCCATGAAAAGAAGTTGGTATTTGCAGAAGAGCTAAATGATAGGGAAAGCATTGCCGGTTCATATAACAGTCTAGGGCTAATAAGTACAGAGCAAGGTAACTTGACCGAGGCCATGGAATATTTTATCGAGGCTTCAAAAATATACCGAGAGGTTGGGCATCTTAAATATTATTCCATTACGTTAATGAGCATCGGCATGGTCCATAGGCAATTGGGCAACAATGATAAAGCCAAACATTATTATTTGGAAAGCGATAGTATCAGTATCCTGTTGGACGATGAATTGGGAAGGGCCTATGTGCTGAACAATTTGGCCATAATAAGCAAAAACACAAATCGGTTGGAGGAAGCCGTCAGATATAATAAAAAGGCCTTGGAGCTTTTTGAGAAGCTAGGGAATAAAAAAAAGGTAGGGGAAATTTACTATAATGAGGGAAGTATTCTTTTAAAAAAGAACGCGTACAGGGATGCTTTGCCAGCTTATCAAAAATCCCTTCAAATAGCATTGCAAACAAACGATTCGGTGATGATCGCTTTTTCAAATTGTAACCTTGGGCGGACCTATTTGCTGCTCAAGGATTTCGAAAAAGCTGAAATGCATCTACTCAACTCATCCAACATATCGGAAGAAATCAATTTATTCCCTATTGAAAAGGATTCCTATGAACTTCTTTCAGAGGTTTATGAGAAAATGGGCAATTTCAACAAAGCATATTTTAGCAGAACCAAATATTCGATTTTAAAAGACAGTCTTTTTACCAAGGAAAAAAGAAATTTGGCCAATGAAATTGAAGCAAAATATCAAAATGAACAAAAAACCAAGGAAATTGCATTACTCGAATCAGAAAGAGCGTTCAAGGAGCTGCAATTGGGAAAACGTATCAACGAACGTAACGGAATAATAGCGTTTTCGGTTGTGCTACTGTTACTCGCCGGATTGCTCTACAACCAATATCGTGTCAAACAGAAAACGAACAAAGAGCTACGTGAATTGGACCGGCTAAAGTCTAACTTTTTTGCCAACATATCACATGAGTTCAGGACCCCCTTGACCTTGATCAAGGGCCCGATCGAACAATTGGAGCAAAGCCCTGATGAAGGCCTCCCCATCGAAAGTATAAAAATGATACGACGCAATAACAATCGCGTGCTGCAACTGGTAAACCAGCTTCTTGATCTGTCAAAAATTGATGAGGGTAACCTACAATTGGAAAAAACCGAAGGGGACGTTTATAAATGCCTCAGGGGCGCAGCTTCCTCATTTAATTCACATGCCGCCCAAAGAAATATAGATTATAAAGTTCAGATTCCACATAAGGTGCTTTGGGCCACTTTTGATCGCGATAAACTGGAAAAGATCCTATACAATCTTTTGGGCAATGCCTTCAAGTTTATCGGTGATGGTGGGTTGATTTCTTTTTCCACAACCTACGGAAAAGGCGAATTAAAAATGGTTATATCCGACACCGGGATGGGAATTGCCGCGAAAAAACTTCCTTATATTTTTGACCGCTTTTATCAAGTACACAGAGGTGATACCAAAGACCATGAAGGTTCGGGGATAGGGCTTTCATTGTCAAAAGACCTGGTTGAATTGATGGATGGGACGATTACGGTTTCAAGCGAAGTGGGCAAGGGAACGATTTTCACATTGGTAATTCCCATCCAGAAAATAAGGATGGGGTTCCAAGAGAACATCAAAAAACCCTATCCTGGTGGTGATGAAATAAAAACTCCCCGAACTTCCTATACGTTGGAAAGGCCGGACTTAAGAGAACTGCCGTCGGTACTGTTGGTAGAGGACAACCCTGATATGTCTTATTTTATCAAAGAGCAGCTCCAGAAGAATTATAGGGTTCAAAAGGCAAAAAATGGAAAGATTGGTTTAAAACTGGCAAAGAGCAAAAGTCCGGATTTGATCATTACCGATGTAATGATGCCCGAAATGGACGGAGTTGAGCTTTGTAAATCTTTGAAAGCAGATCTTGATACCAGCCATATTCCTGTTATTATGTTGACGGCAAAGGCAGGAATGGAAAACAAAATGGTAGGGCTGCAAACAGGGGCCGATGACTACCTTACCAAACCCTTTGAACCCAAAGAACTATTGGCACGCGTAGAAAACCTAATCGAACAAAGAAAAAAGCTTCGAGTACTTTTTGCCAAAAAAGAAGCTTCCTTCAATCCAAAAGAGGTAACGGTCACCTCAATTGATGAGACCTTTTTACAGAACGTCCTGGATCTTTTGGAAAAAGAATTTTGGAACCCTGATTTTGGGGTTCCCCAAATGCAAAAGGCCTTGGCCTTGAGCAAGGCACAGTTACATCGAAAACTAAAAGCGTTGACCAATGAATCCCCTGGGGAACTACTGCGGAATTTTCGATTGAAACGAGCTGCACAGTTATTATCCAAAAAAGCGGACACCGTCACACAAATTGCATATGCCGTGGGCTTCAATAACCTCTCTTATTTCGCCAAATGCTTTAAAGAACTCTATGGGGTTCCTCCTTCTTCTTACCGATGAATTGAAGAATAGTCCTGTTCCATATCATATTTAATGTAATGTGAGACCATGGTGTCACTATCTGAGACCATGCTCATAGCACACTTTTGGACCTGCACATACTTTTATTCATAAATGTTCCCAATCAGTCTAATCAGTAATAATCTAAAAAATCAAGTTATGGATTTAGCAAAAAAGATTATGGGATTGCTAAGGTCTCAAGGACAAAATGGTTGGATTATTCTAGCACTTCTATGTTATCTACCATTAGCGTGCGCTCAAAATGATGAACCAACTTCAGATGATGACTTACAATCCAAAGAAGTTTCTGGCACCATTTCGGGAACCGTAACAGATGAAGATGGCAATGTCTATCCCGGAGTTCAGATAACCATTTCAAAAGGCAACGAGACTTCAAATCAGGCCACCGATTCAGAAGGTAAATTTCAATTCAGCACAAAATCAATTGGTATGCACAGTACAATGATTGAATTGCCCTTGTCAACCGAGGCTGTTTCTAGCGCCAAAGTTTCAATAGACGTAATGGAAAATCAAGATTCAAAGGTAGATTTTGATATTCTGCCACAGTCCGTCAAGGCCCATTTGAATCTTGGAAGCGTACAGTTGCTGGAAGAAATTGTGGATAAAAATGGTAATTCCCCCACGGCGCCCAATGAACCACTGTATGCGGCCAACATTTTTGATCAGCCCCTCGGTCTACTTACAGCGATCAAAGCACCTGATGGACATCATGTTACTTTGGCCGAATTCAAGAAAGCAAAGGGTAATTTGAGGGTTCATTGCAATGGTGACAAAGCATTTGTGAACGTCACCCTTGAGGGAATGATACCCAATGGCACATATACCTTTTGGCTGGCCTATTTGAACAAAACCCGTAAAGTGGGGGAGAACATTGATTTTATGAATGATTTTGTTTACCGAACAAACCCACCAGTCGGAGCATCGAACGGAACGGAAAATATAGCTGTTGCAGATGCTAACGGCGTCATCAATAGAGTGTTGGAACATGATTCTTGTATTCTTACCGATGAGGTAGCACTGGTCATACCAATATTATATCACATCAATGGGGAGACCTTTGGAGGGGGACATGTACCGGATCCAGAAGAAATGGTTCATATGTTGGCATACTTTCAATAAATCAAATCTAATACAAAAATTCAATCATGAGAACGCGCATAAACAATTCTATTTTCACTGTTTTTTTGATACTTTTTTTAAGCTGTAGCAAAGATGATGGAGAGTCCATCGCTTCAATCAATGCAAGTACACAGACCTTTGAGTTAAACGGGATCAATAATTGTAACACCACTCTCGGCACAGGAAGCACTTTCGTAATGACCATTCCGTACACCTCTTCCGATGGAGTGAGCATTGAACGTCTTCAGATAAATACAAAAGTTTCCGATGGAGGCACGGAAAGTGGCATCAATACGCAATTTACTGATAATGGCAGTAGCGTCGTCTGGGCTGTCTGTTTTAGGTTTGGCACACAAGATTGGGTAGAATATGAGGTCATGTTGGAAGGTAGTGATGGTTCTGTCAGTAACACATCCACGATAAGGATCAACAAACCCGGCGGAGCCGGGTAGAAACTTGTTTTCTATTCCAAATGCTGCGGAAACAGAAAATCATTGTACGGAAAAAGGGTCTATGAATAATACCTACTTCTTCATAGACCCTTTTTCTAAATTCACAAGATTTTCTTTGCTCAGTGCTGAGACAAACAAAACATTGCCTCCCGATCGTTCAAACCAACTATTTTTCATTTCTACAATATCAAGCGGGACTAAACCAGCTAGGGGACCAAATCGTTTTCTTAAAAAATTTTCGTTCAATGGATTTTAGCCTCGATTTTCGAGATTTGGACTAAAGAGAAAATTATTGGTATTGATAAGTTCCATAAAATGAACGTTTCTAGGGAATCTACTCCTTCTGCCCTAAAAGTCTCATTATTTCGCCGATTTGTAATACAAAATCACCCTTTCTCAAAAAACAAAAAAATCTCCCTTCCTGTAATTTTTTGTTCCCTTCCGGCAACAAATAAGGAAACAAAAAAGTCATGAAAGCAAAAAGCAAGATTCTCGGAATTTCCATGACCCTGCAATGTATGCTCTTGGGAAGCGGCCTATTCTCCCAAATCGATACAAAGGTCAAGACCAAACTGGACAGCTACCTCTCCATCCAAAAGGAACGGATAGGCTTTAACGGCGTGGTCTTAATCGCCGATAAGGATGACGTGCTCTATCAGAAAGCAATCGGACAGGCCTCGTTCGAGCTTCAAATTCCGCTTGAAATGGATGCCAAGTTCAAAATCGCTTCGATCAGCAAATCCTTTACGGGCATGTTGTTGGTTTTGGCTGAAGAGGAAGGTAAAATTAGATTGGAAGATACCTTGGGGACATATTTCCCGGATCTAAAAATGGCCCCCGAATGGCAAAGGGTTACGCTGGGAGAGCTCGCCTCCCACACCTCCGGCGTTCCACACTGGAAAGGGTATAAGGACTACTGGCCGATACGATCGAGGATTCCGCTCGACACCGAACAGGTCCTGGCAGATGTATTTACAATGGAGCTTGTCGATGATCATGGTTTGTCGGCCCATTATTCCAGTCCAGCCTATTTTCTGTTGGCCGTGATCTTGGAAAGGACCTACAAAAGACCGTATGGACAACTATTCAAGGAAAAGATTGCAGACCCTTTGGAAATGCAAGGTTCCGGAGAGTACGACGGTATCGGGATTGTCCTGGGAATGGTCTCCGGCTACCATCTGCTCCCCAATGACAGTCTCGTCCTCGCCCCGTACCGGGACATGTCGACCATGAGGGGTGGGGGCCATCTGTACTCGACGGCCCATGACCTTTTGAAGTGGAACAGGAGCCTGCTGGGCAACGGTTTTTGGAAGGAATCCCTTTTGGAGCGTTATCTTGCACCGCTGACTGATGCCACATTTCCTAGTAACAATGACGCTAAATACGCTATGGGACAGTATGTACATTTCAAATCCCCTTCCAGGCCCATGGCCTATCAAGCGGCCGGGGGCACTTTCGGCTTTTCCTCGATTTCCGCTGTTTACCCCGAACAGGGGATGACCATAGTAATACTTGGCAATGCCTCCTTCTTGCCCATGAACGAGATCTGGGCCGATATGGAAAAGATAGTCTTCAAAAGGCCGTTCAAATTGCCCGAAATTTTCAAGGGCTCCCAGCTTTCCAAAAGGGAACTCAGTGCCTACTCGGGAACCTATAGGGCAGAGAACGGCATGGTAGTGAGGATGGATATATTTCAAGGAGATCTCTACGCAAAACTGGGGAACAACCCCCCGTTCAGGATTCTCCATGAAACGGACAATGTCTTCTATGGAACTAAGGCAAATGTCCGTTTTGAGTTCGTTGAACGCGTAGAGGGAATCGGTATCAGCGGGGTAATTGCCACGGGAAAGGGACGGACCCAACATTTCAAAAGACAATGATATGGGAATGGACAAGGAAGCCTTTCTCGATGCGGTGCACAGCAACCAAGGTCTGATCAACAAGCTGTGCCATATCTATAGGGATTCTAAGGAAGACCGTGAGGACTTGTTCCAAGAGATCGTCTATCAGCTATGGAAATCGCATCCCAAATTCCGTGGGCGTTCCAAGTTTACCACTTGGATGTACCGCATCGGACTCAATACCGCCATGGCATCTTTTCGTAAACCAAAGGTGATCTTATCCGGGACGGATAGGTTACCGGAGCCCACTAGGCCGGAAGGTGAGGAAAACCCGAACAGGGAAAGATTGTTCAAGGCAATAAGAACATTGGACGATGCGGAAAAGGCCATCGTCTCCATGTACCTGGACGGGTTCGACAATTCGGAAATGGCCGAGGTGATGGGCATCAGCAAAAACTACCTGGGGGTTCGACTCAACAGAATAAAGAACAAATTAAGAACCATTTTAAACCAATGATCATGGAACTGGAAGAATTAAAATCTGAATATCAGAATATTGATAAGGGCAAAAATAGGGAGGCCATGAGGAAAATGGGAAGTGCCAATCGACACCCTGTACTCAAAAGGATAAGGCTCCAACTGGTTCTCGAATCACTTGTATGGGCGATATTGCTGTCGGTCTACTACACGGGTTTCGATGGCCACCAAAAACCATGGTACTTGAACGCAGCCCTCATCGTATCCGTTCTGTTACTTCTATTGCACAATGTGCTGGGTTATCGTCTTGTACAATCCCCGATAAGCGGCTCGAGCGTGTCGGAATCCTTGAGGTGTTATGCGCAACGAGTCAAAAAATATGCCAGGATTTCCATAGCTGCCAGGGTCATTGCAATAACGGCCCTACTATCCTTTTTTGCTTTTTCCGTTGATTGGAACATGACAAAGATTGTCGCCAGCACCCTGTTTGTGGCAGTGCTATTTTTCGTACAGGTATTTTTCCTGCGGAAAGTATGGAAAGGGAGAATAGGCAAAATTGAAGGTCAAATCGATTCCCTGGAAACTTAGGATTTTACTGGCAAGCAGCTTTTTTAATGGATGGTCTTGAAAATCGAACGATTTTTGAAACCAGGAGGTTCACATATGATATTTTGATATTGAGTTGGTTAAGATACATGTTGGAGAATTATTTTGAAGAAACATGATAAGGATGAATCATAAATAATGACAACCAAATATCATTTAAATTGCTGATATTAATTGTTGGTTGTAATCATCAAGAATATTATTAGGTAGGGACTTTAAGTATATTTGAGTAGTATTCAACTTGCTATGCCCAAGCATTGCAGAAATTGCCTGTAACGGTACATCATTTAACATGGCTTGGGTAGCAAAACTGTGTCGGGATACATAAGTAGTCAATTTTTGCTCAATACCACACAATTCTCCAATTGTCTTTAGTCCTCTGTTATAACGTTGACGCTCCCAAGAAATTTCTCGTTCTTGGAGTTCTGGATTTTCTCTTTTAATAACAGGAAAAATATAATCGTCTTTCTCTTTACCCTTTACATATAAATTTAGAATCTCAGCTAATTGCTCCGTTATTTTAATATCATATAATTTTGAGGTTTTTCGTCTTCGGAATTTTATCCTACCATCTATTATGTTTTCCAGTTTGAGATAGCACATATCAGTAAAGTTCATTCCGTATAAGAGAAACGAGCAAATGAAATAGTTCCGATATCGGAACAAAACGACATCCCTGGGAACTTCTAGTTCAAGGATTTTTCTAATATCATCAATCTTTAGTGCTCGTTTTTCTGTCGGGGTTTGCCTGATTGAATAGTTTGCAAAAGGGTAAGCTTCTTTTTCAATTAATCCTGCCTTAATGCCTTTATTATAAATAGCCTTAATAGCTCTAAGATAAACTGAAAGACTATTGATACTATTTCCTTTAGCCAGATGATAACGTTCAAATTTTTTGATAAAATCGTAGTTAAGTTCATTGAATTTCAAATCCTTTCCTTTAGTAAAAGTTCTTAGTATAGAAATGATTCCTCTATAGCTCCTTGCTGTACCATACCGATGCGAAACTTTCAAGTCCTCGGCAAGTGATTCTCCGTACCTATAAAATGAATCGTAAGTATTATTTCGGGTTATTCTGTTTTTTACTTGTGTGATGGACATGTAATTGAGCTTCTCTTTATCGTAAAGTTGATTTATGATATCATTAGCTCTAGCCTCTTCTTTGAGAAGTAGCGTATTTAGTCTTGCAATAGATTCGACTCTTGTATAATTTCTTTTGATTTCACATTTTCTGGAATCCCAATATTTTTCTAATATTGAATATCCAGTAGAAATCGAAGTTGTTTTTCGCAGGTGGGTAAGGCGAAAAATGATAGGAAACGAACCATCTTTTTTTGCTCTTCTTGTATCCAATAAAAGGGTCAAATACGTCCTCATATACTTCAAGGTACTAAAAAAATTTGCAAACAATTTGCAAACAAATCCGTGAAATCAAACAATGCCATTTGATATCAAAATTAATTTAATTGTTTGACATACAGTTAATTATATAAAAAATTCTAATTTGAAGAACCCCGTCCAAAAGAGCTTCTAAGCAGACGGTCACAGGTTCGAATCCTGTCGCGATCACTTAAAGCGGAAAGTCCACCACTTTGTTGGTGGATTTTTGTTTTATGGAGCGTATAAAAGCCAAGGGCTTTGCAATACTCGGAATAAAACGAAAAAACAGCGGCGCTAGTCGGTGCCCTTTCCATTTTCATCAGGGGCCGCCATGGAAAACCAAAGGTAATCCTGTCGCGATCACGACACTCAGAAAACCACGCCCAAAAGCGTGGTTCCTTGTTTTAAGGAAAAACAGGACACAGTTCGGGTTTTGGATTGAAACAAGTGACTCGCGCGACAGCCCGGGCTTTCTATTTGCAATATTGAACGCCAAGGAAAACCGTAGGTAATCCTTCAGCGATCACGAATAAATCAACCAAACGTTGAAAACGAAGCTGAACAATAGACCAGGGCTCATTATAAAGCGTAAATCAATTGTGCAAGAAATACACCTTGACCTATACAAAAATGTCATCTGCATTGTTTAATGACCTTAAGGATGCTTGGATAGTAAAAGAGGTATTTTTTATGAAAAATGGGAGTATTCCCATAAGGCCTAAGAGCGGGAGAACAAATACATGATTTAACTTTTTGGTGTTCCCCATTACGTAGAAAAAGCAAAAGAGGCGTCAGTTATTTTAAATTATGCTCGGCATTCCATACCTGATCGTTCCTAAGTTGATGTTAATTCTTCGAAAAGAAACTCCGGGTGAGTTTTGTACTTTCTCCAATCTTGCAGAACATCTTTTTGAAGTTCAATAACCGATTCCTTTACTTCGTCTTCCAATTGTGGGAACCTTGGGTCATAAATGAAGTTGGTAAGATAGATCAGTAGGCTATGACAGCATGTGATCTGACCACTTATTATTAGGCATTTTAACTGTTCCTCAACCTTGTCCTCCTCAGTGAACCAAAGTGTAGTCCCAAAATCTGCCGCCTTCTCAGTGTAACTTGCAATTTTTTCACCCACTATTTTCTCGAAGGTTTTTTCCTTAAAATCAGGAATGTGTTCTGAAAGGAAATCAAGATTGTCCAAGTTTTTGCTTCTTTTAAATTCAAAATCCTCCTTTGTTAGCTGCCGCACTACACAAGTAGCCCTTCTGTTTTCATATTTTTTGTTTTCATAAAGACGTTCGTAATGCAATCTCCTTATTTGCTTTAGAAAGATTCCCGGCAATAGTAGTTTAAGTGAATTTATTCTATCCAAAAGCAGTAATTCCAATCTTTTGATCTTTGTATTTTTGTAATCAAAAGAAGACAACCTATCCCTAAAATATTTTGGGATTAGACATAAAATATAATTTATTGCATTCCGGTATAGTTTTGAAATAAGCTTATGCGCCAAATAGAAGATCCATGTAAACACTACTCCCATCCCTGTAAGTGCTATGCCAATACCCAAAATTGTAGAATTTATAAATTGACTATGCAGCATTAGGGAAATTCCCAATACATAAATCGAAAGTATAAAGATTAAGGTAATACGTCGAATCCTGGCAATACTGCCGAATAAATCAACAATGGTTTTTTCCCGTATCCCTCCGGATCTTTCAATGGAAAAATCAAAATCGGTTATATAGGGGGAGGATACGTCCGAAATCAAAATCAAATCAAAAGGCCTTACCCCTTTATTGTCTTCATAATCCTCTATGCCCGTTATTCCTTGATTATCATATATTCCACCATCCATTAGGCCGACAGCTTCACGATAGCCCTTTTTAAGTTTGACTGCCTTGTAAGCTTCAGTATCCGAAGCGAGAAAATCCTCTGGCATTGCAATCGGCTCAAAACCTCCTGAAAAAGCGGAAGACGCCTCAATTACATCTCCCAATCGAAATTCGCTATAAATGTTTTTGCCCAACTGCAATCCGTCACTACCGAAAAATATTCTCCCCTCTCCTGTTTGGAATCTATATCTTAAGCCTCTATTGAACTCCGTAGAGTTAAAGCAGACAAATTCCAAGTGACCATTTTTCAAAGATTTTAAATCCGAAATTGTTGCTCCGTCCAAAAGAGTTTCATCATATAGTTCAGAAAAAGCGTTAATTAGATTTCTTCTTTTATATTGGTGTTTCCATGTACCATTTTCATTTAATTTTTTCAACCCTTTCTTCACCAAATCTGTATGGGAGAGCCAGTCCTTTAGCTCATTAAAAATTACTTCAAAAGCTTTTTGACGTTGTATCTGAAGTGTATAGTATACTCCTGTAATGGTTCCGCCGGAAACAGTGGAAATTGCTTTTACGTTCTTCAGTACCGTTGAAGCACCAAATTTTTTGGAATTTAGATAGGAAAGGGTACCTAGTTGAAAAGAAGCCGCTCGGTAACCTCCTCCTGACAAACATACCGCAATGCGGTTAAGAGGATTGGAAGGCAGTTTGTTACGGGTAGGCATTTTTGAAAGGTCTATCTTGGCTATTGGAAAGCTTTAAAATGGTATTTACTAGGCATCCAAAAAGTCCGATGCCTCCCTCCTATCTTCTCTTGAAGGTCTTGCATTATAGTCGAAAATACCCATTTTAGCATAGAATCCAGTTATAATTTCAGGATTAAACTTACCTCTTGCATTGCCGAGGGCATCCCCAAGTGTGTTCCTACTCATAATGTTTCTTGCCGCGTAAATGACCGATCGGGAATCCTTGAATACATCCTTGTTAATTTCATCCGACATAAAAACCTGAAAAGGTTCGGGAGTTAATTTATCGGAGTTGTCCGCCATATACTTTTTCACTTTCTCGGCGGCCTCTATGATTTTTGAATAGTTTTCAAAATTAAACTCCCCCGGCCCGGGAAGCACCTTCAAAATGTTCGGGGAACTTATTCCAATGCCATTTATTTCGTACTCTACCTTTGCCAATCCTAACTCTGCGGAGGCGGCGATTGCACCAAAATTAAAACTAGCGTTTGATTGTATATCACTTACCTTTAATACAACCCTAAGTCCCGCGCCCCAACGGGTACCATAGATTTTTCCCCCAACAGGCGTGGTCACGATCTTTTCGGTATACAGCATGGCTTCGTAACTAAGAATAAATGATTTGTAACTCCCAGAAATGGAACCAATACCAACTCCCAGTTCAGCGGCAGTTTCAATGTTAATGGTATTTTGTATCACATTAAATTGGGCAAAAGGATTATCATCCTTTGAAAGGGCAACAGGTTTTAACTTTTCAGCATTTTCTTCAAATGATAAGGCATAAAAAGTACCATTGTCCTTTAATAACGGATTAATAGGAAACCAGTTTAAATTAGCCATGATTTTAGTTTTTTGATTAGAAAATTGTTTGTCGCGTTATTTGAATTGCATTCATATGATATTGGACAACCTTATCCCTTCCTTCCCTAGTCATCAAAATGTTCTTACATTCCTCTTCATTATCCATGAAAAAATTCTCGGTCAAGATTGCAGGCATTCTTGTTCTCGTTAGAACGTAGAATCTTCTTTCTTTATCCAAGTCTCCATCCGTAAAATCCGTACGTAGCTTTCTATCCGGAAATGTCCTAAGATACGCTTCACCAAAAACTGTGGCTATCCTATCACTTTTGGTGTTGCCCGGAGAAGTAAAAATCTCGGAGCCATGACCTCCGCCGGCATTGGAATGTACACTTAAATAGAAACTATTTCTTGGTGAATATTGGTTGGCCCTATTAATCCGGGTCTCTAATCGAACGTCTCGATACTCCGGGGCTATATTAACATAAGGTATTCTAAATTTGGTCAGCTCTTGAATAATCCCATTAACAATAGCTCTATTGAATTCTCCCTCAAAAAGTTGGGTCCCATCATTCCAAAGCGGACTTCTTTTACCCGCAGTCTGATATATCCCATTAACCAGGCCACCGTGGCCGTTATCCAATAATACTATCACCTGTTCTAAATTATAAAGTTTAAAGTTTACTATAAGGCTCCACAAAACTGTGTGGATCCCGAAAAGCTGTTACCGGACCATAACCTTACGATTCCCGATTGGGAATAGTATCCATAGGGCGCATTGGTGGTCCCGGCACTGTTGGAGTACAGGTGTGTTGCCGTGGAAAATCCCTGGCCCAATGGCATATACCTGGTAACATTGTTTCCCGTACCTTGTGCCGTGCAAGCTGCCGAGGCAGTGCTTCCAAATCCAAGGGATACTGAAGTGGTAGTGGATGCATTATAGTTCCTAAAATTTCGAAGGGAGTTTTTGGATCCTTTGTAGGCCGGATCAAATAGCGAATCCGTAGATTCGGTAATGCACTCCTCGAGGCTAGACTGGCCTCCGGGAATTTCGTTGGCCACATCGGACAGTTTAAAACTGTAATTATTCGGTACTGCCATTATATAAGTGTTTCAATGAGTTTTTCCAATTTTCTCAGTCTGGCCTCCAACTCTGAATTCTTGGCCACCAATAAATCAATATAGGCCACGGATTTATTGCCTTCATCATCCGTTCTGACAAACTCTGGATGTCTTTTTTCAAGTTCTTGGGCAATTACGCCATATCTTTGACCCTTATTCTTATCCTCCTTCATTTTAAACTTCCTCCAGCGAACCGCCAAATTTTCAACATTTATATCCTCAACATCTTCTTTTAATCTTTCATCCGAATTAAGAATAAAATTGGAGGCGTAAATAACATCCTTAAAGTATCCTCTACCATTACTTGCGTTCAGAAATATTCGGGCATTACCGTCAGCCGCAATATATAGGCCCCAACCGGCCGGATTAGTTCCTAAATCCGTTGAGTTCAAAAAACTTGCCGAGGAATTCGAATAGCCGATACCATACATATTACCTAAAGTTTCCTGGCCAGGTACATAATTAGAGCCTATTACGTATATTGGATTCGTTTTTGTACTATTCACACCAATATTGTTATAAGAGCCCTCTAGATAACCAGTGTTATGGGCGCTTCTCAAAAAAGCACCGCTTATCTTAACGTCCCCAGCACTATTGGCCAAAAATTTGCTGCCACTTGAACCTACTTGCAATTGATTGTCCGTTCTCAGAATGGAAGAAGCACAATAAATACCAGATGTAAAATGGTTCGAAGGGTTCAATCGGAGCCATGAATCTGAAAACTGGAACATCCTTTTGTCATCTCCGTAATAATAGGTTCCTCCAGCATAGAATTCGCTGGCATATACTTTGGCGTTGGCCGCTGTATTCTGTCTTGTGGTGTCGGCATTGAAATAAAAGGCATTGGTGGAATCATTATACGCGATATAGTCATTGTTTGAAGCCCCATCGCCGTTAAATTGAAGATAGTTGCCACCAAACCTGGTACCAGCACTACCATCATTGCGAACAAAAACGCTCAATTCTCCTGCTTTTGCAAGTCTATGCCACGTTTTACCATTCATACAGCGAAAGTAAACCAGACCATTATTATTGTTTTGAACATACCATTGTACTCCTCTATTAGCAGTATCTCCTCCGGCAGTTGTCCAGATATAACCAGCAGAACTTGCTGGGTGATTTGCCCCGTTTCCTTGTGAAAATCTACTCTCACCTACTACAAGAACCGTGTTTAAATCAAGATTTGACTGGTATGCATTTCCATTATAAAGAGAATTTCCAAAGTTTGTAGGTCTTTGTTTTCCATTCCATAAATCCGTATCCAAGCCACTACCAAGGCCATCATTTCCAGAATGCCAAACCGTATGTGAACTACCATTATCGTTGAATTCCAATTCCCCGTTCCTCCTGATGATAATATGGGAATCCTGGCCGTCACTTGAACTACTGTTCCCAAAAATGGCACTGGCCCCATCATTTAGCGAAACATAGGCCGAAGTCTGAATGGACGGGCCGGAGACAGCGTCCCGGGCCACCGAGAAGAACTTTTGTGCAGTAGCCGGGTCGGGCACAATGGAGATATTGCCGTTTGTCGTCTCATCCTGATCCTTGCTCAAAAAATTACCGGGATCCCTGGCATCCAAGGCCGCCTGGAGGCCGGCGATATTGGCTATAGGGATATCATTGGGCAGATCCGCCCCGTTCAACGTTATGCTCCCGCCGGACAACAAACTGAAAGTATAGGTGCCGTCGCCATTATCGGTAATTCCAACAACCGCATCCTCTTCCTCTATGTTCAAAAAGCTATCGATCAAATCAATGAACTGTGCCTCGGTGGGGTAATCGCCCGTTTCAAAATAGGTCTTCAGCGTTACATTATCTCTTTTCATACTTAATAAATTACCAATTATGTTCTTTTACAACCATGTTACTTTGAAATGACATGATGACTTTTTCGGCTTGACTATGAAAATACCCCCGACCCTGCATTGCACTCCAAGGTCAGTTTTCAACTGTTTAGGTTTTCTTTTGGCCAGTCCCATTTTTCTCAATCCCATACTTTTGGGCTATTTTTTGGCTCACTTTCCGAATATCACCAATAGAAATATGGTCTCCCTTACTTTTAATTTCTTCATTTACCAAAAAAATAAGCTCCAAGGTAGGTACATCAAAATTTCCGCCTATAGAGCGCAGAGCGGCAGAAAGCAATTCAAAATTTTCGTTTTTCATTCCTTTACAACAAATTATGTTATCACTGTTTCATATGGTTGGTAGAATTTCCTTAAATGCAATCCGGTTCAAAAGTTGACCGTGAACCCATCTGTGATTGCGTTAATTTTTCTAGCATCACCTCCAATTTTCCTAATCTTTTTTCGAGACGGTTTATTTGCCTGTCCTTTTCGGCCATCTTTGCAATTAAAAGATCGGTATACTTTACGGCCTTAAAACCTGTTTGGTCATCGGTTTCTACCAAATGGGGTGCTTCTTTTTCCAACTCCTGGGCTATGACCCCGTATCTTTTTCCTTCCCTACCCTTTAACTTAAACTCCTTGTATTCTACCTCTATGGTATCGTTAAGAGGCCGTATATCTTCCTTTAGTCTTCTATCGGAAGAAAGAATGAAATTATCGGCCCTAACATTGTTGTTGAACTCGGCCTCTCCATTTGTTTTCAACAGCAAAAAACAGTCCGTTCCTTCTTGATTGACCAAATACAGATTGCTATTGGAACTTGACCCATAACCAATATAACCCCTATCCGATCCATCTTGCTTCTCAAAACGGGCGTAGCAAGCAGTATTTGCATTGTTGCTTGACGCCCTGATAGAAAGTACTTGCGCGCTTCTTCCATAAATCAAAAAGTTTTGATCACTAATACAATGACCGGTGGTAATTCTTAATCTGTCCTGAGAGCTCCCCGATCGAGACAACATCAAATCCTCGTCATAACTTCTAACCAATCCTGAGTCTACCTGTATACCCTTGTTAAAGTAAAAAGTAGGCCTATCGGTAACAATATGTCCAAAACCTCCATTCTGACTTCCAATATCCACATAACCAGAAGGTGTTGTAATTCTGAGCGAATGATTTGCCCCGCCATGCAATCGCCTGTTAGCATTGCTTAGGAAGAGGTTCGCAACATATACACTAGCATTTGCAGAAGTATTTTGCCTAGTAGTATCGGCATTGAAATAAAAAGCATTGGTGGAGTCGTTAAACGCAATGTAATCGTTATTGGAGCTTCCATCACCGGACCATTGTAGGTATACGTTATCAAAACCCTTTCCAGAGGTGCCAACAGTCTTTAAAAGTCCGTTAGGGTCAAAGTTACTGTCATGCCAAACCTTGCGCCAAGGCGACCATGAACCGGTATACAATGCCCTAAACCATATTTCCGGGGAACCGTCATTATAGGTGTAATATTGTTGGGTAACCCCTGCCGACCTTTGTACGATCAGCGATCCTGCTCTCAGGTCTGGGGGGTAATTAAATCCACTTGCAGCATCCGCATTAGTCGATTGGTAATAGAATCCTGCTGTTTGATAGGTATTCAAATCTTGGCCGCCCGCCAGTTCAGGTGCCGCTGATGGAAACAAACCATTATCATTTCCCGAGTGCCAAACTATATGTGTACTACCATTGTCGTTGAATTCCAATTCCCCGTTCCTCCTGATGATAATATGGGAATCCTGGCCGTCACTTGAACTACTGTTCCCAAAAATGGCACTGGCCCCATCATTCAGGGAAACGTAGGCCGAAGTCTGAATGGACGGGCCGGAGACAGCGTCCCGGGCCACCGAGAAGAACTTTTGCGCGGTAGCGGGGTCGGGCACAATGGAAATACTACCGTTTGTCGTCTCATCCTGATCCTTGCTCAAAAAATTACTGGGATCCCTGGCATCCAAGGCCGCCTGGAGGCCGGCGATATTGGCAATGGGGATATCATTGGGCAGATCCGCCCCGTTCAGCGTGATGCTCCCGCCGGACAACAAACTGAAGGTATAGGTACCATCCCCATTATCGGTAATTCCCGTAACGGCATCCTTTTCCTCTATATTCAAAAAGCTATCGATCAAATCGATGAACTGTGCCTCGGTAGGGTAATCGCCCGTTTCAAAATAGGTTTTTAGCGTTACATTATTTCTTTTCATTGTTTTAATTTTTTATATTCTCAATCCAACTTTACATCAATTATTGGTAGCGGAAGGTACCGTCAATATGTACTCTTCCCGGCTTACCAATCCTGCCGTATTCTCCACGATTATTTTAAAATGGTGAAAAACATTCTCCCCATCCGCATTCACCATTGACAAGATATTAGTCCCCAAGGAAGTCTGTTCCAATGGAAGGGTTATAGTGACATCATTGGAAGTGATTTCATGTATTCTGGCCCATTGCCCGGATGTGTTCATCTTGTAGACGTAATATGTCGCTTTATAGGAGGTTTTATCCCAGAACAACACCACATTCCGCAATTCTTCGGAATTGGCGCTAAGATTGCCCGTATAACTTGCCTGAGGGGCCAAGGGGTTCCTATTTTCAACAATAGTGGTAACTGTTAGCTTGGACGATTCCGAAGGCATAAATTCCTTTAGGATAACATTGCTATCATCCTTATCGGGATATTCTATTTCCCTAGATACCATTACCTTATAGAACAAGGGATCACCAAACGGAACTTCTGCTAAATCCTGAAAATCGTCGTTTATTTTCCATATGTTCTCCGAGAGCACTCCAAGGGTTTCCAAGTTTATCTCTTTGACCAACTTCATACTCCTTATACTGAGGGCATTCGAAGCGTTTAAGGCCCGGTACAGTACTAACTTCTTAATATTCTCTATCCTTGGATAGGCATTTATGGACACTTCCATCTGTGGAGGAATACCCAAGAGCGTGTTCTCCAAAACAGGTACAAGTTGTCTAATGGCCGGTTGTTTGGGCGGATTTGTATTTACTAGCTTAACAGGGCCTAAAACAGGACTGAAGTCGCTCATCTTTAGGGTATTACTCAACTCCCTTACCGAATAGAAATACAAGTTGTTGGAGGTACCGTCCAAAGTAAAATCCGTAAACTGTACTTCATTGGTTCCGGTTATTTTGGCCATGGGGGCTATGTTAAATTCCGATGTGCCCGGCGGCGTAGGAGGTAAAAGGGCGCCATTCCTATCACGGATTACCTGTTTTTTGGGGATAGGTTCATAATTCCCGGAATTCATATATTCATAGATCAAGGGGACTTCCGTCAAGGGTACAAAGATTTGTAGGACGGCCTGCCGTATTTGATCCACCATATTCCCGGGATCGATACTTCCGGGTGTTTCACCTATAGCAAACAAAGTTGGATTGTCCGGATTCGGCAAACGATAGCCTTCCACCGTTTCTGGATAGATACCAAAAAGTCCGTCTGTTTGGAAGGAATCCTGAGGATAATCATAATCGAACCCCAACAAGTTTTGCCAGCGATTGGCCAAGAAAGAAGCATCCGACGATGCGATTTCCTGTTTTACCACAGTAACCGTAGCAGCCGTATAAAGCGCGTTCAAAATAGCATCGTCATCCGCCCTATAATACAATATGCCATGTGGGGTATGATCAAATTGCGTTGTTAGAGTGTAAGTCGCCTTGCCAAAACTGTCCGGACGGGTAGTGTACAATGAACCTATGGGTTGTTGGGGTACCAAAGGCAGGACCACTTCCTGGGCGTACATTACCGTGGGTACCGCTATTCTGGAAAAATAGGACTTGGCGTTGTTTACGCTTCTAAAACCAAAACAGCTATATTTTATCCTTTCCCCGATATTAGGAAGAATCTTGTCCTCCGTAATACCTGCGGCAGCATTGGCATATAGGTAAATGCGGTATCCCGGATAAAAATTCACCTGAACCGAACCGCCAATCTGTATCTCTTCATTATCCGGGGTACCAAAACTATTGTCCGTAAAGTGAACCACCAAGGCAGTACCGGTCCCTATGTTCTCAATTTTGAAAACCTCAAGGTTCCTTCGTTCCCCATTGGGATTACTGACAGTATGTAAACGTACAATACCTTTGTGCCATTGCACGGGATTAGCTCCTGAAAACTGAGGATGGTCCGCCAATATGGCGGAACCAAAGGTCGCTTTATATTGCCCGCGATGTTCCGTTTCGGTAACCATGATTTCATTGGTTTCCGGATCACGAACCACTGTTTTGGGTTGTTCTACCTTTTCTATAGTAGCATTGTCCCATATCCCTCTGGTTTTTTGGAGGTATTCCTCAATATTACCATCAGGGTCAAGTTGGGTAATTACTTCCCTATGAATCGGCCAATTGTCACCGATCTGCACTTTTAAGGGATGGGGATTGGGCATACCCCAACTTCCTATATTCTGCAGGTTTTCCACGGCCAGGAACATTCCATCTGTCTTGACTTGTGGAGCTTTAAGATCTTCCAACGGATTTGGGGTATTGCCGTCCTGCAGCTTGTCCGAAACCTTTTTCTTATATACCGTGAAGGTAGGTGTATCCTCATTACCGGTTACTTGGTGGATTATATATTCCTCCTCTTCCAATACCAAGACACCCCCAACAAAATTATCCATTTGTCCGTTAGCTATTGTTGGGGATACATCTTGGCCCGTACTATCCAAAGTGTAAGGGCCTGTGGTGATTTCCGACAGGATTTCATTGCTGGCATGATCCGTTATGTCGACGGCCCTACCGGTTACGTTCAAGGGCATGGAATCCCTAAAATACATCTCGATTTCATCGGCAAAAACCTCTTGGCTATCCGGAAAAATGGCATTGGCATCCAAAGGATCGGTGGCACCATTTAGGGTCTTATCCGTAACCTTATAGGATATCATGTCCTGTTCCGTGTGAAAGTTGAACATTAACCGTACCAAGGTCTTGTCCAATCCCATAATATTGGTAAGCAACTGCTGTTCATTGGCCGTTGTCAATAATAAGGGACTCTCCTCAATAATCAATAACGCACTCCTATCGGAGGGGGGTTTTAAGGTATTGGTCGGGTCAATGACCGTGGTAAGGGTGTGCTCTTGTACGCTCCTGCGTATTCTAGAAAACCAATTGATTCCGTAGGAGCTATAGACATGCTCACCATTTTCCGTTTCTCGATGTACAAAAATGGGGGTACCTTCATCTGGAATGGGCAAAGGCACGGTTTCATTGTAGGGCGTTTGTCCAGAAGGGGCCGCATTTACATAATCAGGGGTATTAGGCAGTTCCGGTCTTCTCCAATCGCTTTCCCCGGTCTTTTTGTATTCGATTCCTGCAAAAACGGGGAAGGTTTCCAACGCCGTATTGAACTCTATGTTAGTATTATAAAAACCGGTGTCCAGTGATAAATCCTGTGGTTCCTCCGCATAAAGGGTTACAAAGCGGGCCTTCCCGTCAAAAGAATACCCGTCGGCATTGGTCAAGGACGCTGTTGCTTCCCCTATTCCACTATTCTGGAATACCCCTGGTACCGGAGGCCTTAAATCTACCGAAGTCGGTAATTTCTCGTCAGTTCTAGAGGTTGGCATGCTGATATAGCGATGTTCCGTGTTTTCGGATACCAATTGTCCGTCAACCAGGCTAACAGCCGTTTGATAAACCGCCATATAAACAAAGGTGTCAGGGCCCTGAACCACGGCATCCACATCAAGATAACCTAGTCCCAGCATCCTAGCGACGTGGAAATCCAAGGAAGCCTGCTGTAATAGTAGCAGGTTGGACAGTTCAAAGTTGTTTTCTTCTGCCGTGGCCCCATCCGGAAGGACATCATCAAAAGAAAAAGCCTCCACTGCCGTGGGGTTGTCCCCAGCATTACTTAAAGCTACATAGTCCTGTACCGTTTGTTTTATACTACTTAGGGTACTTGGGTTCTGTTGGTTCCACTTGTTCTGGTAGTTCTGAAGGTTTACCAAGGCATCGTCATTGTATCTGGGCCAGGTGCCATCCACCGATCCGGTTACAGGTTCCAATCGGCCAAAGACCTCCGCGTCCGTTTCGGATAGTGAAAATTGGCCCAACTCCGTCCAACCCGTTCCATTTTCTATGGTATCGGACAGTACACTGTACAATTCAATGGCAAGGGCTGTCAGCTGACAATTGGTAGCTCTAAATCGGAACCCCTTTCCATTTTCGGTCACCAACCTTGCGTTGGACAAAGCAGTCCCCATGAACGTTTTGCGGACGGTAATCCGTTTCTCCCCGATTCCACTCCCCTCTACCGAAAGAATTTCCGTTTCCATCTTGGCCGCCGTAGCGGTAGAACTGGATGTAAGCCCAAGAGCAAAAAACAAATCCGATGATGTCCGCAATTCCAGGATTTCCGTTCCATAATTTTGAAGGAACTGTAAGGATTGGGTAAACGGGTCGTAGGCTCCCCGTACGGTAGCATACTGCGACTTGTTTCTAAAATAGAGATAGAATGTATGGCTCCCTACTTGGTAAATCCATAAAGCGTTACGGTTTTCAACGGCCTTTGGAGGTTGTGAGAAATCCAGAATGATGGCCGATGGGTTATACGGTGCCCTGTATAGGGTCACAAAATCATTGGGTTTGTTATAGTTGGCCGTACTGCTGGCCAGATTACCTTTGGGCAAATGGTTGATCAAATCTTGTTTTAAGAGCCAACGTAGGTGAATCCCCGGTACGCTACCATCATTACCCGTGGAGCCAGCGGATTGGAGATATAAATGTGGAGATTGATCCTTAATTGCAGGAGGGTCGATTATGCAAATAACATTTTCCGTAAACGGTAAATCGTTTAACGAAACGGTATAAATTGTATTAGAAATATTTGTCGCCCTTAAACTTCCCGGATCATCAACGATTGATATTGGAACAGTACTAAAAATCAAAGAGATATTCCCAGAAACATTTCCGTCAAAACAACTTTGTGAAAAATTGAGATTATTTGATAATACCCCAACTGTTCCAAAGAAATTGTTTGAACCACTATTGGAACTTAAATAAAAGCTATTATTTCCTATTCCAATTGGCGTATAAATAATATTGCTTCCCGAACTGGACAAAATAGTAAACTCTATGTAATCAAAGGATTCGAGGTCAATTAACCATGATATCTTGTTGTCAAAATCTCCATGTACTATTCCAGCGGCAGTCAAAAATACCTCGGAAACAAATCTGGTCACCTCAAATCTTTTACAAGTAGCTTGAGTAGGATTGGTTAAATCAGTCGGAATTTTGTATAGCAGAAGTTCTGTATCGCTAGGATCTGGTCCTGTTTTGATTGATCCCAAAATATAGTAGAATCCATTGATTACTTCAAAACCGAAAAAACCAGAGCTAATATTGTTGGCTGGGATGTCATTTTTGGAAATTTCTATTCTTTTTTTATTTAGGATAGAAAGATTAAAATCTATTTTTACTATAGATACCAATGATATTATGTCTGAAGTTTGATATGCGTCCCATCCAACTATGACAATCTGATTACTCTCAATCTTAGCGTACCAAATATCAGCTACGATAAAGAGCATATCGATTTGATTTACCACATCTCCATTTCCATCAATTTTTAATATGATACTTCTATCGGTTATAACAAAAATTGTGTTGTCGTCATATACTACAAAACGATTTCTATTGATTCCTGCAGGATTTGACAAGGTGTTATTACCATATTCTTTTGACCAAATCAAGTTCCCATCAGGAGAAATTCTAAGTATGGCAAAACCCCTGGCATTCAAGGTAATTCTAACGGCAACTAACAAATCGCTATTGGATAACTTAACAGTATCCAAAATTTCATATACATCGATTTGTTTGCTCCAGACAACATTGCCCAATAAGTCGGTCTTCACTATCCCGCTTGCCCCATTATCCAATCGACCATAAAAAACGAGCTCACTACTAAACTCATTCATATGTGCATTGGAAAGAGATACGGTCTGACCGTTCCAACTAAAAGAATATTCCTTTTGAAAACTCATATCCCAAATATGTTTAAATTCTCCACTAACACGGTATCCTCTATTTCGTAGGTAGTTCCATTCCATAATAAATATTGGAAACGTATCCGTAAAGCAGTATTGGTAATCTTTTTGTTGTTGCGCATGATAAGCACCTGGGCCCTGTCCTTGGAATGCAGTATTTTGTAATTCCCATCTACCTGGTCATTGGCATTGTTTAGGATCTGAATACTCGTTTCCAGATTTGATTCCAAGGTCTTGGGGTCGTTAAACGTTTCCGGATTACGTATCCACAGGACAATGGTATCCCCAGTATTTTGATCCACCACCGCATTGAATTCCGTGGTTTCGGCGACTGGCAAGGGGGTTAGGCCCCAAAGGCCCTCGACCACCCGGTCAAAACGGTCGGTAAAACGATTTCTGAGGGCCAGATTCGCTGCATCCGGACTGTTTTCATTCGCAATGGAATCAATAATGTTTAGCGAGGTATCGATGTCAGCGGCAGAAAGTGATATTGGAATCCTAAAGATCGCCTCTCCGGTATTTCCATCGCCATCATTCAACTGATAGCTATTTATTTGCTCGGTAAAATTGGCATAACGGGACGTCTTAAAGACATAGTTATGCACCTCGGTAACCGTACCTTGATGTACATTATTCACCAAAGCCGTATATAGTTTTTGTGGCTTTAGGTTCGTAAGCCTTATAGTGCGCTTCTTGGTTTTCGGCCGAACGGCTTCTCCTCCCGTAGCTACACAGGAAGCGGATGAACCCACCAAGTTGTTCCAAAATTTTACATGTTCCGGCACCAAGGGTTCGGTATCATCTTCCCAAACTTCCTCCGTATTCGGTATAGTGGTCTCATCGAAGTCCACGGGTAGCGGATAGGGTATTAAAATGTCCTTTACCGGGTCTTTGATAATCACCTTCATTTCGGAAACAATTTCGGCAAACCCATTTTTGGCCTCCCAGGTGTTGAACATATGGTAGGTCTGCGGACGTACAAAGAACAGTTGCAATTTGGCCTGTTGGTTGGCATAAAAGAGCGGTTTAGACGCCAACAGATTTCCATCAGCATTGGGGTAGGAACGGCCATAGTCTATGTAATCCGTGAGATTGGCCAAAGGAAACCGCTCCGGGGCGATTAAATTCCCGTTACCGTCTCTATTGGTTTCCCCCGTAGTAGGGTTCAGCCCATAGGAAACCCCATTGGCATTATGGAAATGTCCAATAGGTCCAGCGGTACGGAAACCGTAATAATAATGATAGTCCGCGGAACTTCCGCCTTCATCATTATCCACGGTATCCCTGAGGCACAAATGCATATAGTATTTGGTATCGGGACGCCAGATAGGGGCTATAACCTTTGAGACGCTCTGTTCCGCCAATTCAAAATCCTCTTGAATTGCGGGTTGGGCAGGTATGGTCAAATTGAATTCATAATCGACCTCGGACAGCCAACATACCTCATGTACCAAGGTGGTACAACTTGTGTACGCATCCAGACTTTCGAGTACCGAATCGAGCATGCCCACACAAAATGAAGTGCCTATCTGCATTTGTCCGATACCCCCGGTAAGTTGTTCGCCAAGCACATTGGCGGCACAACCGGTTTCTATAAGACCAATGATTTCCTGTTGTATGGCCGATTCTTCCGAAGCATCACCGGATCCTATCAATTCCGTTTCACCGCCAGTGGTCGCGGCATAAGCTTCATAAGCCTCATTGCCTAATGTTTCCAACCTGCTGTTAAGAACGTTAATACGTTCCAAATTTAGAAAATCGGGTTGTACGATGACTCTACTAATACTCTGATCCGCATTTTCGTAGTTCACCTCTTGCGCCAGCTCTGCTCGAGTCTTGTATACCTCATCCACCAATTGATACTGTACGGTAAGGGAGGCGTCATTGATGATGGATTTATAAAAGGAAAGGGTAGCACCTTCCGCCGTTGTGGATAACTTGAGTTTAATAACCCGAGAGGGATTGGGTACTCGAATCTCCACGGACATAAAATTGAAGATCTTAAGGGATCTGGCAAATCCAAAAGTATTGGAATCGGCGGCTACCGTGGCATTGTAGTTATCCCCCAAATTTTCCACAAATATTGGTCCGCGTACCCAGAAGGCCAAACGACCTGTGGTAAAGAAATTCTCTTGGTTGGCAATGGAAGCATCATTCTCGGCTAAATCTGTACTGGCCAAATAGGTAATCCCTAGGTCTTTTTTCAGCCAATTGGCACATTCCGGTTCCAAGGGCGATGCCTCACAGAACAATGATGTGGCCGTAATCCCCAATTGCTCCGGTATGTACCAGCCCGGTTCTCCCAATTGGATAAAAGAGAACGGTGAGTCTCCCAATAATCGTAAAGCGTTATACTCTTTCCCCGGTTTCTGCCAATGGCCCAATTTTAGATTGGCGGTATTTACCCCGCTATCCACGGCATCGGGTAGCAAGGCCTCATAGGGATTATAATCGACCCAAGTACTTCCGGTCCATGCCTTGATTTCAATATCCTCTATGGAATATTCATGTTTAACCTGACGTACTTCCTTACCCCGTATGGTTTTTTGAGGGGGAATCAATTCGACATTGCCTACGGGTGGATTATTGATACTTCCGGTTTTATTGGAAACCGCCGTAGGATCCAATGCCTTTCCAAATTTTATGTCAATATAGGTGTCCAAGGGTAAGACCGTATTATTGAATTTGTTGTTATTGGCAGAAGGAACATAGTTTGGATCCGTAATATTGGTATTCAACTGTGCCAAATCAAAGGCATCCCCGGTAAGCATATGTACGCCTTTGGCCAATTCCAACACCTCTTCTTGGGCAATGGGTGGAATTGGTGTACGGTCTATGACCCGCGATTTCTCCCATTTCAGGGATACCTTGCCACAGAATCTGATCTTTACAAAAAGAATCCTCACCTTAACGCAAAGCCGAAACTCGCCATAGATTAAATAAGGCCTGGCCGCCTCTGCACCTAATAAGAGGTCTAAACCGATATAGATACTGAGAACCTTGATGTCAACCAGTGCTTCTCCGCCCACGGCAAAATAACCTCCCAATTGGGGACGTTCGAAACTGATGAACCCTCCCATTTCAATGTAGGCATAGGCCCTGACTCGAACCGGGCCATATTTCTTGTCGAACTCGAATTCTGCACGGGCCCCGGCCTCGATACCTTTGGCGGATAACTGTAAATAGAGCTGCGCTGTTATAAGGCTAACTACCCTTGCAGTAATCGGATCCTGTTTGGTACCAATGTTCACATAGAATGCCGAAGGGTTGTTGAAAAAGAAACCGGCCTCTACCTTTGCACGGATCTCCAAAAGGTCTCCACTATTGCCGGGCAGCTTAAAATCGGCCCCTAGACCTGCTTCGATGGAGTTATCGCCAATGGCCAAGAATGCAAAGAACGGGGGCTCGTCCGTATCGTCTAATCCCAATTGCTTGCTCAGGATGTTGGCCTTCCCTTCAATAAAGAACAAACTGGGTATGGACAGCAAAAGAAAGACCCGGAAGTTAATGATCGAATCATTGCCATAGGTAGCAATCGCCGCACCTGCACCCAGTGAAAATGGATTTTTATAGTCTATGGTCTGTGCGGGGCCACTGAATTTTTGAATGTTGATACCACGTTCAGGATACACATAATAATCATACCAACTGTCCACACCGGAGGTAAGTCCCACAGCTTCCTTTTCGGCGACATAGCGCATGCCCAGAAGCCCTCGGAACCCAAAAACCCCCAGCCCTGTAGCCGCCAATGGTATGGGGGTCGGAATCTCAACACGTGCATCCAAAATAAATGCCGGATATTTGGGATCCACCCGCATCTCCACGCTTCCGCTGATACCAACCTTGGGCAATTTTAAGGACACCCCACCGGAATATTCCGTAGATACCCCTGGTTCCGGTATGGATACATATCCATTGATGATGGCCGTAGCCGAGTCGGGAGAAGCATTCCCTGGAATAATGAGGTCCACCTCAATGGTACTGATACGAATGTAGGAATGACCGGGCTTGCCATTGGCCGGGTCATCATCTACCGTATAGCAATATTTTACGCCGTTGCCCCTAACATCAACGCCCAAGGGATCTACATTTAGGGCCCCATCAAAGCCCCAGCACTTGTATTCCCGCTGAACGCCGTTATATTCCTGTTGGTGGGAAGTGAAATTAAGGTTGGTAATACTCATGTTTACCGGGCCCAAACACAGCCCAAAATTTGTAGGTAACGGAATACCGCCACCAACAATTTCAAAGTTGCCATTGCTATAGATACGTACGTTAGGCAAGGCAATTCGGGTAGGTGTCCCATTCTCTGCACAGAGCAGTTTGCTCATGATCGGGTTGGTAAATTCGATGTCCGCCGTGGTACCGATAAAGAAATCCCCATCTTCCTGGCCAAGTTCTACGCCCTGGATATAGATTTTGAGTACTTCCGGGATTTCTATGGGCGTAAAGCCGTCCTGTTCGGAGGCCGTTAACAGAAAATCCCCATCAGAGTCCAAGTGGCCTTGGATATCTATTTCGGCATCATTGCCCAATTCATCCTTTAGTTTGGGAATCTTCAACCGACCCACAATACTGGAGAACACCACCTTATTCCGGTCAAAATTGATATTATAGGCCGAAAAACCCACCTCAAAGCCATTGGTGCCTACCGTTTTAACCAATAAGGGGTCACTGGTACCATCAATGACCTCCAAAGCCATACGCCCGGAAAAGCCACCCGTACCCACCAAGATATCATAACCCGCCAATCGAGCGGTCGTATTTGGGTTGTTTTCGTTGTTATCGAACCATTTTTTGGGTAAGGTAATCGAAGCGGTTTGGGCGTATACTCCCTTGAACTCTGGTCCATAGCCATAAGCATCGGCTTCGGGGATATTTGTATCGTCCTTTAAATCGAGTTTTAAATTCGTAACTTCAATAATAAGACCTGTATTCCCTATTTGAGAGGGGGTCAACGTAAAAGAACTTGTGTTGTTAAATTCAAATCCTGTACTGGTATCAAAAAGTAGATTCCCGACATCAAAAGTTAAAGTTGATTTAATATCTCCTTCAATAACATCAAGGGTATTTGGATCTATAGGTTTTAACCAAGTTCTAGGAAATTCAAGAGCAAGAGACAAACTGTCTAATGAAGCTTTAGACTTTGGGACAAATAAGCTAGACAATGTATTTAAACTGAATTGTCCCAAGGAAGCGGAAAAGAGACTTTCTAACTTAAAAGTAATTGTCCCGAACTGATCATTAGAGACAAAATAATCCTGAAATATTACCTCGGTTACATTGTAGTCATTCCCGTTTGAATTTAGTTGATTTATTATATCCTCAACTATTAGCAGATTGTCATCAAAAGCAGGCCTGGTTATTGGAGTTGTTGGATTATTTTTCGTGTTGAAATCGTCGATAAAAGCCTGATAAGAATCTTGGGAGTTTACTTCTCCAAGTTCTTCATAAAAAATGTTTATTAGATTTAATAAAAGTAGCGGTTCTTCTGTTCCGCTAATCATAAATAGCAGATCATAAAACGAACGAAAAGAGAAATCGAACTTGGCAACCTCGAAATTTTCGATATATTTTTTAATTGGCCAATACCAAGAAAGTGTTAATGGGAATTCGGAAGGATTACCCTGAACAAAACTGGGATTTAAAACAAGTTGCAACTCGTTGGCAGAATCAATGCCGATGGCAATTTTGGACTCACTAACTAGAGTAATTTGGTGTAAAATCTCATTGGAATAGTACGCCCTTGAAGTATGAAAATCCCTAAAATAGAGTTTCGAAAAGATTGACTCAACCCCTCCTACTAAAAAGCTCAAGCTTTCTGGCAGTTGATCCGGTGAAATTAGTACAGATAATGGAGGGAGGTATCTAGGCATAACAATTATGTTTTATTTTTGAATACAATTTTGATTTCTCCATTAGACATTATTTGTGCTTCTATTGCTTCTCTTAACGAGTTTATCGATTTGCTGAAGCCATCAGGGTCGGTAGTATCCATACTATAGCCATCAAAAAACAGAATACGATTATTATCTATGAAGAAAAATCTAAAAATAACAGCACTCGCGTCTTGAGGAAGAATTAGAAAGGAGTTGAATATCTTAGCATCCTTTGTCTTGGGATCTCGAAGAATTAGAAAACCCCAGGACTGACAATTATAGAAATGGTTGCAGCACTTATTTAAAAAATCTGATCTGCTTTCTGCAAAACATTCTCCATTACCTCTCTCGATAACGTGATAATAGGTTTCATACAATCCAAAGTTTCCCAACCTGTAAGAAAATGGAATCTGTGAATTTGGTTTGAAAAACTCCTTCGAATCCTTTTGTAAGGAAATAAAATAATCCCTATCTATTTCATTGTTATTAAAAGAAATATGTTCAATCTGATTAAGTTCAACATAGGAATGAGCCTCTTCTATTGTAGCTCCATGGTCGATATAATATTTTATAACAGAAAACATTTCTTTTAAATGTGGGGTAGTTTCTTTATGAAGCCCATTTTCATCATAATTGAAGAAATATTCAGTCTTGGGAAAAGTGTGACTTACAAGAATTTCGGAACCAAATGGAAGTTCTTTGTCTATTGGATAAATATTTTTTGCAAGGCTATCGCTTTTGTTTTTCTGCCGTTTTACAAATTTTAGACTATCTCTGTTTTGTCTACCTTTGGCAATCTCTAAATAGTGCATCCAATATCTTGCGCTATCTTTTAATATCCTTCGTGCTTCATCATTGCTTAACTTGTATTTATTAGGAAAGTTCTTTAATTCATTCCTTGGAAATTCATGAGAATCAATCAAGGAATCCTTTTTTAGGGAGATTTTTTTTTTTGTTTCTGTGTTCTCCACTTTATTTTTTTTCTCTACACAAGAAATCGAAACACAAAAAGTAAGAAACAGTAATATTTGAACTCCTTTTATCATAGCGTATCACTGCAGTTTTCTTGTTGAGCTACATCGGTGGAATGAAGGTGTCCGTCATGATAATTATTTTCATCTTGAATAATCAAGTCCTGTATTGATGATAATCCTTCGTCTTCATAAATTAGGTCATGAAAAACATCATTGCCGATTCTAAACCTTTTGAAACCAAAAGCATTAAGTGCTAAAATAAAGTTGACGTTGTCTTCTTGTGCGGTAAAATAATCAGTATCTAAAGCTTCTCCATTTACGTGTTCGGCACTTGGATAGCAGCTACCATCAATATATGCAAAGCCCTGGCATATAACGTCTTCATTAAATTGTACTAAAGCTCCTATAACAGCAGCAGTCAGCAAGGGATTTGCATACAATCTAAGCGTATTACGATATTCCAGCTGAAAACCTAAACTCTGATTTTCAAAGAAATTGGTTAGATCGCCATTTCCTGCTGTTGAAGAAGATGTTACAACCCTAACCAAAAACTTTTTCTTTCCCTTGTTGTTATATCTGCGAATATTAAAATTACCCTCAGTAACAACGTCTCCTGAATCATTTTGATAAGAAAAAGTGGCATCAACACCAGGCACATTATCATCTGTGTAGTCTTCAGTTTGGGTAAATCCTGCTGGGATATTGGGAATCTCACCATTATTTCCTCTTCTTCTTTCCATTTTATTGGTCATCTCTATAGCTGCGTTAAAAACATCTGTAACCAAATTGTTACTATCCTTATATTTGAAATAGAGGTTTTGAACACCTCGAATAAGCGCGAAATCAATGTTATCGTTGATTTTTATACAACCGTTCTCATAAGTATAAAATTCTATATCATCCGCTATTCCTGTAGTGACATTAATATTCTCAGAAAACAATCGGGAACTAAAAAACTGATTATCCCTGGAATACACAGTAATAGGATTGCCGTTATGTGTAGGAGTAACTATTTGAGGGGTGTTTTGAACAAGCAGCATCCCCTGAAGTTGTAATGTATATTTAAAATATCTTTTGGAATCATTATCAGCAAAAGGATTATTTGCATCTGGTTCTAGATGAATGTATCTATCGTGATAGGCGTTCAAAGAAGTGCTACTTTTAATTGAGGCCAATTCATCTAGGCTTAAACCCAAAAGCATCAAGTTCTCCTTGTGGTTCTTTCCTACATCAGCGCCTGGAATACCTATGCTTTTGTAAAAGTTAATACTAGGAATTCTTATATTTTGTCCTGATAAGCTATAAGACCTACATATGATATCAGTTCTATCTAGCAGTTGAGAGACTCTATAATCTCCACTATCTAGATTTAATTTCTCTTGGAAAGTATTAATGAATTCTTTTTCCGAGGTTTTAGCTGTATACTCATAACCTATCCTAGAATAGAACAAAACATTCCGATTATCCCAAAAAGCACCAGTATTCATTGTCATTCCAAAATTTCCAGTGCCTCTGACGTCATCCAAAGGTTCCCGTATATAAATTGGGTGTGAACTTTTGGTCTCTTTAAATACTGCAGAAGTCTCTCCAAGGTTTGGAATATCAATAGAACAAAATGCTGAATCATAGTATTTTTCATTTCTTAATACAGTAACTGGAGCACTTGCATTATGTTCTTGGCGGAAATAGTATAATTGAATGATATTAGCTACATTATTTCGATTTGTCCCTGTGCCCTCATTTAAAAAATTAAATCGAATTTCTTTACTCCAGTCCGTCTCCGTTATGCTTTCAGAAACATTGGTATTTATTTCATCGCCTTTGATATATTTTGAATTCCTTCTACGATGTTTGAAAAATGTATTTGGAATAAAAACGATTGGCCTTAAATTATCGTCTACCCTAAATTGAATAAAAACTGAATTGTTATCATCTTGACTGGGTTGGCTATCCTGAAGAGTAATTATCGGCCAACTATTTGTCGAAAAAGGAATCGCTATAGGATTTACGTCCTGGGGATATTTAATTCTCAGAGAATTTCCAGAACCATCATCATAGTTTTCGTAAAGATTGTATGAATATCCTTTTTCGCTTCTTATGTCTAGGTAAACTTTGTTGCTTGTATAAAAGTTAGAAAGTAATTTATTGTAAATGAATTGATTACTTGTTCGGTTTGCAGAAGTGATTTTCACGACTTTATCCGGATTGTATTCGGAATAACGAACTCTTAGATAACTATGTAGTCCAAAAAAAGCAGCAGGGTCAAGAAAATTCAGAATTTCTTCACGTTTTGTTTGTAGAGCAAAACCAACAAAACCGGTGGTGTCCACCACATAATTTCCTCCACGTACATAAGTCAAGTCTACCACAAATCTATTTGTCCGTAAAATAACCTCAAAACCAATCTTATGGGTAGTGGAAAATGACCCAATCCATTCCCCTTCTTTTACATATATTGATTTTACCGTAGCATGGGTATTATTCAAAATATCTTCTACGTTTGTACTTCCTGAAAGAGAATTATCATCAAATCCGATAGTTCCAAAACTTGTATCGGTTGGGGATTCATCCCAGATCCTTGAAATCAATTCGTTGTTGTTAGCTGCCTGAACTACAATGTCATTACCACTTATTAAACTACTTTTAAGCACCCCTCTATAAACATAGTATTGGATATCTGCTATTACACCATCTTGAAAACAAGGTTTTAATAGTAGATTTACTAGTGTAGGATCAACATCCGACTGTTGCACTATCATTGTGGAGCCTTGAACCGCAAATACTTTAGCTTCTTGGCTTAATTGAAATTTTGAAGTGACATTATATTTTGTTGATGGGTCAATGCTATCAGGCCCAAATGCATCTTCAGGTAATTGTGTGGATAACGTATCTTGATCGATAAAGAAATGCATTCTTACTTAGAATTTGGTTATGAACAACGAAAGTTTATAGAAATCGTAGAAGTAATTTCTTGAAGATTTAGAATCTGTGCTTCCGTAAAAAAGAAAAAATCTGCCATTGGAACACCATGTTGTGAAATGGCATTAACTTTAGCAGGAGTATGAAAAAGAGAAGACCAGATCTGGGTTGTACTACATTAATTTCTCCATAAAGTTATAGAAATACTGAAATTAACACGATGGTTTTTCCCTCATTTTTTGTGAGAATCGTAAATTTAACCTTTGGTTAAGAATAAGAACATAAATATGGGCCCCGTTTTTTGAAAATATAGCATTTTCAAATCCAATGAAGGCAAAAAAAAGACTTCCGAAGAAGTCCTTTAACTTTAGTATTCAACAATTGATCAGATACTATATGCTCTGAAAGAACCGTTGATAATGGTCAGGGTCTTGGTTTCGTCTTCACCCGAGACGATAGTGCCCGAAAAGGTACCTTCCACGTACTCGCCATCTTTTTTGGTAATCACCAGAGTTCCTTCATTTGCAAAATCAAAACTGAAACCCATACTATCGGACGAAAAGGCAATTTTATAATCCGCGCCAAATGTGTCCGTAAGGGTATAGGTGCCTTTTTCAAAATCTACAGGCACCCAAATGCTGATATCCATATCACCTGGGTCTGTTAGACCAACACCATTATTGCCATTAAAGGTAATATTGGCTGATTCAGCAGTAACGATATCCCCAAAATTGTAGTCATTGCCCGCTGCGGTAAATTTTATAAAAGTATCCGAAGTCGGCGATTCGTCATCATCCTTGTTGCAAGATGTCAAGGCAGCACTTGTAGTTGCCAGAAATACCAATAGGAGAAACTTAATTGTTTTCATAGATCGGGGGTTTTAAGATTTTTATGGGTTCACAACGCGGGAGCCCTCCCACTAGTGTATTCTGTAAAAGCAAATATGGCCCAAAACCAAAATTTGAGGGTTTTTCCCTCAAATCCGGATTGAAATTGATTTTAAACCTTAAGTTCTGTAACTTACGTGAGAATTTTTTCTATAAAATTTATCGAGACTAAGTTGCACAAAGTTTCCCCAAATTTATGCCGGTCGTCCTCACTTCTTATGGTGCAAGTTGTTCACCGTTTAATTGCCTTAAATTGATAAAAAACATCTGTCTCCTTGTAGGAATAATCAATGTGACAATATGAAGCAAAACGTCCGAATTCTGATAACGGATAATCACCCCATGACCGTAAAGGGTTATGCCCTATTTCTTGAAAATATAGAAATGGGATATCGTTTTGATATTGAGTGCGCGTTATCCTGTGATGATGTTCTTGATAAAATGAAGAGGCACAAGTATAATTTCTATGACCTAGTTTTGTTGGACATCGGTTTACCGCCTTCCAAGGATTATCTGATTATTAGCGGAGAAGATCTAGGTATACGGATACGCTCCAAGTTCAAAGCCACCAAAATCTTTGTACATACCGCCTTGTGCGACCACCAACGGATCTCCAATATTTTCAAATCTTTAAGGCCCGAAGGGTTTGTGATAAAATCGGATTTGCATCCAGCAGTATTCAAGGACGCTATCAATAGCGTTCTAAAAGGACAGTGTTATTACAGTGAACAAGCGAGCAGATTAATTGGTGACAACCAGCGCGACGACCTATTTTTGGATGCTTCGGATCGGAAAATATTATACCATCTTTCGAAGGGTGAAAGGATGAAAGACCTCCCCGGATACATCCCCTTGGCAATGGCCACCATCGAACGGCGCAAAAAGAACCTAAAAATACGATTTGGCATTCCCGATGGAAATACCAAACAACTTTTAGATATTGCAAGGGCAAAAGGATTTATATGACCTGACCAAACCAACAATGAAAAACTACTGCCCCATCTAAAACCTGATGCCTTATCCCTTCATTAAAAAACATAGCCCAAAAGCCAATATAAAATAATAAACAGCACCAAAAACCCGATACAACCGCATTTTCCTCCCCCGAGCTTTTTTGCGCCCCAGCCCGCCAATAACGCCCTAATGATATTTTTCATTCCCCAATAATTTGTAAGGCCATAAAACTATGTAGAATTACGGTCACTTAATAATTCAAACATCCCTTCTGTTAATCCAATTGATATATGGAGTAATATACAACCTATCCCTGCAATGACCTGATTACCTAAGGCAATTTACCCCCAAAATCGAACCAAAGTACAATGGGGTCACTATCGTCCCCCTTATGATGCGCAATGGCCCCTTTTTGTGATGAAGGTCCCAATTTATCCGCTTGTTTAAACTTTGTCCCTATCGGAGGAATCTCATAGAGGAATGAAATATCCCCCTCCGGGAAGGGAGGGGCCACACCTCCCGCAATGTGTTTGGGATCGGCAGGTGTATACAACCGTAAAAAAAGACCGGGTGTTTCCGTGATGATTCGGATCGGGAATTCCTCTGTTCTTAATTCGGCCCAAAACAAATTGCCATGGTACCCCTTGAATTCAGGGTAAATAAGATTGTCAAAACTGGCCCCGGTAATGGTATTGTTGTATTCCTTTTCCCAAACCCCTATTTCGGCACCCTTGGCCCTATTTTTCCAAACACGGTATGGTCCCTGACCCATCCATTTGATCCCTTTTACCTTGTCCTCGGGATAATTAAAGGAAACCCCGATAAAATCAAGGTCATCTCCGGAAAAATGAAGTGGACTTACTTCCAATCGCAATAAGCCGGTTGGCATTAATTTCCATTGTACTCTTTCCGGATAGGTATTATACTGGGTTTCCAAAATAAAACTGCCCTCTTTATCCATCCACCATTGTACATCCTTTATCTGTGTTTTAATCCCCACAGGAAGTGGGCCACCATTAAAGGAAATCGGTTTCTTCTGAAAAGATACTTCTTCCAAATGGCCATTTTCCTTGTTGAAGACAAAACCGAGTTTATTTACATTGACCTTAAGGCCATTTTCCTCTTCTACAACTTCAATCTGCCCTTTTCCCAGGTTCGATTCTATCTGTTGAAGCAATTCACGTGCAACTTGTTCCGGTTGTTTTATAGGCCAGTTCCAGGTATATATTTCCATACCTTTGTTATCCGTAGCAGTAAACGAAAAAATAGCTCCTTGCTCCATATTTTCAGGGATTTCAAGCTGAAGATACTTTGTCTCCCCAGGAGCGATATCGGGCCCCTTTGTTGTACCTGAAGCCAAAACCATGGTTTCACCAAAAACGGGAGTGGATCGGATTTCCCAGGAAAAGGTACATTGATTTAAATTGGTATACATATGGGTATTGGTGAGTGCCAGTTTTCCATCAAAATTGGAAGTGATGGTCCGTGGACGAATCTGAACAGGGGACCATATTTCCTTTATGGTGTAAAAGCTGCCTTCCTTTTCCCGGTACGGGCCAACAATCCCATCCGGGGCGTGGTTGCCATCGCTATCCAGTGTATTGCCCTTATCCCTCCTCGCTACCGCCTCATCTGAAAACACCCATAGAAAACCGCCCGAAAACATGGGGTGGGCCGAATAGTTCTTCCAAAAATCATCCAATCCTGCACCATGTCCCCCATCGTAAAGGCCATGTAGGAATTCGGTAGGCATAAAGGGCTCATAACCATGGGCCAAACGGTTGATTCCATAATCATACGTAGGATAATGCCGGGTGTCCACCCCATTCCGTTTGAGCCAAGGATAGATTATCGGCCGTTTCTGTATATCATAGCTATGGAACCATTTTTCGTTGGCAAAATCCCATCCCCCCTCGTTTCCGTGATCCCAGATGACCACACTGGGGTGATTTGCATCCTTCAATATCAATTCCTTGATCAATTTGGGTCCGACTACCGTATCATAGGCATCTTGCCAACCGGTAAGTTCGTCGAGCACAAAAAGTCCCAGGGAGTCACAAAGTTCAAGAAAACGTTCGTCCGGGCCGTAATGGGACATCCGAACGGCATTCATATTCATCTCCTTCATCAGCCGAATATCCTCCAAATGATTTTCCTCGCTTAACGCCCTTCCCGTTTCCGGCCAAAAGGAATGCCTGTTTACCCCTTTAAAAACAACTCTTTTTTCATTTACATAAATCCCATCATTCTCCCGGAGTTCAACTGACCGAAAGCCGAAACGCTCCTTTTTTTGATAAACCACCTTATCCTTCTCCAACAGTTCAACAAGGGCGGTATATAAATGCGGTGATTCTGGATTCCATGATTTTATAATATTGAAACTTCCCGATATCATCAGCTCGTTCTTTCTTCTTTCAAACGATTTGGACAAGATTTCCCCAACACGATTCCCTTCCGGGGAAAACAGGGTAATTCGAGCCGACCCATTGGATATGGGTTTATTGATGGTCAAAAGTGTATTGAATTCACCCGTATGTTTTGCATTAATGGCTGTTCTTGTAAAATGACGGTTGGGCAGGACTTCCAAAAACACCGGGCGAAAAATCCCTCCAAAAATCCAGAAGTCGGCTTGGCGTTCTGCCCTATTTACGGATTCGTTGGCCGAATGTTTTGCCACGTCTACTTCCAAGATATTCTCCTGACCATATTTCAACAGTTTCGTTATGTCATATTTGAACCTATAAAACGATCCTTGGTGCATTTCTCCAGCGGATCTGTTGTTAATGGTAACTTTGGTGTCCGTCATGGAACCGTCAAAAACGATGTTTACGACCTTTCCCTTCCATTGGGTCGGCACTTGAAATCTATGACGGTACAGTCCGTGTTCCTTCCCTAATTTCCGGTTCCCGTTTCTGTGATCATGGCCATAATTGTAGGTGCCAAATCCATGTAATTCCCAATTGGAGGGTACCGGAAGTTTGGACCAGACACCACTTTTGGCTCCATCGGTTACCATAAAATCCCAATCCACGGTATCCGAGGCATCCTTACCGGACAGGTATACCCGTTTGTATCCATAATCCTCCTGTCCCCATATGGGAAAAGAGATTCCTAGAAGCGTAACCCACGTAATGACGATATACCGAAAAGCGCTAAAACCCGGCATATCGAAAAACGCTATTTTACCATGCTTTTTAAAAGAGATGTTATTCATTTAGGTGTAATTGAGAAATAAAAGGTGTTGAACCGATTTTGATAGAAAATGATCAATAGTACCATTTGAAAATGAACTTGTGTCCACTCGTCAACAATACGACCAACACTATTTTCCTTTTTACATAGAAAATTAAAAAATCATCCCAACTGTAGGAAAAAAATGTATCCCAAAGATTTAATCATAGGCCTTAGCCACTTGTTGGGAACTTCCCAAACCATCAATTCCAAGTTCTACGACATCGCCCGGTTTTAAATAGCGTGGCGGGTCAAAGCCTAGTCCCACGCCAAAGGGTGTGCCTGTGGAAATCACATCTCCGGGCAAAAGGGTCATAAATTGGCTGATGTAACTTATGGAAGTAGGAATATCGAATACAAAATCCGAGGTATTGCTATTTTGGAGCGTCTCCCCATTGACCTTTAACCATAAATCCAGATTATGGGGATCTTCAATTTCATCCGGGGTGACAATAAAGGGTCCTATAGGTGCAAAGGTATCGCAGCTTTTACCCTTTACCCATTGTCCACTACGTTCAATCTGGTATTCCCGTTCGCTATAATCGTTGTGCAGCACATAACCCGCCACATGGTCCATGGCCTCCGATTCCGAAACGTAGGATGCCTTTTTGCCGATAATTATGGCCAGTTCTACCTCCCAATCGGTCTTAGTGCTTCCCTTGGGAATGATTACATCGTCGTTGGGACCGACCATTGCCGAAGTGGCCTTAAAAAAAAGTACGGGCTCCTTAGGGATTTCCATCCCCGCTTCCTGGGCATGCTTGGCATAGTTTAAACCGATACAGATTATTTTTGAAGGCCGGCAAAGTGGTGCTCCCAATCGCATGGAGCTATCCACTTTTGGGCAGGAGTCACTATTTTTACTTAGCCAATCCTTCAACCTAATGATGCCATCACCACCAAAAAATTGTTCGTCGTAGTCCTGTCCAAAGTTCGAGACGTCCAAGCGATCGCCATTTTCCAGTTGCACTCCGGGCTTTTCATTTCCTATAGCACCAAATCGAATTAATTTCATATGTCCTTGATTATTTAGGTTTTTAGTTTCCGTTCAATCGTATAAATCCACCGTCAATGGGAAAGTCGGTTCCCGTAATAAATGAGGCCTCGTCGGAACAAAGATAGAGTACCAAATCGGCCACTTCTTGTGGATTCGCCATTCTACCGATGGGTTGGGTCTTTGACAATTTCTCAAACATCTCTTCCTCCTTTCCCGGAAAATTTGCCTTTAGATAGCCGTCCACAAAAGGCGTATGTACGCGGCCCGGAGAAATACTATTGCAGCGGATGTTATATTCCAGATAATCCTTGGCCAAGGAATACGTCATGGTCAAGACGGCACCCTTTGAGGCCGAATAGGCAAATCTGTCATTGATCCCTACCGAAGCGGCTACGGAGGCCATATTAAGAATTACCCCACCTTTGGCTTTCATATGGGGCATAACACAGTGGATACAGTTATAAACCCCCTTTATATTTACGTTGTAGATTTTGTCAAAATCGGCCTCCGTGGTGTTTTCCACATCGCCAATATGCGCAATACCCGCATTGTTGATTAGTAGATCTATGCGCCCCTCGGCTGCAATTTGATTCACTTCTTTTTTTACTTCGGTTTGATGGGCAATATTACAAGTATGCGCTTGCGCACTACCTCCATTTTTTTGAATCTCTGCCACCGTTCCGTTAGCCTTACTTTCGTCCAACTCAAAAATATGTACTTCCGCACCCTGAGCAGCCAATGTTAGGGATATGGCATGGCCAATACCACTGCCACCTCCCGTAACTATTGCTGTTTTGTCTTTTAGATTAAATTTCATAAGTGTTTAACTTTTTGGGATACTGTCCGAAACCACAAAATAGGACTTAATTTCCTCATCAATACCATTTTCGATGACTAGGTCGGGATTTTTGGATTTCAGTTCCTCAAGGGCAGATTCGGATACCTGGGTTCCCCAAATATAAAGGCTTTTTAGGTTTTCCCATTCCTTAAAAAACGAAATGCTCCGGTCTCCGATATCCGTTTCATAAACCTTCAATAAACGTAGTTTCGATAAATTCCTCAGCGTATCTACCTGAACGTCCGTGATTGGCGTCCTATCGATTTCCAGCCACTCCAAATTGGGGCAATTGGCCGCAAAGCCCAGTTCCTTTTCCCCTATGGGCAAACCGCTTAAATCCAATTCTACAATGTTCCGGTTCACGGGAGCCAAATCCAAAAGCATCCGGGCATCATATTGGGGGGGCATATATACATTTACCTTTAAGGCATCAGTTGCCCCGGCCAAGCGGGTAATGGTCAAATAATCGGAAGCCAGATTGCTCAATGTGGAGTCCGCTACTTTTGGAAGTGCGGTCCATTTTTCCATGGGGTCCGGTTCCATCATCTCCTTGATCAAGACCGCCAGGGGCTGAGAACCTTCTAAATGGTTCAATCGCAGGGTATCCGAAGCACCTAGGGCAATCCATTGTTCCAAGATACGTATTTCATTATCGGCCAAAGGCCGCTCCCCTTCGGGAGGCATATGCTCTTCATCCTCCATCGGCAAATACAAACGCCGTATCATTTCACTCTCCTCCGGGTTTCCCGGAATCAGGGTATTTCCACCTTCACCACCTTTTAATAGTCCGGCCAAATCGGTCATCAACAATTCACCCTTTTTCTTATTCGGATTGTGACATTTTACACATTTTTCCTCCAAAATCCGATTGACCACATGCCCATAGACCAGTGGGTTTTTGGGAATGATATCTTGCTTCTTCTCTTCCGGCAACGCCAAAAAATCCTGACCATGTGTAATCATTCCCCCATAATGCCCAGTTAAAACAATGAGTCCGACGATGACTACTTGTATAATCTTGGTATAGATTTGTTTACCGATTTGCAATCCCTCCAAACCATACCAAAGTGCCGCCAACAAAGCCAGCGCTCCTCCCAGCCATTGGTGCCAGAAAAGCAAATCGCCCTTGCTGCCGGTCTCCTTTCCGAGAAAGAATCCGGAAATGGCGGTCAACAAGGCTGAAATCACCGCAATGGTCAATAAAATCCTTGGGATTTTCTTTCCTGTTAATCCCAAAAAAATGGCAATCAAAAGAAGTACTATTGGGAAGTGGAGTATCAAAGGGTGCCAGCGCCCGATCCAGGCCACAAGCACCGGCAGCTCAATGTAGGATTCGAACAACAAACAAAAAATAAGGAATACGGAAAGTCCAAAAACGACATAATCGACCTTTCCATTTTTAGGGGTATATGTCATTTTTATGCTAAAAGGTCTTTGACCACATGCCCCGCTACATCGGTCAAACGAAAACGACGGCCTTGATATTTATAGATGAGTTGTTCGTGGTCCAGACCCATGGTATGCAATAGGGTCGCGTGGAAATCATTGATGTGAACGGGATTTTCAATTACGTTGTATCCGAATTCATCGGTCTGCCCATAATTTAGTCCCGGCTTTATTCCACCGCCGGCCATCCAGATACTGAAGGCACGGGGATGATGGTCGCGCCCATAATTATTGGGATCAAATTTGCCCTGGCAATAGTTGCCCCTACCGAATTCACCGCCCCAAATGACCAAAGTATCCTCCAACATACCGCGTTGCTTTAAATCCAGGACGAGGGCTGCGGAGGCCTTGTCCACGTCCTTGGCCTGGCCGGCCATCTCATCATGTAGATTACCGTGTTGATCCCAACCCTGATGGTACAATTGGATAAACCGTACACCATTTTCGGCCAACCTACGTGCTTGTAGGGCATTTGCCGCATAGGTCCCAGGTACCTGGCAGTCCTCACCGTACAATTTGATTATGGATTCCGGCTCTTTGGAAATGTCCATGACATCAGGAACCGACATCTGCATACGGTAGGCCATTTCATACTGTGCTATGCGGGATTCTATTTCGTCATCTCCGGTCTCAACGTGATGCAATTTATTCAAGGAGGACACGTGATCCAATAAATGCCTTTTATCCGAACGTGACAGCCCATCCGGGTCGTTTAGGTATAATACAGGATCCTTGCCCGAACGCAACAATACGCCTTGATGTTTAGAGTCCAGAAAACCACTTGACCATAATTTGGAATAAAGCCCTTGGCTATTGCCCTTCCCCCTGGAAGTCAGGACCACGAAAGAAGGTAAATTTTTGTTTTCGCTTCCCAATCCGTAACTCATCCAGGATCCCATGCTAGGGCGGCCCGAAATCTGGCTGCCTGTTTGGAAAAAGGTTATGGCGGGATCATGATTTATGGCTTCCGTATGCATACTCCTTACTACTGTGATGTCATCGGCAATTTTGGCCGTATGCGGAAAAAAATCACTAATCCAAGTTCCACTTTCGCCATGTTGTTGAAATCCAATTTTTGGAGGCATTAAGGGGAATTTATCCTGATTGGCAGTCATTCCCGTTAACCGTTGTCCCATACGAATCGATGCGGGCAAATCCTGTCCCATACGTTTGCGAAGGGTTGGCTTGTAATCAAACGTTTCCAATTGGGAAGGTGCCCCTGCCTGAAACAAGTAAATAATGCGCTTGGCCTTTGGGGCAAAATGGGGAACCCCCAAGGGTCTGGCGGCTACATTTTTGGTTTCTCCCTTAAAAAGGTCAGGAATCAAAAGTGAGCCCAAGGCCAAAGAACCAATGCCCACACTCAATTGCGAGAAAAAATGTCTTCGGTTAACCTTTAACGAAGGTTCTTCCTTTTGTTCATGATGATGGTGTGACATGACTATTATTCTTTTGTTATGGTCTCGTCTAAATTATAAATTACTTGGGCGGTCAACATTAAGGCTGCCGTTTTAACCGGATCCACTTCTAATTGTTCATATTCTCCAAGTGCAACTAATTTTTCGGCATCTTCCGTATTGTTCAAATAGGTTTCAAGTGCGTCATGATAGTAACTGTCCAAAGTATACAACTCCTCTTCCTTGGGCGAACGCACCAAAATGCTTTGAAATAGATTCTCCACGATGGAATCGTTATCTTCCTCCGTAGTCAAGGTTCGTTGGGCCAACACCCTTGCGGCTTCCAATATTTGTATGTCGTTCTGCAAGGCCAGGGCCTGAAGGGGTGTATTGGTTTTCTGGCGACGAACCTCACAAAAATCTCGGGTAGGGGCATCAAAGATGGTCATGCTCGGAGGTGGTAACGTACGTTTCCAAAAGGTGTATAGGGACCTTCTATATAAATCATCCCCTTCGTCCGGAATATACTTTGTCAAGATACCTCTATGTCCCCCTGCGTTGGTCTCTTCCCAAAGACCGGGAGGTTGATACGGTTTTACGCTGGGGCCACCAATTTCGGTATTCAAAAGGCCACTTGAAGCCAGAATATAATCCCGTATCATTTCGCCACTCATACGGAATCTTGGTGCCCTGGCCAACAACCGGTTCTCGGGATCTACTTTTTTAAGCTCTGGGCGAAGTTCGGATTTTTGCTGATAAGTAGCCGAAAGCATAATCTTTTTGAGTAGATATTTGATGTCCCAATCGTGCTCCATAAAATCGGCTGCCAACCAATCCAAAAGTTCGGGATGGCTGGGCAGACTACCCTGCACCCCAAAATCCTCGGAGGTTTCCACAAGTCCCTGGCCAAAGAGCATTCCCCAAATACGATTCACGAAAACACGTGCAGTCAAGGGATTGTTTTTGTCCGTCACCCATTGGGAAAGGCCCAATCGATTTGAAGGATACGCCTCGGGAAAGGGAAAAATCGTTTTTGGTGTATTAGGTTGTACCGAATCCGTAGGTTGGTCATATTCTCCCCTATTTAGAATATGGGTAGTTTTTGGGGCGGAATCGTTCATCACCATTACCTTAATCTTAGGTGTCTTTTTCATGTTGATGAAAGAAAGTACGTCCTCGGTCTCCTCAGCGGATATTTCTATATACGGAGGATCCGCGAAAAACTTTCGCTTGGCCGCCTGTACCGCATCCATCTGAAGTCCTTTTTCATTAACTTGATTGAAAAACGCAAAGAGCTCGAAGTAATCCTTTTGGGAGATGGCATCATACTTATGATCATGGCAACGGGCACATTCCAAGGTCATTCCCAAAATACCCTTGCCCAAGGTATTGGTACGATCCAAAACATAATTGGTCCGATATTCCTCTTGAATAACCCCACCTTCTTGGGTTATCGGGTGGTTTCTGTTGAATCCCGTGGCCAGAATTTGTTCCTTGGTAGCATTAGGCAACAAATCGCCTGCCAATTGCCATGTTAGGAAATCGTCATAGGGCATGTTTTCATTGAAAGCATGGATGACCCAATCGCGCCAAGGCCACATGGTACGGTAGCTATCGTCCTGATATCCGTGGGAGTCGGCATAACGTGCCACATCCAACCAAGACTGCGTCATACGTTCCCCATAGGCGGGAGATGCCAGAAATTTGTCAATAATTTTAGCCATAGCGACTTCGGAAGTATCGGTCAATAACTTTTGTACCTGCTCCCTTTGGGGAGGGAGTCCGGTAAGATCAAGGCTTACCCTACGTACCAAGGTTTCCAAAGAGGCTCTTTCGGAGGGAAGCACATTATGTTCTTCCAGTTTCTTAAAGATAAATTTATCTATTTCGTTCTGTGCCCCGTCCAAAACTTCCAATGTGGGCACCTCTTTTTTTACCGGGGAAATGAAGGCCCAGTGTTTTTCAAATTTCGCCCCTTGCTGTATCCATTTTTTAATCAGCTTTTTCTCGTATGAATTCAGCTTCAATTTGGAATCCGGTGGCGGCATCATCAGATTCGGATCATCCGTCATGATATGCCCATACAGCAAGCTCTGGCCAGGTTTCCCGGATACCAAGGCATATTTCCCAGGGTTTTCCTTCAATTCCAAAAAGGCAGTCTCTTCCAGATCCAATCGCAAACCTGCCTTGCGTTTGTTGGCATCAGGGCCATGACAGGTATAGCAATTGTCCGAAAGTATGGGTTTAATATGGAAATTATAATCGACAACATCAGGTACCTTAAGATCGGCATACGCATCCTGTCCCTTGTTGAAAATACCCGCTTTAAATGCATACAACAATGACAACAAAACTGCTAGAATAGCAATAATGACTATTTTCTGTTTCATAGAATTTCTTTCACATCCTCTTTATCCATCGCGAATCCATAAAGTTAGTGAATTCCTTAGTATTGCCACAAGGAGCAAATTGACTATTGCCCGTATTTTTGTTAGAAAACCAACCTATTTGCAAAAAATAGAGAAGTTTGGCAGCGTTATCCAAATATTTAAGTTAAAATATCGGGTTTTAACTATGCCCTACATTTTTAATGGCAAGCCAAGCCATTAACCCACCTCCTATTTCCAAGGCGTCCTCATCGATATCAAAAGTCGGCGTATGCAGCCCAGATTGGATTCCCTTTTGCGCATTCCCTGCCCCCAACAAATAAAAACAGGAGGGATTCTTTTGGGAATAATAGGCAAAGTCTTCCGCAGCCATCCAAGGTTCTATATCTACCACATTTTTGCTGCCGAGATATTCACTTGCGGCGGATTTCATATCCCGGGTCAGATCGGTATCATTGGTTAGGTAAGGATACCCATGGTTAATTTTGAGTTCACAATCACCTCCCATACCTTCCGCAATGGATTTGACCAATTTTTCGAGTTTCTGAAGGGCTTCTTTTCTCCAAACCGTATCAAAAGTCCGAAATGTACCTTCTATATGGACCTCATAGGGAACGACATTGATAGCGCCATCCGCAATTACTTTTCCAAATGATAATACCGAGGGGGTTTGCGGGGAAGCCATACGACTTACCAATTGCTGTGCGGCCACGATTATGTGCGATGCAATGAGCACCGGATCAACCAACCTTTCCGGCATAGCGCCGTGACCGCCCTGTCCTTTGACCGTCAAGAAGAGTTCATCCATACTGGCCATAAATTTACCCGAACAGAAACCCACCTTACCTATGGGAAGGTTTGGTTGTACATGTTGCCCTATATGGGGAAGACGGCCCAAATCCTGATATACCTTTTCCCGCATGACCAAAGAGGCACCTCCAGGGACTACTTCCTCTCCAGGTTGAAATAACAGTTTAATACTGCCCTTTACATCCTTTTTTAGTTCCCATAAAATTTTAGCACACAACAAGAGTGAGGCACTATGGGCATCATGCCCACAGGCATGCATTATCCCATCATTCCTGGAAGCATAGGACGCTTTATTCTTTTCATGGATGGGCAATGCATCCATATCTGCCCGTAATACAACGGTTTCCCCTTTTCGCTCTCCTTGGATCGTAGCCAAAAGACCGGTTCCTGCAACCGCTACAATATCCGTAATCCCAATGGCTTGTAGCCTTTCTTTGATATAACGGGATGTGTTGTATTCCTGAAAGGACAGTTCCGGATTTTGATGCAAGTGGCGCCTGACCGCTACAAACTCAGGAGCAAATTTTTGGGCGAGCGATTTGATGTTTTCACGTACGTCCATTGCCCATTTTCATCACCATAATACTAATCAGCGACTTGCGTAACCGCTCCATAGCCTACAAAATTTCTTATGAGGGAGATTCAATTATTTTGTAAAAACCAAATCGAACTTGACCACCACATCATCCCCGACCACAATTTGCCCGAACATTGCCGATGGAGGTTCCATATCGTAGTCCTGAAGTTTTATGGGTTTCTCTCCTTTTATTTTGAGTTGACCACTGGCATTGGTCATTTCCGTCTCGATTTCCACCTCTTTTTCATGTCCGGCAATATTTAAAGTCCCTACCACCGAAGAACTACCCTTTACTTCCTTGAGCTTAAAGGTAACCTTGGGATGATCTTCCATTTTAAGGGCATTGTGCGTTTTCTTATCCATTGTAGCGCCCCGCTCACTTTTAATGTCTGCTACGAGCACTTCAAAATCTATCTCCTTTGGGGCCGTTCCTTCCGCTACCAACTTGCCATCCATGGTATTTGCCGTGACCGTCCAATCATGAAGCGTGGAAGTACCATCAATGGTTAGGGTGCTCCCCGAGGAAAGCGTATAGGTTTCTTGAGCGAAACCTACGAAGGTAATACTTGCTAAAACTAAGGTTAGAATATTTTTTTTCATTGCTATGTAATTTAATGTATTGATTCACTATTATAAAACCTCCTTCCCAGGTCCTGGAATACTGTAATTCCCATCTTCCAAAGGAGCGTTGGGCATTTTCATGTCCCAAGTAATCGGGCTGGGTACTATACTCAAATTGGACGTTTTCGCCTTATCTATTGCAATGACCTTGCCAGATTCAATGGCCATACGGCCCATGATGGTAGCCATGGTACTCTCCGCCCCATAGTCGGTATTATTGACGTAGGGATGCATCCCTTGTATCGCACCGATAAATACGTCCTGTTCTATTTGGGAGGAAGAAGGGTCTTCCCGATCCCGATAGCGCCAAAGCACATTTCCCTTATTGTCCAAAAACTGAAACCGTTCGTCTGCCCGACCGATCGTACCTTGTATATTGAAGCCCATTCGGTTATCGCAATTGTCCATCTGTCGACATTGTACATGAAGTTTGGTACCATCGGCATATTCAAATTCCACATAATGATGGTCGAAAATCTCTCCATGGTCCGGGCCCTCTAGCATAGCCCTACCTCCCATTCCACTTGCTTTTACGGGATAATCCTGTTTAACCCAATTAATGACATCGATCTGGTGAATCGCCTGCCCGGCCAACTGTCCGCCCCACAACCAGTTGAAATAGTGCCAATTGCTTATTTGATATTCCAATTCGGTCTGGCCTTGTTTCCTGGGATACACTGTTGCTTTTCCCACGTTGTAATAAACATCCGTGGAAAGGATTTCGCCAAGTTCCCCATCGTGAATCTTATTCACCATTTCATTCATGGCAATTTCATAACGAAACTGTAGCCCTACCACTACATTCAATTTTTTTTGTGTTGCCTGTCTTCCCGTTTCCAATACTTTTCGATACCCTGGGGAATCTACCGCCAAGGGTTTTTCCATAAAAACATGTTTATCCGAGGCAACGGCATGCTCAAAATGCTCAGGGCGAAATCCGGGCGGAGTTGCCAAAATAACCGCATCACATTCGGCAATTACATCCTTGTACGCTTCAAGGCCTAGGAACTGGTGTTCTTTGGGCACGTCAACCTGATCAGGAAAATCTTTGGAAACCCTTTGAAGACTGGAATCCATTTCGTGTTGAAAAACATCCCCCATCGCAACCAGTTGAACGGATTTGGAAGCGGTCAATGCCTGAAAGACTGCCCCAGTGCCGCGACCACCACAACCTACCAGACCCAATTTAAGACGCTCCTGGCCCAAAACATGGGCGCTGGAAAAAACGGGAAGCTGGGCAAAAACCAAACCTGCCGCAGCCGTTTTGGCCGAAGTTTTTACAAATTTCCTACGGGTAGTCGATTTTGGGCGTTTCATCTCTTAGGGACAGGGGAGTTAATGTGTTCCATCTTACAGGACACCCCAACATTTACAATTATTCAATATCATATTACATTGAAAACTTTCTTCTTTTGGCCTATCTATTCATCCAACACCCTTTGCCAGAACTTTTTTTGCTCCTCCGGCGTGGGCTGTTTTGCTGGGCTTGCCAAACGCATACCTATATAATTACTGTCTGTAAACCACCAAAAACTTTTGGGTATTTGGGGATCACGTTTCTGTAATTTTAAGCTGGATGACGATCTACTTGCGGAACGTAGTTTATCCGCATCATCATCCCATGAACCTCCTCTAAAGACCCTTGGGTGAATGACTGTAGGGGTCATCCAAGGATTATCCGGATCTAAGTTAGCATAGGCGTCTTCCTTATATTCATCCAATGTCCATTCGGCGGCATTCCCATGCATATCGTACAGTCCCCATGGGTTCGGTTTTTTACTCCCCACTTTGGCGTATTGATTATTCGAATTTTTGTAATACACCGCATAGTCATCCATACTCTCCACATTATCCCCGAAGCTATACGGCGAATCCGTTCCTGCCCGGGCGGCATACTCCCATTCCGCTTCCGTGGGCAAACGATAGAATTTTCCGGTTATCGCGCTCAACCATTTGCAGAAGACCAAAGCGGAATACGCGGACATACTTACGGCGGGGTAGCCATCTTTTCCCATACCATAAGACGGGTCTTCATAAGGGGGGCTAGGTCTTGTGATCGCATCTATTTTCATGACCTGGTCATCGTCCAATTTCACGAACAACTCTTGATTCTGCTTGAAAAAGAGCTCAAAAACCTCCCAAGTAAGCTCATACTTTCCCATATACATGGAATCTATCTTGACTTTTCTTTGGGGGCCTTCGTTCGATTTTCTATCACCTTCGGTTTCAGGGCTCCCCATCATAAATTCACCGCCTGGAATCAACACCATTTCAAAGCTTATCTCGGTAGCCGGGATTTTTTCCGTGTAGTCCAAGGAAACGTTCCCTTCCATTGGAGGTGTTGTTTTTTCTGCCTTGTCCTCCCCTTCATCGGACACTGCACTTACCGATTTGCAGGAGGAGAATCCCAAGGCCAATAGCAGTGTTAAACCTATAAATTTGGTTAAGTTTTTAGTTGTAAATTCCATTGGTTTCGTTTCGTTAAAAGTATTGATTTTTATTAGAAAAATGGTACTTAAAAGAAGCTTAATACAATCCTTTTTCCCATTCTTGCAAGTTGTTTTTTACAAATATATCATCGTTTAATTCCGGGTAATCCCTATAGACCCGATTTATTTCTTCGATTTGCCCTTTGGACAGACCTTCTTGGACATCCAAGCACCAAATTCCATTCAGTAAACCTTGCCTGCGAAGTACTTCATGAATACCTGCGATACAACCATGAAAATTATTGGCCGCATCGAAAAAAGCCGCATTGGTATCCGTAATTGCCGCATTCAGCGTCATCCATTCCTTGGGAATTGCAATCCCCGATTTTTTAATGTCATGGATGTCATCCAACAGTTCTACCGCTTTTTTTGTCCAAACCGCCCAATGACCGAGAAGCCCTCCTACAATATCTTTTTTAATCGGTCTTCCATTGACCTGTACTTCATAGGTAGTCAATAGGTCCGCAACGATATTGTCATCGTTACCCGTATAAAGGGCAATTTCGTTATTTCGGGATGAGGCACAAACTGCTCGAACGACCTCCAAGGTTTGATAGCGATTAAAAGGTGCCATTTTGATGGCATATACGTTTCCAATTTCCGTAAAGGTCCTCCAAAAATCATAACTTAAAACCCGACCGCCAACGGCAGGTTGCAAATAAAACCCAAAAACGGGCATGATTTCCGCAATTTTCCGGGTACGTTCCAAAAGAGCTTCTTCCGTAAAACTACCCAAGCCATTGGTACTGACCAAAACAATATCATAACCGAGTTCTTCACAAATCGCTGTTTCACGGACTGCCTGCGTTGTATCTCCACTTACTCCCGCCACTTTGATAAAAGGTCTATCCAAATGGGCATTTTCAATTTCTTCCGATGCCAATTGCAAGACTTTGCGATATAGGTTTATTTTCGGATCCCGAATCTGGAATTGCGTTGTGTGTACCCCCACGGCAACGCCCCCGGCTCCAGAGGCCATATAATATCGGGTCAGTAGACGTTGTCTACTTTCATCCAATTGTCGATTCTTTGTCAGTGCCAGGGGATGGGCAGGAATCACCGTGCCCTTATGGAGCAATTTCTTTATCTCGGGTTTGAGGGTTTTCATTTTTTGTGTTCCTTATGTATGTCGATTGAAATTGTCCATGGACGCATTGGTTTCTATCCTTCAAAATCCATTGTTCAAAAATTGCCCTTGCGCTCCTGAAAATGGGTCGGTTTATCGAGTTGCTCACCTCCTGTTTTGACCCAATGGGCCGTCCATCGTATCATTGCCTCCAAAGAGACGGAAGGGGCTCCAAACAACTCATAGGCTTGGGCCGAATTGTTCAATAAGGCCGTTTCGCTGGGGCGGTTTTCAAAAATTGGTGTCTTGCCCAATAATTTCCCGAATTCCTCGGCGAGCCACTCTACAGCTATAACCTCAGGGCCCGTAACGTTCAGTTTTCTGGCCGGGGACTCACAATGCAAGAGACTTCGAATCGCATATTCGTTGGCATCGCCCTGCCAAATAACGTTTACAAATCCCATGCTTAGATCTATCGAGTCTTGACTGGCTACGGCCTTTGCAACCTCCAGCAATACGCCATACCGTAAGTCCAGAGCATAATTTAAACGGTAAATCAGCATTTTCGTCCCATTTTTAATCGAGAAATGCTCAAAGACGCGCTCCCTGCCCAAACAGGACTGCGCATATTCCCCAATGGGGGATGGCCCAACCTTTTCAGTGGCACCTCCACTATCTATGGGCACAAAAGGGTATACATTTCCAGTAGAGAAGACCACGATATTCGAATCCTTATATTTTTCCGAAATCCTTCCCGGTAGATAGGCGTTCATTGCCCAAGTAAAATGTTCATTGCCCGAAGTTCCAAATTTATTACCCGCCATATAGATGACATTTTTGGCATCGGGAAGCTGCATCAACGCTTCGTCATCCAACAGATCTACTGCTATACATTCGATACCAAAGTCCGTTAACTCTTGATAAAGTCCTTTGTTCGAAAAACGTGAGGCCCCCATTACCCTTTTATCCATACCGGCCGTATCCACCGCTCTTTTGGCCAGTTTTGCCAGTGTAGGGCCCATTTTGCCTCCCAACCCTAGAATCATGATATCCCCCTCTATTTTAGCCATGTCCGCAACGAGACGCGTTGAGGGTCGGGAGAGTTTTTCTTCCAGTTCGGCAATGGTTCCGATCATTGTTTTCCGATTCATTTGATAAATATATTGTAGGTATTGGCACCTGCCAAAACTAAAAGCAGTAACAAACCGAGGATTAACACAATTCGCAAGGGTAAGCCCAGTTTTAGTTGGCTTTTTTTGGCCCTATCCCTTGCTATCAAATAGAGCATTACCCCGATTAAGGGGCCAACAATAATGGTAAGCCCCTGTGCCATGACTATCAGTTCTATGGGAAGGCTTCCAAAGATAATGGCCACGACCGCACCTACTAAAATTACCGACATAATAACATAGCGTACGTTCGGGGATTCCAATTTTCTTCCAACATTCAGGGCATCGGACAATAGAACGCCGCCTAGGGTAGCGTTTCCAATCAATGAGGAAAAGGAAGCCGCGAAGAGGCCCAGCATAAAAATCAAAGATGCATAGCTGCCAAAAATCGGCTCCAACGTTTTTCCCATCTCCGTGGCGGAATTGACCTGTATCCCCTGGGGAAACAATACGGATGCGCCTACCAGCATCACCGTTGCCGTTATAATGCCCAAAACAAAAATACCGGATAGGCTTTCCCGTTCATGGGATTTTGATTTGCCCATATCCCACCCCTTTTCCTGTACCAAATACGATTGATAAAAGGCTCCGGCTACCGAAAAACTGGAAGCCACCAAGGCCAAGGCCAAAAATTGCGAGCCTTTGGGCAGGGTAAAATCAAATTGATTCAGCACAAGTGAAACATCAGGTTTTGAAATAATCAAGGTAATTGCAAAGGAAATAAGCATCAAGCCCACCATGGCAATCATGATTCTTTCCAAAATCTTAAAAAATGATTTAAAGAAGAGCAGCACAATAGCGGTTATGGAAAAGAAAACTACCCAAGGTGCGGAGGAGGAATGGAACATCTCACCGAAGACCATCCCTGCACCGATGGAATTACCCGCTTGAAAGGAAGCCGCTACCACAAATAATCCTACTCCTATAACAATGCATACGGCATTGCCATATTTTTTGCGTATCAATTGAATCAATGTAAGATCGGAAGAGAGTCCTATGCGGGTAGAGACCATCGTAAAAGCCGCCATAAACAACACACAAATGGGTATTATCCAAAGTAATCGAAATTCGTAATTGGCCCCTATTTTAGAGGCTACGGCCAAACTACCAGGGCCCAGTACCAGGGCCGCGGTAATAAACCCCGGGCCTACGAACTTCAGAAAATTCTTCGATTTTTTTTCAGTCATGTCCAGCGCCTCGATTCCCGGAGACCCATTTGAGAAAGGGAAACCGCACTTCATCGTCGATATTCCTCCAAGATATGCAATCTTACCGCATTCGCGAAATATCGATCTCCCAAAGCGGCAAATTTTCCAACGGATTTCCCATGCCAAAATATTTTATATATTGGATGAACATTAACAAACCCATTAGCATGAAAAAATTAGTGTATTTAACCATTGCCCTATCTACTTCGGTCAACATTTTAGCTCAGAAGTCAAGCACCAAGGAACTTGAAAAATTTACGGAGGTAAAGGCGTATGACCGTATCGTTGTGGATTTGATAAAAAGCAACGAAAATAAATTGGTCATTACCGGGGACGATCAGGACGAAGTGGATATTTCTAACAAGAACGGCCTGCTAAAAATAAAAATGGAGTTTGACAATTTCATGGATGGGGACGAGGCCAAAGCCACTTTGTATTATACCGAGGCACTTGTTCTTTTGGACGCCAATGAGAATGCCAAGATTACTTCGGACGAAACCTTTACCGCTAATAGCGTGGAAATAAAGACCCAGGAAGGGGGCCGCATCGATTTGAAAATTGATGTGACCGACCTCTATACCAAATCGGTTTCCGGAGGCGAGGTCTCTTTGACTGGACAAGCCAAAACCCAGGAGGTTATGGTAAATACAGGCGGGCAGGTATACAACAAGGCCTTGAATACTAATGAAACTACAGTAACCGTAAATGCGGGTGGGCGGGCCGATGTAAAGGCTTCGGAAAAGGTAAAGGCCAAAGTTCGGGCAGGGGGTTCCATCTACATCTATGGCAATCCAAAGGAAGTGGATCGGGATAAAGTCTTTGGTGGTAAGATCAAGGTCATGGATTGAATGCTATCCGGCGGCAACGGTTTCGCCTGTTGTATTGACCGCAGTCTTTCTGTTACCTCGTAAAAAATTGACTCCCATTAAGAGGGTTATGACCAAAAAGATTCCCGAACCAATAGCGAATACCGTAGTTTCCATGGTTTCAAACAACAACCCTCCCAAAACCAGGCCGAACATACTGGCCATGCTGCCCATGCTATTACCATAACCTTGGATGGCCCCTTGAATCTGAGGGTTTCCTGTTCGGGCCAGTAATGATAGAAAACTGGGCCACATTAGACCATTACCAATGGAAAGGAGCGTATTGGCTATGTAAAGTATAATCAAACTATCCATGGAAAGCAGAAAAAAACTCAAGGACAATAAAAGAGATCCTACCAAAATCAAGGACTGATTGCTAATCTTGTCCGATAATCTAGACAGTAATGGCCCTTGAACCAAGATCATAATTAGGCTGGAATATGCCAAAAAAATCCCCAAGTCTATGGCCGTCCATTCCAAAAGCGTACTGGCATAAATCGGTAAGCCCGCATAAAATAAACTAAAGGCCAGAAAGGTCAAAAAATATACGGCATACAACAATGGGATTCCCGGTTCCTTAAGAACCCTGCCCCAACCTTTCTTAGGCGGGTTGGCCTCAATATCACCTTCCTGATAACAATCCCTATGCTCAACCTGAAAAAATCTTCTAAAGGAACGGGTATTCAAACCACCGGTATCCACAACACAAGGGTTACTTTCCCTTAATTTTGTACTGATGACGAAAATGGCGATAAGCGAAATCAAGGCTGCAAGCCCCAAGGGCACTAGTTCCCCAAGAGCAGTAGAAGCCAATAGTCCTGCAACAGCGGGGCCCAGAACAAAACCCAAGCTGGTGGAAGCCCCCATTTTCCCAAAATTCTTGTTGCGGTCTTCATCCGTCGATATATCCGAAAGGTATGCATTGGCCACGGAAATATTCCCTCCTGTGAATCCATCAAAGATTCTGGCCACAAAAATGATAATCAGGGGCAGGGTCATGATATAACTTCCGGTAAGCTCCGTATTTTGGGACCAAAGCTCGGTTTTAGGAAGGGCGAAAGCCAATAGAAAGAGCATCCAAGCCACAAAGGTACCGGCCTGACTTATAACTAAAACCTTTTTTCTTCCGATACGATCGGAAAGACTCCCCAATATGGGTGCACCTATAAACTGAAAGAAAGGATACATGGCCCCAAGGATACCATAAATAAATCCATTGCCGCCCATATCGGCCACTATGAATATCAGAATAGGGATTACAATACTGTATCCTAACACACCTATGAAGTTCACCAAAAGGATTGGGAAAATTTTGGGCGAAATTAGCTTTGGCAAGTCCACAATAGCAAGGAAATTAGTCAACCTAAAAGTAGGGAATCCAAGCGAACAAAGCTAGCGGGGCCAAGGTTTCTGTTACTGACCAATTTCTGTGGCCTGAAAGCTTAACAATTCGTTGTTTTCAAACTGCGTTTGTATTTCTATGGGATTACAACATACTTCACAATCCTCAATGTAGGTTTGTCGGTTTACGGAGGGATCGAGCAACATCGAAATCCCCGCCCAACAATATGGGCATTGAAAAAAATGTTCGTACATGGAGTAACTGTTAGGTATGCGTTATTGGGATACCAGAAAGCATGAAATTACTGAATGACAGGGAATCATAAAAAAACTAGGTCTTGGCTTTCCGATGATCGGTACAAAGCAGTAATGACCTCAACGGATCTTCGGGCTTCGGGACCGTCCACCATGGGCAATCTATCTTCTCTAATGGCATCCAACATATCCAAAATCACTTTTTTATGGTTTTGATGGCTTATTGCAGTAGGATCAGCTGCCCCGCTCCCATCGAGATCTCCTTTTTCAAAATCCGGTTCCGGAACATCCCTGACATTCCAGCTCACAATTCTTCCGCCCTCCATAAGAATGCTTCCTTTTTCACCATATACTTCCAGGCGTTCCGGATGTCCGGGATATAGAGCGGTTCCCGCAGTGATGTTTCCTATGGCCCCATTGGCGAACTCTAAAATTCCGGAACCCACGTCTTCCCCCTGGATATTATGCACTCTGGTACGGACCGTTCCAAAAACTGACCTCACCGGCCCAAAAAGATGTAACAACAAATCAATGGTGTGAATGCCCTGGTTCATAAAAGCGGCACCTCCATCCAGTTCCAAAGTACCCCGCCAGGGATTCTTGGCATAATACTCCGTATTCCGATACCAATTGATATGGGCATTGCCCATCAATAGTTTTCCCAACTTTCCTTTTGATACTGCATCGAAAACTTGCTTAAAATGCACTCCACATCGGTTTTGAAAGACACAGCCCAATTTCACCTTATGCTGTTTGCAAGCAGCAATGGCTTCGTCGATTTTTTGAAGGGTAACTTCCAATGGTTTTTCACATAATACGTGTTTTTCAGATCTTGCGGCTTGGATAATCGCTCTGCCATGACTTCCGCTTTCATTACATACGCAAATCAAATCGATTTGGGGCAAGGCCAAAAAAGCACTAAGATCATCATAAACGGGAATCCCAAATTCCAGTTCAATTTTTTTGACCCTATCGGATGATCGAGTAAACAAGGCGACCAGTTCAACGGCATCAATTTCCTCAATGCACTTGATGTATGTGTTCACTATAGAACCGGTACCGATAATTCCAATCCCTTTTTTTGACATAATCTCCTTCTAATAAAACAACATACTATGACTTACCGTCAAAGTTCAACGTTTAGCAATTGCCCCGTTAATTGTAACAATTGCAGTTCGGCCAGTTTTGCATCATATTTGGCCAAATTCTTGTTGGTCTGCGCATTCAGAAGATTGATTTGCGCTTGACGAAACTCAATCGAGGTAATGCGACCCAACTGAAATTGCTCTTTGCTCCGATCAAAATTGTTTTTATTGGTAATTACGTTTTGTTCCTGAATCTGATAGATGTTCAATCGATTTTCATATATGGCCAGGGCATTTTCTATATCGCGCTTTACCTCCAACTTTATCTGTTCTTTTTGCAGCTCTTGGTTTTCATAGGCCAGTTTCGAATTTTTGACCCGTACTGTAGTGCCGCCCCCATCGAACAAATTCCAAGTAAGGGTGGCCCCTAATGTAAAATTTCGTGTGTTGTTTACGTTTACCCCTGGGAAAAAAGGTCCTGGCGCATTCTGATTGAGGTTCCAACCATAAGAACCATTAAGGTTTACCACAGGCAAGTATCCCGAACGCTCCACTTTGATATCATATTCGTTTATGGCCAGATTTCGTTCAGTTTGCAGCAAGGCCACATTGTTCAAATCGGCCTGTGAAATGAAATCCTCCAATTGCATTTTTGGTGTAAAGCGAACGGTTGTATCTACCTGGTATACCCTGTTTAGGTTTTCGGCCAAAACCACATTTAAATCGCGAATGGTATTCTCCAACTGTTGACGTGTGTTCAGAAGATTGATGCTATCGTTGGTCACATCTACCTGGGCGTTCAAGATATCCAATTTGGTATTTTGTCCATATTCAAAGGAATATTCCGCACGTCTTATCCGATCCGTGGAAATTGCCAAGGCCTGTTTTAAAACATTTTCATTTTCCGTAAGTCGGGCCACCTCAAAATAAACACTAAAGAGTTGCAGCATGGTATTTTCAATGGTCTCCCTGGCCTGAAGTTCACTCAGCCGATATTGTTCCTTTAGTCGTTTGTAGTTATATAAGCGCCCCAAACCATCAAAAAGCGTATAACTTGCATTCAGAGCAGTACCATAGCGTTGTGCTTCCGCCTTGTATAAATCGGTATCCGGCCTAGGTATTGGTTCGCCAGTGTCCGGATCCAATATGGGTTGATTGGTATCAGGGTCTGAAAGGAACTGTCCCGGAAACTCAAATGTGGAATCATCGCGTTGGTAATTGGCATTTGCGGTACCCGTTAAGGTGGGCAAAAAACCTGAATTTAAAACACTTTGATTGTTTTCGGCAATTTCAACCTGATTTTTTGCTACTTGAATACCAAAGTTATTCTCCAAAGCTATATTGGCAGCTTCCTGCTTGGATAGTACTTCTTCTTGGGCTAATGCGGTAAATGTTATAAACAGGAAGGAAATAGAGGTGAATCGTATACTGTTCATTCTGCGTGTTCTTCTAATGCTTTTTCAGATTCGGGAAGTAGTTCCGTGCCTTGGGTCAATTTGTCGTTAGTACCATTGGTAGGCTTGGTCATTTCGCCTAGGAGGTGCAATTCCTCTTTTTGTTCCTTAATGGCCCGTTCCACTTCTTCTTTCGTGATTTCATTTCCTGTGGCCAACCACTTGGTATTCACCTTGACCTTATTGCTAAAAGAAAGAAAAATAGGAAGCATCAACAAGGTCAATACGGTGGCAAAACCAATACCATAGGCTATGGAAATGGCCATGGGGATAAGGAACTGGGCCTGTCTACTGGTTTCCAACATTAGGGGAGCCAACCCGGCTATGGTAGTAATCGAGGTAAGGAAAATTGCCCTAAAACGTGAACGTCCGGCTTCATATATGGCATCATCAAAGGACATTCCCAGCCTAAGATTACCATTGAATTTACCAATAAGTACCAGCCCATCGTTGACCATGATCCCAATCAACGCAATGATTCCCAACATGGAAAGTATGTTTATAGGGAAATCATGGATCCAGTGCCCCCATGCCACGGCCGTAAGACTAAAAGGTACCAGCAAAAGGAGCATTAAGGGCTGACTAAAGCTTCTAAATGTAAAGGCGATGGTGATGTAAATTAGGCCCAAAACGGACAAGCCTACCAAATTCAGGGAATCGAACAGTTTGTTCCGTTCCCGATTCTGCCCTTCGTAAGATGCACTTACGGTAGGGTATTTTGATTGAATTTCGGGCATGATAACCGTCCTGATCTCGTTCATGACATCTACAGGGCTGGTCGCCTTTGGATCTTTTAAATCGGCCGAAATCTGTATTTCCCTTTGGCCCTCCAAACGGTTTATGGCCACGTCTCCGCGTTCTATGCTGTAATTGGCGATTTCCCGTAGAGGGATTCTATCCCCGGAAGGGGTTACAATTCGCATTTCATCCAAATCCGCAATAGAGGAACGGTTCTCGCGATCGTAGCGCACCCAAACCCTTATCTCGTCCTGACCTCTTTGGAAACGCTGTGCCTGCGCGCCAAAAAAACCGGCACGCACCTGATCCATTATCATCCTTAGATCTAATCCTAAGAGATAAGCATTTTCCTTAAGCTCCAATCGGATTTCCTTAATGCCCGCAGGGTCATTGTCGGAAATGTCTTTTAAGGCGCTATTACTTAACATCGAAGCCTTAAGTTCCTGTTTTGCTGCTTTGAGTTCCTGAATGTTATTTCCCAAAAGCGAAACTGATACGGGGTCACCTCCAAAATTGCTGCCCGATCCATAAATAAGGCTTTCTACCCCTATTACAGGCCCTACCAACTCCCGTAATCTATTGGTGACCAAATCCGAACGTATCGCGTCCGGACGTTCCTCACCCGGCAACATGTTAATGGTCAAGGTTGCCGAGGACGAACCCGGCCCTATCTCCTTGATTACATTTTCAAAAAGCTCCTTTCCCGTACCTTTTAAATATTTTTCGGTCAGTTCCTGGTTTACGATCTTGGATTTTTCCTCGATCAGACTAATGATGGAGTCCGTTACTTTTTCGTTGGTACCATTAGGCATCAAAAGCTCTACCTGGGCCCTATCACTGGCAATACGCGGAAAAAATGCCGTTCGTATTATGCCACCTCCAATGGAACCGAAGGTCAGAATCAAGGCCATGGCGAAAAAGGAAAACGTCAATAATTTATACTTCAATGCAAATTTCAGGGAAGGGCTGTACATATTGTCCCGCATCCAGGCCATGGCACGATCCCCAGATCGATTGATACCCCTAAGCTTTGCAAAGGCCCTGGCTATGCCATTTTTTGGTTCTCCGGTAGGAGGGCGCAATGCCTTGGAATGTGCCAAGTGGGCGGGTAAAATAATCAGCGCCTCGATTAAGGAGACCACCAAGGTAAGAAGAACGATTACCGAAACCTCCCCAAAGAAATCCCCAATACGGCCGTCCAAGAACAAAAAGATGGAGAAGGCCAATACCGTGGTAACAATCGCTGAAACGATAGGAGGAATAACCTCCATGGTGCCATCCACGGCCGCCTGTACCGGTGATTTTCCTTTTTCATAATGCTGGTAAATGTTCTCGGCGATCACAATACCATCATCTACCAAAATACCGATGACGATAATCATTCCAAAAAGGGAAAGTACGTTTATGGTCACATCAAAAAAACCGGCAAAAATGAACATCCCCAGAAAGGATATGGGAAGGCCAAAAGCCACCCAAAAGGCCAAACGCGTATTCAGGAACAATGAAAGAAAGGTAAGTACAAGTATGGTTCCCAATATGGCATTTTCGCTCAATAACTGGGTTCTTTGCACCAAAGTAGTGGAAAGATCCCGTACTACATCCAATTGTACATTTTCATATTTTTGATTGAAGTCCGCTATATATTCCTTTACCTTTTCTGCAGATCCTATCAAATCCTCCGTATTGGTACTGGTAATGGTTACATTAACCGAGAGATTCCCGTTAAAATAAGCCGTATTGGGGGTTTCCGAAAACCTATCCCTAATTTGGGACACGTCCTTTAGACGAACCGTCTGCCCAGAAGCATCTGCCCTAACAACGATGTTGGAAAGCTCGTTGGCATAATAGGAACGATTCTTTGCACGTATCAGATATTCTTCGGCATTGGTCTTTATGGTTCCCCCAGTCACCAATATGTTGGCATTGCCCACCGCCTGGGCCACTTCCTGAAAAGAAAGGTCATAGGCCAAAAGACTATTTTCATTTACCGCAATTTCAATTTCCTCATCGGGATAGCCCGTAATATCTATTTGGGAAATACCGTCAATAGCCCGGATATCGTTCTCTATTTGCCTCCCGATCTGCTTTAATGTAGCCAAGGGCACTTCCTTTCCGCTTACGGCGAAGCTTATCGTAGGCCTTACCGCCTCCAATTTTGCAACGATCAAGGGTTCCATTCCAGTAGGAAAAGTAGGTACCCGATCCACTGCGTTTTTTACTTCGAGAAGCATGAAGTCGATATCCCTGCCCTTCTCGATCTCCACGTTGATACTTCCATTATTTTCCCTGGAGGTGGAGGTAACACGGTCTACCCCCTCCAGCCCTTTGAGATTATCTTCAATCTTAAGAACAATGCCCTCCTCTACCTCTTGGGGCGAAGCCCCGGGATATGTAATGGTTATAAGAATGTTCTTTGAATCGGTCAGCGGAAAAAAGGAGGACTTCAATAAGGAAGCGCCTACTACCCCGAAAATTATGAAGGCAAGCACAATCACATTTACCGCGACATGGTACTTAATAAAATACTCTATAATCTTTCGCATTATCCCTTCTTGTTATCGGATTTGTCCTCAAAAACCTTTACGGCCATCCCGGTATAGGCCCCTATTAGGGGCTTGGCCATAATATTGGTACCATCAGGAATGTCCTTGAGCACTACCCTCTTATCCGTAAAATATACCGGTCTTACATCTATCAAGTCTAAAATAGAGTCCCTGACCACAAAAATTTTATCGTTTTCCAATAGGAGACTTCTATCGATCTCAATGGCGTTCTCCTCTTCCTTTGCCTGAAGATTGGCTTCCAGGTACATCCCTTCACGTAGCGTTTCATCCGCTACTTCTATGAACGCCTTAATCGTTTGGGAAGTTTGATCTACCCTCGCATTGATACGGGTAACCTTACCGGTATACGTCCTGGTTTTATCCAAGTCATTGAGCTCCACCCGCTCCCCGACCTTAAGCAAGTCGCTATAGGTTTTGCTTACCGAAACCTCAAGTTCATATATTCCCGTCTTGATGAATTCCCCTAGTTTTTGTCCGGATCGGACCAAGGTTCCCTCGGTGACCAAGGTTTCGGTCAACACCCCATCAAAAGGAGCTTGAATACGATATTTGGACAAACGCTGTTCCAGGTTTTTGATATTGTAATACGACGTAAGTATCCCACGACCGGAAATAAAAAATTTCTCCTTGTCCGAATCCATTTCCGGTAACGGGGGAGTATTTTTGGACATATCAAAATCATTGAGATAGGCCTGCCATTTGGAAAAGGCCTCCGGATAATCCAATCGCAAATCGGGCATTACGGAAGTAATCAAATTAAAGAGATTGCTTTTGGCACTTCTTACACTTGCGGCATACTCATCGGAATCTATTTTTATAATGGTTCCACCTCTCGGATAAGTCTGACCTGGCCTGAACAATTTGTTTCCACCCCTAAAAACACCTTGAACCTCAGAATAGAGTTCCACCCGATTTTTAGCTACTAAATTACCATTGGCGGGCACGACTATTGGAACGGTACCATTTTTCACCACTTGGGTGAAAACGGTCTTTACCACTTTTTGCGCCTGGGGCCGATAACTTTTTTTGCTATCCACAATTATCTTGGCCAAAAAAATGGCCAATGCAATAATCACAAGCCCCAATATGGATAAAATAATCTTTCTCATGGTTGTTCTAATGGCAGCGCCGATTTATGTTTTAGGTTGGACTGTACCTTTTTGAGAATGTTTATTATCTGTTCCTTCTCCGTTTGGGTGATGTTGCGTTCAAGAACATTGATCATCCGAGTAACCACAGGGATGGTCTTGTCAAAAGTAAGTTTGCCCTTTTCAGTGATATATATTTTGTTTATCCGCTTATCCTTATTGCTTTGTTCCCTTCTTACCAAGCCTCTTTCCTCCATTTTTGCCAAGAGCCGTGCCATTGTCGATTTGTCCCGATAGAGTAGGGATGCCAATTCATTTTGATTTAGGCCATCCTTTGCATTGAGTTTTTTTAGTACGACAAACTGTTCCTTGGTAAGTATAAAACCATGTTGTTGCAAAGCATCCTGCAGATAATAATCCACAATTTTTGAGGTCTTCCCTATCCAGGGCGCCAGGGAAGCATCAAGATCTGGTACCACTTTGGTTTTCACGTGGCTAAGCTATAGAAAAAGGATTAGTTGCATACGCAACTAATGTTAAAGATATATTAAAATCTGTTTAGGGGTAAACTGAATTTGTTAAACATGCAAAAGGGGATGCTTTCACATCCCCTTTTTGGTATTCTGTGGAGGGTCTATCGCTTAATCCTCATCCTCAAATTCTGTATTGGCCACTGGTGCCTCAATGTCGAACAATTCTCGATATTTAAGGTTTAGCTTTAGGTCATCGGTGTCAAATACAAGAAGGTTCTTGCTCTGCAGGTTCTGAAGATTTTCGAAGGAAGTGAAATTGTTTCCCTGGAGTTGGACCAGTTCCAGGTAGGGCAAAGCATCGATACCCTTGGGAACGGTTCCCTGAAAGTCATTAAAGGCCAACAACAGCTCGGATAGGTTTTGCATATTACCAAAACCAGTACTTATTTCACCTTCCAACTTATTACCGGAAAGCCCTAAGTTTGTCAAATCCGAAAGTTCCCCGATACTTTCGGGCAGACTACCTTGCAAATAGTTATTGGAAAGATCAAGAATCTTAAGCTTTTTTATCGCTCCAATGCGCTTTGGAATGATTCCTCCGAGCTTATTATCAAATAGGATAAGCTCTTCCAAATTTGACATTGCGGTAAAGCTTTGTGGAATCTCGCCTTTTAAGCTGTTCATTTCAAGCTTTAAGACCTTTAGCGCGGCAAGTTCGGCCAATTCGGTCGGCAACTCTCCTTCCAAGGCATTGAATGCCAGATCAAGTACTTCAAGCCTTTTTAGATTTTTTAAACTTGATGGGATCTTCCCGGCCAAGTTATTTTTATACAGGTTAAGACCAACTACGTGGCCCTCCATGATATCCACACCGTACCATTGACGGACATCCGATTTTAGGTTCCATTTGATACTCCAAGAGTCCCCATTTGTAGCTTGGTAAAGGTCTACAAGGGCCGATTTTTCGCTTTCAGGAATTTGTGCTATCCCAAAAGTTTGAAATAGCAGAAAGAAAAGGAAGGTAACATACAGTAGTTTTTTATTCATAATTATAAGGATTTAGGGTTGATTATTGTAAAATATCTTGGGTACTATTCATATTTATCTGCCAAGATTTATCAAACACATATTGTATTTATTCGTTGCACCGTATGTTTGTAACGTTTTTTTCCTCAATTTCTTATGTTATTGTAGTATCCAAACAACCCTTGACCAAAAAAGGGATGCAACCTTGCATCCCTTTAACCAAACTAACTAATTAAAAAATTATAAATCACTAATCATCCTCAACATCTTCAAATTTCGTATCTGCCATTCTTGTCTTTTTAAAATTGATGTCCTTAAAATTGGGGTCGAATTCTTCCTTGTCATAATCGAATACCAGAAATTGGCGGGAATCCATCATTTGTAGATTTTCGAAAGAATCGAACTTGTTATTTTGAATCTGGAATATTTCGAGACTGGCCAATTGGGCAAACTCTGCAGGAATTTCACCTGCCAATTGATTATTGGCCAATACCAGTTCCTTCATTTTTACCAATTTTCCAATTTCCCGGGGGATACTTCCTTCCAAGGCATTTTCGAAAAGACCCAAACTTTCCAACTGGGTCAAATCTCCCAAGGCGTTTGGAATCCTTCCCTTGATATTATTACTGGAAAGGTTAAGTATTTTTAGGTTCTTGATACTTCCTATACTTTCTGGAATACTTCCCGTGAAAAAATTGTTGAACAGGCTAATCTCTTCCAAGTTTTCCATTTTACCAATGGTTTCGGGAAGTTCTCCCTTAATTCTGTTCATTTCCAATTTCAATATCCTTAATTGACCAAGTGAGACTATGGTAGCGGGTAATTCCCCGGTAATGGTATTGAATGCCAGGTTAAGAATCCTAAGATGGCCCAAATCCCCTATGCTCTCTGGAATAACGCCTTTCAGATTATTTCGAAATAGGTTTATTTCGATTACGTGGCCCTTCTCCACTTTTACGCCCCGCCAATTGGATACGGGTTCCTCCAAATTCCACTTTTTTATCCATTCCCTACCGTTGGTACTCTCATACAAATCTATCAGCGCCTTTTTCTCTTTACGCGTTACCTCGGCAAAGATTACATTCGCGCTTAGTAAGGTTATCGTCAACAAGCAAATTAGCTTTTTCATCATTTGTCAATTATATGAATAGACAGTAAGATTTAGACTTATGAAATAAAGAATTACCCTACAAAGTAACCTTAATAGGGGATAAAAAGCAAAAAATATCGATGAAACGCCCTATTTTGTTGTGAAAGCGCGTTATTTTGTGGTGTACTGAAATGAAGTGGGCAAAGAAATTTTCCTACAAAGATAATTCATCCAGGGCTAATGTAATTTGTTCCCAATCCTCCATAAGCTCTTCAAGGGTTTTCTTCTTTTTTTGGTAATCGTCAAAAAAGTTGGGGGCCGCTATGGTCGTATCATAATCCATAAGTAGGTTATGATCGATTTCGGCCAATTCCTTTTCCAAATCGGATATCCTGCTTTCTATGGAACTGAGTCGGTTCTTCAAGGATTTCAACTTTTTTTGATCCTTGAACGAATTTCCCGCCTTTTCGCTCTTTACAGCTTTTTTTACTACATTTTGATTTTTCTCGATAGCCCTAAAATCATCTACTTGACGTTGCTCCAAATAAAAATCGATATCGCCCAAATACTCCTTTATCTTCCTATCCTTGAATTCATAGACTTTGTTGGTAAGTCCTTGCAAAAAATCCCTATCATGCGAAACCAATATCAAGGTTCCCTCAAAATTCCGTAAAGCCTGTTTAAGCACGTTCTTGGATCGGATATCCAAATGATTGGTAGGTTCGTCCATTACCAGCACATTAAAGGGCCGTAGTAGCATTTTGGCCAACGCCAACCGGTTTCGCTCTCCTCCTGAGAGTACCTTTACATATTTTTCCACCTCATCGCCACTAAATAGAAAAGAGCCCAGGATATCCCTTACCTTGCTCCTGTTCTTCTCATTGGCAGCGTCTATCATCGTATCCAGAACAGTTTTGTTTCCGTCCAGATATTCGGCCTGGTTCTGAGCAAAATAACCGATCTGTACGTTATGCCCCAACTTAACCTTGCCTTGATGCGCCAATTCACCAACTATGATTTTGGCCAATGTGGTCTTTCCCTGTCCATTTTGGCCTACAAATGCCGTTTTGCTATCCCGTTCTATCAAAAGATCTATACCCTGAAGCACATGATTGTCCCCGTAGCTTTTGGAAAGGCCGGCAATTTCCGCAACGACTTTCCCCGGGGTCACTGAAATTGGAAAACGTACATTCATCACGGCATTGTCCTCTTGATCTACCTCAATGCGTTCCATCCTGTCCAATTTCTTGATCAGGGACTGCGCCATAGAAGCTTTTGTGGATTTTGCCCTAAATCTTTCAATGAGCCGCTCCGCCTGTTGAATTTCCCTTTCCTGATTTTTTTGTGCGTTCAGTTGTTGCTCCTTCATTTCGGCTCGGAGCTTTAAATATTTGGAATACGGCTTTTTGTAATCGTAAATACGCCCTAAGGAAATCTCAATTGTCCTGTTGGTCACGGTATCCAGAAACATTTTATCGTGTGATACGATTACAACGGCGCCGGAATAATTAATGAGGAATTGTTCCAACCAAATTATGGATTCAATGTCCAGATGATTTGTAGGTTCGTCCAACAAGAGTACATCATTATTCTGCAACAGGAGTTTGGCCAGTTCTATCCGCATACGCCACCCGCCGGAAAAAGTATCGGTTCCTTTATTGAAGTCCTCACGTTTAAACCCAAGGCCCAGCAATATTTTTTCCGTTTCGCCTTGATAGTTGTACCCGCCCAAAATATCATATTGATGGGTAACCTCGTTCAAATCCACCATCAGTTGATGGTACTCCTCACTTTCGTAATCGGTACGTTCTGCAAGTTGTCGGTTTATTTCATCCAACTTCAATTCCAAGGCCTTCAATTCCACAAAGGCCCGATACGCCTCCTCTAAAACCGTTCTGCCCTGTTCAAAATCGATATCCTGTCGTAGAAAACCAATTTTCACATTTTTTTCAACGGCAATTGTTCCGGAGTCTAACGACATCTCCCTGGAGAGCAGTTTGAGCAATGTGGATTTCCCTGCCCCGTTCTTTCCAATAAGCCCCACCCTATCTCCTCCATTTAAGCGAAATGAAACTTGCTTAAATAGGTACTCGCCCCCAAAGGAAACGGAAAGATTATGGACATTGAGCATTTTGTGACTTTTGTAACGTTTAGAAATAGGCAAACCTTTACCTTTGCCCAAAACTTTTGCAAATGTTAAAAAAAGGGAACAAACTCTATAGCATTTTAACAGGATGTTGTCCTAGATGTCACCAAGAAAGTATGTATGTGGATAAGAACCCTTATCGTATGGGCAATCTTTTTAAAATGCACGAACGCTGCTCAAACTGTGGCCTTAAATATAAAATGGAGCCTTCTTTTTTCTATGGTGCTATGTACGTAAGTTATGCCGTCGGGGTCGCTTTTGCCGTAGCTGCATTCGTTATTTCCTATTTATTTATTGGCCTATCACTGCTCAATGCGTTTATAGCCATTGTAGGGACGCTGGTGTTATTTTTACCTGTAATCATACGATTGTCCCGAAATATTTGGATAAACTTCTTTGTTAAATATGATGCAGAAGCTGTTAATCCGAAAACTCAAAATGTTTCCTTGTAAAGCGAGAAATGTCCATTTCCTCCGGTATTGGTGCCTTTTTTTCAATGGCCGTATATAGCCTTTCAGCAGCAAATGGTGCGATCATGACCCCTCTTGATCCAAAACCATTAAGGAGATATAAATTATCATATTTGGGATGCCTGCCTACCAAAGGTCTCCTATCTGTTACCGTGGGCCGGATCCCGGCTACATGATCGATCACCTCATAATCGCACGTAAGGAACGTCTCCAATTTTTGTAATAGCTCGGATTTTGCTTCCCGGGTAGGTTTGTTGGATTTATCCTTCCATTTGTAGGTAGCTCCTACTAGATATTGGTTATCGCGTAACGGGATTATGAATACGGACGACTTTATCACCCTATTTTCCATTAGAGCGGGAGCTTTTATTGTAAGCAGTTCCCCTTTGGTACCGTTAAGTGGCAGGTACTTAAAATAGGGGTTGCGTTTTAACCCAAATCCTTCAGCAAAAACAATTTGTCTTGCCCTCAAGGTTTTATACGCTACTTGATCTTTCGAAATTTTAAGTGCGCTATGATCAAAGGTTTCCTTTAAAAGCAACCGTTGTCCCATTAAGTATTGGGCATAGGAATTCAACAAGGTTGCCGTATCTATCCTACCGGTATGCAAAACTTCCCCATAACCAAAGGGAGCCTTAATTCCAAGGTTTCTATTTGGGATAAGCTCTGAGGACAAAAAATTGCTCAAGCCTTTTTTGTCGGCAGCCTCAAACCATAGGTTTTGTTCCTCAACGGAGGCGAATCGCCTAAGCACAGGAATCTTAAAATCCAGTCTTACCTTTAATTTCTTTTCCAATCCCTGATAAAAGGGAATAGCCAGCCTCAACTGTTCCTGGGCCTTCCAGGCCGGTGTAAAGCGTTTTAGAATTACAGGATTATAAAGTCCGCCTGCAATACTAGAGGAAGTCTGTGAATCATCACTAATAACAATGAAGGACTTATTAGCTCTTTCCAGCCTTTCGCATAACGAAATCCCGGCAAGGCCTAAACCCACAATTATATAATCCAACATGCAGCAAAGGTAGAAATTGTAACCGTCTTTATGGGGGATACTACCAAAGGATGGTACTGTCTAAATATAAAAATGCCCTTACGATTCGGTAAGGGCACTTTAATTGTATTGAATTGGAATGTAATCTAACCTTATTGCCACTTTTGGTGGCAGGGAACTACTATGTCAAAATCTTGAATTCTTATTTAGTAGGCCCACATATCTTGCTCCCTATCCCGGATAACCTCTTTTATACGGTTGGCCTCCAACAATTGGAATAGGGCGTTTTCGGAAATATAATCATTGATCTCCCGGTCTCCGTGGACATTATCCTCACGATAGATAACACCGTTAAACCTTCTAGCGTTCAAGAGCATATCAAAAGATATGGGTTGAGCGGAATTTCTTTGGTTAAATACCTTGGCATCGTGCAAAATTTGCCGTGCACCTGGGTACCACACCCAAAACAATTCTACTTTGGCATCCCCGGGATCCATGGATTCGTCATCGATAAAGTTTACATCGGGAGCAACCGGAGCAATTCCCAATAGACGGTATTTTAGTTCACCTTGACGCTTATCAAAATACCAGATTCCCTTAATACGATATTCTTCAATATCCGCGGCGGTAAGATCTCTACGGATTACAAATTCCTGGGAGAGTTCCTCACCGGCGTTCAATTGCTCATAACCATAGTCGGTAGTATCCACTTTTTGCAAGGTGGCCGTTAAATCATCGAAATTTCTTTTTTCGGTAAAATAGGAATCCACATATACATCCTGAAGTTTACCATTTTTGATGTTCTTCATCAAGACATCGTATAAGGACCTTCTATCGGCACCAATATCCACGGTGTCTATGGGATAGTACAATGGAAAGTTTACGCGCTCGTCCAAATCTATCACCTCCCAGACGGTCTTGGACCATAGGATATCCCTGTCGTCCACATAGCCGTATTCCAAGGGAGCGTCATTGTCCATCGCTTTTTGGGCTTCGGTCCTTTTCCCAATATCCTCAGGTTTTTTGGCGTTCAATATATTCGCCTGGGCCATTACGGATAGGGGCAGCAAACCAACGGCTCCGATCAATAAAACATTCTTCCAATTCATTTTTTACTCCTTTTAAAATTACCGAGCGACCTTATTAAGGCCACTCGGTTTTTAATCGTTATTAATTTGTTATCTCCACAACTACCGGAGATACTTTCTTTAATTTGTACGTCTTGTTATTTGTGATGTAAGCGTTGATATCGAATATCTGAACGGCATCACCTCTTTTTGCACGCTTCAAGGCGGATTTGGCCCTAGAATCCAATTTGTTACCGTTAACGGCAACCGTTGGCTGTCCGGGTACTTTAAATTTAAATCCACTAACGGCAAGGTTCAAGTCAAAGTCAAAATCTTCCAACATGGCGCTGACCGTAGCGATTTCCAAGTTCCTTCTTGGTAATTTTAGACTTCCGGTCTGCTTACTAACAGATCCCGCAGGCCTTGGAATATCCTTTATCCTAAAGGTTGCAGGAGTAGAGATACGCTGACCATCGGGCAAGATACCCGAAGCTATAATCTTAACGGTTCTTCCTTTTCCAGGATTCATTACATAACTGCTACCATTTCTTTTTGTAAGACCAGGTGCAGATGCAGTTACCTTATTATTCGGTATACCGGGAATTGAAATGGACATCGGGTTGGAAACCCCACGATAAACCACGTTCATCTTATCTGCGGCGATCAAAGCGGCATTAGGCTTGCTAATTGTGGCAAACGTATTCTTGACAGGCACCTCAATTTCCTCTCCATCTTGCATGAAGTACAACATACCTTCTACTGTATGGTCACCAGGAGCACCAGCTCCAATTAGCATTTTAACACCACCTGCTTCCAAACGATAGTCCTTGCCATCCGTTAGTTTTCTTCCATCCAAGGTCAATTCTGCCTTTACCGGAGTGGATGAATTATCCGTTTTACTGATGATTATTTTACCGTCATACTTTTCACCACTGTAAAAAGCGGACTTGCTGGCGAAAAGGGATGTAGCAAAGTTCTTTAAGGAAACCTGGCTGGTAAGCTCTCCTTCCAACATAGCTTTCAAAGCATCTTCTTCCGTGGCCTTTACATCGGCCTGAAGTGCCGTTAATTTAGCCAAAGAGGCAACTTGTGGAAAGCCTTCATAGTGATAGTTGATCCAATCTTGTTTGGTACCGTCACGCTTTTCAACCTTACCATTGGCATCACCCGTCTCAAAACGGGCTTCAATGGATTCCTTAATGCCGGCCGGTACGATAGCTGCAACTTGGATACGATAATCCATAATCCGTTTCATAAACTCTTTACCATCAGCGGCCAAATTATCACCTTGAAAGAATTTTTGATCGAGATAATCGGACTTGTCCATTACCGTATAATCCTTTGGATCTTCGGTATCTTTCATCATCTCCGCCTTAAGAGCCTCCAAATAATCGTAATACTCTTGTGACAATGTTTTTATCCGTTGGGCATTCTGATACAATTCCCCGTATTTAGCCGAATCTTCGGATGCCTTTGTTTCTAGGCTGGCCAAGAAAGCTTCGTTACTTTCTTTGGTCTTTACATTGGAAGCCTCCATCCGTTCGTTCATGATCCCGAACGCTGCAAGAACTTCCTTGCTCATATTTAAAGCCAACATCGCAATGAAGATCAGGTACATTAGGTTGATCATCTTTTGACGTGGCGTCTGTTTTCCTGAAGCCATATTTTCTAATTGGATTTAATTAATTAATCTGATTTGGGTTTAAGGAATTCAATCCAATTAGTTTCTGTTCATTGCGGTCAACATTCCCCCGTAAACACCGTTCAAGGAAGAAAGGTTAGTGGCCAAGGATTCCATTTGTTCCTTGAGGGCACTAGCATTCTGCACCACTTCCTCGTTTACGGAAGCTTGTCTACTGGCACTCTCCAATTGAACTTTGTACAAGCTGTTCAAAGATTCCATTTGTGCAGCGGCCTGAACCATTTCCTCGGAATACTTTTTGGTAGATTCCATGGCATCCATTGTAGGGGCGATACCTTTGGCAGCTCCTTCAAAATTTCGGATACTGTCTCCCAAGCTTTCCATAAGATTGGCATCTACACCAGCCTCTTTTAAAAGGTCATCCAACTTTTTGGATAGAGACGTCTCTGCTTCTTTTATCTCGGCCAAATCGTTTTTCTTTCCGTTGGACGCTCCACCAGATAATTCGGGATATACCAAAGACCAATCATATTCATCCTCTACCGGCTCAAATGCACTGATCGCAAAAATAAGTGCTTCGGTAATAAGACCTATCGCAAGAAGAATACCACCGTTAAGGGGTCCGAACTCCCAGTGAAGGATTTTGAACAAAGCACCGATAATTACTACAGATGCCCCAAGGCCGTAGGCCATGTTGAATAATTTCTTTGTTGATTTTGACTGTGCCATAATTTAAAATTTAATTTAAGTTTACTGTTAAAAATAAGTATTTGGTTAAAATTTGATGGTTTTCCGATAGCTATCGGGATTTGTATTTAAGATTTAAATTATTCTATTGTGTCGAGTCCTCTTCGCCCATATAATCCTGGACCGTTCGGAAACCTATGTAGCTCCTTGCCGAGTCCTTGTACTCATAGTCCCTTGTACTTACTTGAAGGAAGTATGCCACATCCTTCCAGGATCCGCCTCGGATAACTTTTCGAGCATTTCCACCATCTCCACCGTTGGGATTCATGGTAGAAACATAATCATAGGATGCAGGGTCATAGCTAGAGTTGGTCCACTCGGATACGTTCCCGGCCATATTGTACAAGTTAAAATCATTGGGCTCATACGATTTTGCCTCTACGGTGTACAGGGCGGCATCAGCAGCATAATCACCTCGCTGTGGCTTAAAGTTGGCCATAAAACAACCTGTATCGCTAATTACATAGGGGCCTCCCCAAGGATAGGTTCCTCCTTCGATACCACCTCTGGCGGCATATTCCCATTCCGCTTCCGTAGGCAACCTGAATTGGTTGACAAACTGTCTTCCGCGGCTTTTCTGATCATCATTCTTGAATTTGGTTCTCCAGTTACAAAAAGCCTTTGCCTGTTTCCAAGATACGCCGACTACAGGGTAATCGCTATACGCATCGTGCCAAAAGTAATCATTGTGCATGGGTTCATTATAGGAATACTCAAAATCCCTGATCCATACCGTTGTATCCGGATAGATTTCCAACTCTTCCTGACGGATAAAGTCCCTTCTACTACCCTTTCCTTTTTTGGCGGCACGGGCAGCGGCCTCGATATCCATCCAGCTATACTTATACTTTAATTTGGTAACGTCTACGCTTCTTTGTCCGTTATAGGATTCTTCCTCGGGAATGTATAGGGAATCCATAACCTCGGTATAATATTCATCCGGATATTCGGAAGTGTCCCAAATAAGGTCTTCGTCCTTGTTCAATGCCCTTCCTTCATAGCCTGTCTCTCCCATACCGGAGTAATTGTCCAACATATATTTGTCATAGGCGGAAACTTTGGAGGTATCGGCATCCTTAAATGCAAATTCCCCAATTCCCCCATCTTCAGGGCCTAGTCCCAATTCATCCGCAAGGATGGCCAATCTTGTTCTCGTAATGGAATCCTTTACCCATTCCACAAACTGGCGATATTCACTGTTCGTGATTTCCGTGTCATCCATATAAAAGGAACGTACGGTAACCGTTTTGGTCGGGGCATTGAGAACCTTTGCCATATCTTCCTCGGTCTTACCCATAATGAAAGATCCCCTAGGAATCAATTCCATTCCATAGGGTTTCTCGGGATACCATTTTTTACCTTTGGCTCCAACTAGCTCTCCCTTGGTCTTTGACCCACAACTTGTGAGCAAAAAAACAAACGCTATGGATGATAACAATAGCTTCTTCATACTTTAGGTTAAATTTCGATTTCGGTTATAAACTGCAAACACAAATATTTATTCTACTCTCTAAAACTACGTTTTGAGTAAATTATTGTATCAAAAGCAATTATACACTAAAAAAACTTTTAATCAATTAAGCCCCTTCTTATAGGCCTTGAACCACCGTTCTGGAATGTTCTGGTCGCAAGCGTCCAGATAGTCCTTTTCGGCGCATGGTAATAACGCCGATGATTCCCTTTTAGTATGTGAAGTTAAAATCGAAGGTACCTCTACCCACCATCGCTGCGTAAGGTGACTTCTATAAAAAACCAGCTCCTCCGTTTCAGTGGGAACGGTATATTTCGTGAAGTCATCATTTTTGGTATATGGAGACTCGTAAATCCGATAATTATACCCCTCCATGAAGTACCATAGTATCTGAGCCACAAGTTGGCTGGATTGTGTCGTATTCTCCATTTCATAAATACCGAATAAACAGACCTTGTCACTGATACCCGCATATCTGGCAATCGTACAGATTTCCCGACCATCAAACCCATTCGGGGAAAAGTCATGGGAAAGTACTCCCATTTCACCTGCCTTTATGGAACGGGCATCAATGCTTACCACATGTGCATTGCGCAATACGGGTTCTACCAATGCCATGTTCTGGGTGAGTTCCCCTAATCGATATGCATCAAAAAAGAGGCGATCCATAAGGTCTATCTCCTCTTGGGCATTGAAATAGCTTTGATATCCAATATTGGAGAAATTGAACAGGTTATTGGGCTTGTCCGTAATAATCTTGCTCATATAAGAGTTTGAGGATATCAATTCATCCTCTATTCCAAAATCGAAACGGCTGTCTACCGCTACCAAGTTTATCAAATCCTTTATCCCATCAAAGGCACGGTAAGTGGGATACGTAACATCCTGGGTAGCACCTATTATAATGGGAACAATGTTTTCCTCCAATAGGCCCGCAGCAATTTCCTTCACCACAAAATAGGTATCCTCCACGGTCTCGCCTTCCTCAATATCTCCCATATCCACGATGGTAGCGTTCCAATTACCGTACAACAACTTGTACAATTGCATTCTGATGCCGGAGATATCCAGTTTTTCAGTCTTTTTTTCAAAAGCGTTCCTGGACTCCAAAACCCCAACTATGGCCATGGAAGCATTGGCCAAAACCGGTAAACCTTTTTTTTCCGTATGCTTGTGAATATTTTTTCCAAGGGCCTGGGGGGGCAGCAATTCGCAGTGGGCCAGAACCTTTTCTGCTACCGGTACTAAAAAATCGAATGCCATTAAGGTGGGTATTGGTTTATTGAACTATCGGTTCGATGTTCAAAACTAAAAAGTTCAAGTGTCAATTCCAAGGATAGGAATTTTAAGCTTTCGGTATATGTGATGGCAGGAATTTGGATTTGACGGCCAAGATACTTTTATTTTTTCCTTGCCCTGGGCTTTTTCTTCGGGGCCTTTTTCTCCAAAAGTTCCTTGGCTTCCTCCAGTTTAACTTTGGAGGCATCCACCGTCTTGGCCAATTCTACCTTGGTGCGACCCTTTATTATATTATGTCTGCCCCATCTGGCTTTTTCAATTCGGATGCCCTCTTCCGGCCATTCCTGTACCAGTTTGTCGATTTCCTTTTGCTTTTTTGTCTCGATCAATTCCTTAATATCTTCTTGCGATAGATTATCGAAATCGTACTTCTTATTAACGTTGATAAAGATTCCATTCCATTTGATAAAGGGGCCGAACCGTCCCTTACCTTTGGTGACTTCCTTGCCTTCATAAGTGGCTATGGGTGCGTCCGCCTTTTCTTTTTCCTGAATAAGCTCAATGGCCCTCTCCAAATCAACTTCAAAGGCACTCTCGCCCTTATCCAAGGAAACGAACTTCTTTCCAAAACGTACATAGGGGCCATAGCGTCCCACATTGGCTTCTATATCCTCTCCCTTGTAAACCCCCAACTTTCTAGGAAGCTGAAACAATTCCATGGCCTCCTCATACGTAATGGTATTTAGGGACTGGTCTGGCAAAAGACTGGCGAACAAAGGTTTTTCTTCCTCCTCTACCGTTCCTATCTGTACCATGGGGCCAAATCTACCCAAACGAACGGCTACCTGCCTCCCGGTATCGGGATCCGTTCCCAATACCCGTTCTCCACTGGCACGGTCGGCATTTTCCTCCACATGTTCCACATTGGGACGAAAATCCTTGTAAAAATCTTTCATTATCTTTTGCCAATCCTCTTCTCCTTCGGCTATCTCATCAAAATTCTCTTCAACCTTGGCGGTAAAATTATAGTCTAGAATATTGGCAAAATGACTTACCAGAAAATCATTGACAATCATTCCGATATCGGTAGGAACCAACTTGCCCTTATCGGAACCCACGGTTTCGGTAAGTTTCCTATGCTGTATTTCTCCGGCATCCAATACTAATTGAACGTAGCTTCTTTCCGTACCCTCTACGGTGCCTTTTTCCACATAACCCCTATTCTGAATGGTAGAAATAGTAGGCGCATAGGTAGAAGGTCTTCCAATTCCAAGCTCCTCCAATTTCTTTACCAAGGACGCCTCTGTAAATCGGTAGGGTGGCCTGGTGAAACGCTCCGTTGCCGTAATGTAGGTATTCTCCAAAACGTCCCCTTCCTTCATGGCGGGCAACGTGCCTTCTTGCTCTTCTACTCGATCCTCATCGTCGATTCCTTCCATATACACCTTTAGAAAGCCATCAAATTTAATGACCTCCCCGTTGGCCGCAAATTCCTCGCTATATGTGCTCGACTTAATCTTAACGTTGGTACGCTCCAATTGGGCATCACTCATCTGAGAGGCTATAGTTCGCTTCCAAATAAGCTCGTACAATTTGGATTGGTCCCGCTCCAAGGATGGTGACTGATTGGCAATGTTGGTGGGTCGAATAGCCTCATGCGCTTCTTGGGCACCTTTTGACTTTCCTTTGAAATTCCTTACATTACTGTATGCCTCCCCATAGTTTTCAATAATGGCCTCTTTGGCCATGGCAATGGCTTCCCCGGAAAGGTTAACGCTATCCGTTCTCATGTAAGTGATAAGTCCAGCTTCGTATAGTCTTTGGGCAACCTGCATGGTACGCCCTACCGAAAAATAGAGTTTTCGTGACGCCTCTTGTTGCAAAGTGGAAGTAGTAAACGGCGCCGATGGGGATTTTTTAGCGGGCTTCTTATCCAGGTCACTTACGGAAAAAGTAGCTCCAAGGTTCTTTTTTAAGAAGGTTTCCGCCTCATCCCTGGATGCGAAGGTCTTATTTAATTTGGCCGTAAACACACCTCCATCCGCAGTTTTGAATTCTGCCAAAACCCTAAATGAAGCTTCTGGCTTAAATACCTCGATATCCCGCTCCCTTTCAACGATCAACCTTACCGCAACGGATTGGACCCTCCCGGCCGAAAGTCCCGGTTTTATTTTTTTCCATAGCACTGGAGAAAGCTGATAGCCCACCAAACGATCCAATACCCGCCTCGCCTGTTGGGCATTTACCAAATTGTAATTGATATCACGCGGATTCTCAATGGCCTTCTGAATGGCCGATTTGGTAATGGAGTTAAAAACGATACGCTTGGTCTTCTTTCTGTCCAGATTCAATGTTTCGGTCAAATGCCAGGAAATAGCTTCCCCTTCACGATCTTCATCACTGGCCAACCAGATGGTGTCCGCTTTTTTGGCAAGATCCTTTAATTTTTTGACCAGTGCCTTTTTCTCCTTATCTACAATATATTTGGGTTCAAAATTGTTATCTACATCAACGCCAAGTTCCTTGGAAGGTAAGTCGGCAATATGTCCAAAACTGGACTCCACCTTGTAGTCCTTGCCCAAAAATTTTTCTATCGTCTTTGCCTTTGCGGGCGACTCTACGATTACTAAATTCTTTGCCATGCAATACTTTTTGAAGCAACAAAAGTAACCGATTTTTTTAATTCGGGACCATTCTTAAAATATACCCATATAAAAAAGCCCCGGAATTCCGGGGCTTTTTTATGCTTATATCGTACATCAATCCAGCTCCAAAGTACTCATTAATTTAATATCGTCTTCCAAGTATTCGTACTGATACAATACCTCATCTCCCACCATCAACAACGAACTGTCCAAAGGAATAACATCGAACGTAAAAATGTCCTTGAAATGGTTCAGGGATACCAAATCTTCCACATTGGTCTTGTCATAGACCTTGAGTCCGGATTCGCCATCGCATACGAACAGTTTTTCATCCTTTATACCGAGTCCGTATGGGCCATCCATAGGATAGGATATCTTTAGTTGCGGCTTAGAGATATTGGAGATATCCACAATGAACAATCCACTTTCGAGAGCACCACAACCATTACCACCGCGTAGGGTAACATAGGCGTAATCCCCATCCACGACTACGGGATCGCAAGCCGTCCCATGTTCAAACTCCGATACGAATGTAGGAGTAGCAGGGGAGGAAATGTCGTAAATGTACATCCCGCGCATACTACCTAGAAACAGATGTTCCCCACGATTAAAAATAGTCTCGATATCAAAACCGGCATAAACATCTTCCAAATCTTGGGGGTTTTCCAAATCTTCTATATTAAAAACATTGATGTTATGACTGTCCACAGCATAGAGAAAATCACCTACAATTTTAAATCTTGCCAAAGAGCCGCCTTGTCCGGTACTCGCGTCATTGGCCGCCTCCGCAAACAAAACATCTCCCCTATTTAGAAAACGTTCTTCGTATTCGGCAATCAAGCGACGCTCGGTAACCACTTCCCATCCAACAATGATCTCGTTCTCATAATCAAAGTTGGTCTGTTCAAAAAAATCGACCCCCAAAGGCCAGATTACATTGTCCCTAAGCACATTTTCCAACCGGTTCACAATAGTAATATTATTGATATCCGAGATATCCAGAACCATGAGATCCATAAGACTGTCCGCATAGAGATAATCATCCTTCACGGAAATATCCACATTACCGGCAATCTTGATGAACGAAATCTTTTTCGGGGCGTTTGGATTGCTGTTGTCTATGACATGGACACCTCTGTATTTATCATTTACAAAGATGTAATCCTGATAGGCATAAATTTTTCCGGATTCCTCTATGGGCAAAGGCGCTATAATATCTACACCATTTTTGAATTCGGCCTTGGTCATTTTCAATGGGCGCGCCACAAGGTAGTCCGCATACTTACCATCGTCCTCATTGTCATCGCAAGAAATGAATCCCAACGAAGCTACGACTAGCAGTAATAGCATTTTCTTTTTCATAACAAATTATTTATTGGGTTGTTGACTAATAGATGCAGGTTATGGGATACCGTTGCGTTGTTTTGGGATGACAATCCAAAAAAAGGGAAATTCTTTGGTCAAAACCGTTTGACCTTTACCGCCGGGATATGTTGGGACTGCACCTCAAAACCGGCTCGAGAAATAGTGAGGTACATTGACAAATAGCTAAATAATGCATAAAATATAGCAAAACAAACTGTCATTATGTCACAACTTTGAATTTAGTATTATCTTTGCCTTCCTAAATTCCACCAAAGATAGCAGGCGTTCCATGGAGAAAGTAATAGACGAATCGGTTCAGGGCAGTGCGCTTACCTTGGAAGGGAACTCGGGTAATACGCGCAAATTGTACATAGAAAGTTACGGCTGTCAGATGAATTTTTCCGATAGCGAAATTGTGGCTTCCATCCTGTCCGAACAAGGGTTTGATACAACGCATGTCCTGGAAGATGCCGACTTGGTCTTGGTAAATACCTGTTCCATTCGGGAAAAGGCGGAAACCACGGTCAGAAAACGTTTGGAGAAATTCAATGCGGTCAAAAAAACCAAACCCCATATGAAGGTAGGTGTATTGGGCTGTATGGCGGAGCGGTTAAAGGACAAGCTCCTGGAAGAGGAAAAGATAGTGGATATGGTTGTTGGGCCGGATGCTTACAAAGACCTCCCCAACCTTATACAGGAAATTGACGAAGGCCGAAATGCCGTAAACGTTATTCTCTCCAAGGACGAGACTTACGGTGACGTAGCCCCGGTTCGTTTAAACTCCAACGGGGTAACCGCATTTGTATCCATTACCCGTGGCTGTGACAATATGTGCACGTTTTGTGTGGTGCCCTTTACTCGCGGTCGCGAACGTAGCCGAGACCCCCTCTCCATTGTAGCCGAGGTAAACGATCTTTGGGAAAAAGGGTTTAAGGAGGTAACCCTCCTAGGACAAAACGTGGATAGCTACCTATGGTATGGGGGCGGACTTAAGAAGGAATTTGAAAAAGCTTCGGAGATACAAAAGGCTACTGCGGTCAATTTTGCACAGTTATTGGAAATGGTAGCCTTTGCGCAACCCCGGATGCGTATTCGATTTTCTACTTCCAATCCGCAGGACATGACCCTGGATGTCATAGAGACCATGGCCAAGCACCCTAATATTTGCAATTACATTCACCTACCGGTACAAAGCGGAAGCAATCGTATCCTAAAGGCTATGAACCGTTTGCATACCCGCGAGGAGTATTTTGAATTGATAGACAACATCCGCCGAATCCTGCCGGATTGTGCCATAAGCCAGGATATGATCGCTGGGTTTCCCTCGGAAACCGAGGAAGACCATAAAGATACCCTATCCCTGATGGAGTATGTAAAGTACGATTTCGGATTTATGTTCGCCTATTCGGAAAGACCCGGTACATTGGCCGCACGGAAATTGAAGGATGATATCCCCGTGGAAACAAAGAAAAGAAGGTTACGTGAGATTATAGATCTTCAACAAAAACACGGGCTTTATCGTACCCGGCAACATTTGGGCAAAATTGAGGAAGTATTGATTGAGGGGCCTTCCAAAAAATCGGATGCCCACTGGATGGGACGTAATTCCCAGAATACCGTTGTAGTCTTTCCCAAGGAAAGTTACCAGGTCGGGGATTTTGTGAACGTAAGGATAAATGAGTGTACCTCAGCTACCTTGATCGGTGAGGCAATAGGGTACACAGGTAATAATTGATATTTAGAATTCCGTATTCAATTGGAAAATGACCTGTGATTAGGGTTTTTGATTCGGAAGGAAAGAAAATAAATGGAATCAGTACAAGCAATAAAACAACGTTTCGAAATTATCGGTAACGATCCTAAGCTGAACAGGGCATTGGAAAAAGCCGTTCAGGTGGCACCAACCGATATTTCGGTCCTGGTCACAGGTGAGAGTGGAGTGGGTAAGGAAGCTGTTCCAAAAATCATCCATTCCTTATCGCATCGGAAACATGCAAAGTACATTGCGGTGAACTGTGGTGCCATACCGGAAGGCACTATAGACAGTGAGCTTTTTGGCCATGAAAAGGGAGCCTTCACAGGTGCCACACAAACCCGGAGCGGTTACTTTGAAGTGGCGGATGGCGGGACGATATTTCTTGATGAAGTAGGTGAACTGCCACTTACTACACAGGTACGTCTATTACGGATCTTGGAAAACGGCGAATTTTTGAAGGTAGGATCTTCCCAGGTACAAAAAACGGATGTGCGCATTGTTGCGGCCACCAACATGAATATGCTGGATGCCATAAAGAAGGAAAAGTTCCGGGAAGATCTGTACTATAGATTAAGTACCGTAGAAATAAATATTCCCCCGTTACGGGAACGACAGGGAGACATTCACCTCTTGTTCAGAAAATTCGCTTCCGATTTTGGGCAGAAATACAAAATGCCCACAATACGCTTGGAGGACGATGCCATTCAATTGCTCTTAAAGCACCGATGGCCCGGGAATGTGAGGCAATTACGGAATATCGCCGAGCAAATCTCGGTACTTGAAGAAGAAAGGAACATATCAGCTTACGTATTGAACGGTTACCTCCCAAACGCCAACAGAAGTAATCTGCCGGCTGTGGTAGACCAAAAGAAAGACGAAGGGAATTTTAGCAATGAGCGGGAAATACTGTACAAGGTACTGTTCGATATGAAGGGAGATCTTAATGATCTGAAGAAACTTACCCTGGAGTTGCTTAAGAACAAGGATTCTGCCAAGGTACAGGAGGAGAATGAAACGCTTATCCGGAAAATATATGGAACCAATGGGGAGGATATACAGGAAGAGGAAAGTACTGCCATGGAGGTCCTGCATCTTCCAGAACCCCAAGTAGAACCCCAAATCCATAGTCAACCTCAAGAGGACAAGTATCATTTTGCCGAGGAGATAGAGGAAGAAGAAACCCTATCTTTACAGGAAAAGGAAATTGAGCTGATCAAAAAGTCCCTGGAGCGAAATAGAGGTAAGCGAAAAGCAGCTGCCGCAGAATTGGGTATCTCTGAACGTACCTTGTATAGAAAGATCAAGCAGTACGATCTCTAAACTTAAAAAAAGAAATTTTCAAGGGATTCGGTCATAAAAGAAAGTGAAAACTTTTTTTATTCGTTCTATATTTTTTATTCTTGGTTTAAAAAGAAAGCGTGCATAAATACAGAATTTTAATAGTAATCCTCACCATTTTCGCAAGTGGTTGTGGAGTATATAATTTTACCGGTGGGGATGTAGGTACCGCGGAGACTTTTGAGGTACCTTATTTCCAAAATTACGCCACCCAAAGTCCGGGATCCGTTTTTGCCCCTGGACTGGACAGGGATTTCACCTTGGCGTTACAAGATAGAATCCTGAACCAAACTAGCCTGCAGCTTACCTCCTCCAATGGGGATCTGTTGTACGAAGGTGAGATCGTGGAATATCGGGTGTCCCCCATGACCGCAACCGCACAACAGAGAGCTGCACAAAACAGGCTTTCCATGGCGGTAAAGGTTCGCTTTTACAATAAGACCAAAGAAGATGCGGATTTTGAGCAGCGGTTCTCCTTTTTCTATGACTATGATGCAAACGTACAGTTGACCTCCATACAGGCGGAGGCACATGAAATAATTTTTGAACGGATAACCCAGGATATCTTTAACGAATCCCTGGCGGATTGGTAAGACCAGATACAAGGTTGGAAATATGATATATGAAGTTGGAAGTACGAAACTGGAAGAGTTTAATTTGAAAATTCAAGCCGTGAACTAGAACCTTGAACGTAGCAGATTTTACATATCTTATTCAACACCCGGAAAAAGTGGTATCCCCGGTACAGACCAAGCAACTGGAGGATGTTCTGGATGAATATCCTTATTTCCAGGCTGCACGAGCTCTCCATTTAAAAGGGTTAAAAAACCTTAATAGTTTTAAGTACAATAACGCCTTAAAAGTCACGGCCGCCTACACCTCGGACCGGGACATACTGTTCGATTTCATAACCTCCAGGGACTTCCTTCAAAACAACATCGCAGATTCCATTTCGGGAAAAACTACTTCCCTGGCAAACACCGAAACCATTTCCGAAGAGGTTGTTCCGTCGGACAATGAGAACATTTTTCTAATCGAAAAATCAAAAGACGCCCCCCTTCCCCAAAACAGCAGCGAAGCCGATCAGATTTTGGATCCCCACTTATTTGAGTCCAAAAGCCAAAAAGTTGCGGAAACTTCATCCGAAAAAAAGGATAAATTAGAGGAAGACCTGCAATTGGGAGATCCGCTGCCATTCACCAAGAGGGAGAAATACTCCTTTACGGAGTGGTTAAAGCTTGCCTCTTTAAAAACGGTTCGGAAGGGCAAAAATCCAAAACAAGACCCAAAAGCAAAAGCGATACATTTCCCAATCGAGGAAGCGGTACTGAAAACCAAAAAGTTTGATTTAATTGACAAGTTTATCGCTGACAATCCCAAAATTGTACCCAAGGAGATCCCTGACTCCACTGTAGATATAAAGTCGTCTGTAAAGATTGACAAAAATGAATTGATGACCGAGACTTTGGCCAAGGTCTATTTGGAGCAAAAAAAGTACAAAAAGGCAGTACAGGCCTATAAAATATTGAGTTTGAAATATCCGGAAAAAAGTGGTTTCTTTGCAGACCGAATAAAGGCGGTGCAAAAATTACAGAAAAAAACATAGTACGATAAAAGATGAATACGTTCACTATTTTTTTGGTTCTCATCATCATAGTCTGTTTTCTATTGGTCTTGGTCATTATGGTCCAAAACCCAAAAGGCGGGGGGTTATCTTCTTCCTTTGGTGGAGGGGGCAGCCAAATTGTAGGCGGTGTAAAAAAGACCGGGGATTTTTTGGACAAAAGTACGTGGACCCTGGCCATATTATTGGTGGTACTTATTTTGGCTTCCAATGTGGCCCTTAAAGGAAATTTTGGCGAGGCCGATTCAAAACTGCTTCAAGGGGACGATATCGAAACGACAGTTCCTGAGACAGTACCGGAAGAAATTCCTGCACCTGTAACCAATGACGGAGTAGATCCTACGGACTCACTGTAATCAGTATAATTTATAGAACAAACATATCCAAGTGCCAGCAAAAATGACAAGCTGGCATTTTTTATTTTACAAAGTGTCAGTTTTTAGGAAATGGCATAATTTCTGTCAAAGGATACGAAGAATTTTAAAATCAATTAAAAACTATTAAATATGGCTAAAGTTAACATCAAACCATTGGCAGATAGGGTTCTTATCGAACCCATGGCAGCCGAAACCAAGACTGCATCCGGTATCTATATTCCGGATACTGCTAAAGAAAAACCACAACAGGGCAAAGTGGTTGCCGTAGGGCCTGGTACAAAAGACGAAAAGATTACGGTAAAGGTAGGTGATACCGTCCTATACGGAAAATATTCAGGTACGGAGCTAAAATTGGAAGGTACCGATTATCTCATGATGCGTGAAAGTGACATTTTAGCAATTATTTAAAGTCAAACTCCAAAAGCAAATCCCAAAAGCTCGGAATTTGGAAATTGAAGTTTGGGATTTTAAATCTTAATACAACAAAATTTTAATTATGGCAAAAGACATAAAATTTGATATTGAAGCACGTGATGGTCTTAAAAGAGGTGTAGATGCCTTGGCCAATGCGGTAAAAGTAACATTGGGCCCTAAAGGAAGAAACGTAATCGTAAGCAAATCCTTCGGTTCCCCTGTAGTCACCAAGGACGGGGTAACCGTAGCAAAAGAAATAGAATTGGCGGATGCCCTTGAAAACATGGGTGCTCAGATGGTAAAGGAAGTAGCTTCCAAAACCAATGATTTGGCAGGAGACGGTACCACTACCGCTACCGTTCTAGCGCAGGCTATCGTTAAGGAAGGTTTAAAAAACGTTGCTGCCGGTGCCAACCCTATGGACCTAAAAAGAGGAATCGACAAAGCTGTAGACGCTATCGTTGAGAACCTCTCAAAGCAATCAAAACGTGTAGGGGATTCCTCTGAAAAAATAAAGCAGGTTGCCGCTATTTCCGCCAATAATGATGAGGCCATTGGTGACCTGATTGCCCAAGCTTTTGGCAAAGTAGGAAAAGAAGGGGTTATCACTGTGGAAGAGGCCAAAGGAACAGATACCTACGTTGACGTTGTTGAGGGTATGCAGTTCGACAGAGGATATCTTTCTCCCTATTTTGTTACCGATTCCGAGAAAATGACAGCGGATCTGGAGAGCCCGTATATCCTATTGTTCGATAAGAAAATTTCTGCCATGAAAGATCTTCTTCCGGTCTTGGAGCCTGTGGCACAATCCGGGAAACCGTTATTGATCATTGCCGAGGATGTTGACGGTGAAGCTTTGGCTACATTGGTCGTGAACAAGCTGAGGGGATCTTTGAAAATTGCCGCAGTAAAGGCCCCAGGTTTCGGAGATAGAAGAAAAGCCATGTTGGAGGATATCGCTATTCTGACCAATGGAACGGTTATTTCCGAGGAAAGAGGTTTCTCTTTGGAAAATACAACAATCGACATGTTGGGCAGTTGTGAGAAAGTGACCATTGACAAGGACAATACCACTATTGTAAATGGATCGGGAGCAGCCAAAAACATTAAGACCAGGGTAAACCAAATCAAGTCCCAGATTGAAACAACTACTTCGGATTACGATAAAGAAAAACTTCAGGAGCGTTTGGCCAAATTGGCCGGTGGTGTTGCCGTACTATATGTCGGAGCCGCCTCCGAAGTTGAAATGAAGGAGAAAAAAGACCGTGTGGACGACGCATTGCATGCAACAAGGGCAGCCGTTGAGGAAGGTATCGTAGCCGGTGGAGGTGTTGCCTTGGTAAGGGCCAAGAAAATGCTCGCCAAAGTGACCACGGAAAACGCCGATGAGGAAACCGGGGTACAAATCGTTGCCAGGGCGATAGAATCCCCAATTCGGACTATCGTTGAAAACGCGGGAGGTGAAGGCTCCGTTGTCGTGGCCAAGGTAAATGAAGGCAAGGCCGATTACGGATATGATGCCAAATCTGAAAAGTATGTAGACATGCTTAAGGCAGGTATCATAGATCCTACCAAGGTAGCCCGAATCGCATTGGAAAATGCAGCTTCGGTAGCCGGAATGATCCTGACTACTGAATGTGCTTTGACCGACATCAAGGAAGAAGCACCAGCGGCCCCTCCAATGGGAGGCGGTGGCGGTATGCCAGGCATGATGTAGGCAACTACTATAAAAATAAAAGCCTCCTTGGTATTCCCAAGGAGGCTTTTATTTTTAGGGAACTACGAAAAATCATTCATACAAAAAAGTCTCATAAAAGGCTGGAATAGAGAACCAATACCCCATAAAAGAGGAAGATACTTTTAAAGGACTACCCGATCCAGAGACGACCTCTCCAAAAGCATTCCATTGAGTACCATTGGTATCCTGTACAATCGCTTCTGAATTCCCATCAAAAACAAATTCAAATTGTGAAGTATTCTGAGACCCGTTCAATTCAAAGGAGACCATAAATTCCGAATTGCCGACCACCAAATAATCTTTCCCCCTAAAGGAATCCTTGATCGCTCCCAAGGATTCAACATCCGCGAAGCGATAGGCCTTTGCATCCCCATTATCTATGATGGCGTGTACCCGTTCCTTTAAAGGTAATCTATCGTCCTTGGGGGTAGGGAAAATGAAGAAATCATTGTTGGTCCTATAATCCCTATAGGGGTAAATACCATATGTCCTGGAAAAACCGGTGATTATACTTAAAACCTTAGTGGTCGGAAACATGGATTTCCATGTTCCCCAATCGGTTTCCACCAAAGGAATCAACTCCGCCTTTTCCCCCAAAAGACTGCCATTTACGGATTCATTCAAAATCTGTGACCAATTGCTCAATGTAGCACGGTCAAAAGGAACCAAGTTGGTCTGATACAATAAACCCGATACCCCGAAAGTCGTTTCCCTGCCATTTAATATTCTGTTCCACCCGATTCCGGTACCTGTAAGTGGGCAGTAGGTGACCGCGAGGGAAACGTCGTTTATGTTATCATTGACGATTTCGTGCCAATCCAAAATTATGTGGGGATAAGCGCGGATATCATTCCCGTTTTTAAAACCTATTATCAAATCCGTATCCCTTAAAACAGCCGAGGCATCTTCCGCGGCGACAAAATTGGGATTCTCCAAAGCGGGGATGCCGTCCCTTCCAGGGCCACCATCCAAAACCTCGGATACCGGAATGCTCCATTCATTGGAGGAAGGATTTGGGCTTCCCTGAAAATCCGGATTCTGTTCCGTTTCTTGTGTACTCGATGAGCTACATGACAATAAGAATATGCCACAAACCAGTAAAAATAACATGTTTTTCATAGCTAATTAGTTTAAAATGTTTACCTCCTTCTTTTTCAACAGAAATGAGACTCCTGCCGTGAACCGTAATGTCGGTGTGAGCTGTGTGCCGTCCACATAACTGTAAACGGGCAATTCCAATCGTGTGTTCAATGTAATACTCGGTGTAATCTGGGCCCCAAGTTCGGGCCTGACAAAAACCCATTCCCCCCCGGTATTGGGCAAATCGGAGTCTTCTACCCTGTCCACGGAAGCGTTCCGGTATTTAAACACCACGCCAGGGCTAAATATGGTATTGAACAAAAGAAACTGATCTGTATACCCCAAATTGGTCTGTATTACATCACCAAATTCATAGATTGAGGTATTATTAAGATATGAATTGTTCTTGCCCGTTAAGCGATAGGTGAAGCTTCCCGAAATTGTGGCCGAGGGCCTAAAATTAAGTCCTTTGGATATGGACATCCATCCGATCATATCCCACGCCCCGCTCCCGGGTTGAAGGTCGGCCGTCAACTGAAATCCTTCCTCTGTGGTCAAATCGGATTTACCAAGAGGTGCCTTGGTTCCCAGTCCCAAATTCAAGACCGTCCGTTCCCCAAGAATATCCGGAACAGCGTATTTGGCTAGGAAAACGGCGTCACCAATGCCCGTAGTTTCGGTAAAATTCTCATTCCCGAATTGTGTAATGGTTCGTGTCTGGTTTACCCATGTAAAGAGTACTTCTACGGAAATCCTATCCGTAAAGGCGTAGCCTAAATTTGCTAAAACAGAATTGGTAATACGCAATCGGGAATCATCATCAAGTTGTTCCGTTCCTGCATTTAAGGTATTCAGATTGTTGTAATCATAATTCAATCCGAGGATCCAGACCCCTTTTCCTTCATTGGGCAACCCTAGATTATTGGACAAGGGAACCCCTCCGGAACAACAAGTTTGGGAAAAAAGCTGTTGCGCCGATATAAAAATGGTGATAAAAAAAGCCTTCCGCACCTATATCGACCTTTAGTGATATTCGTTTTAGTGCGAAAAATTGGGTTGTCCTTACATCTACCTACCCCAAATTGGTCGGTAAACCTTAAAATTTAACTTTTAAAAGAGAGCTTTTGGTGTTTTAACCACACTTCATTGATGCTGTTCGCTATCGTCAGTGTTGTCCTCACGATATTTACAGCAGGGATGTACATTATTATAAGCTTCTTCCGTGGCTTTAAGTTCCTTGGTATCATGACCCACGGCTACCATGGCGGTCTTAATTTTCATGGCATCCGTTTTGCGCTCATCAATAATCAATGACAATTGATGGGAAGGGATATCCCAAAGGGCGTATTTTACTCCCTTTACTCCTAGTGCCGCCTTTTCTATCCGCATTTTGCACATTTCGCACTTGCCATCGACTTCCATAGTCAATTTTTTGTTTTTTTCCTGGGCAAAAACGGTTACTGATATCAGCATTAAAAGTGTTGATAGTATTATTTTTTTCATATTCTTAATTTTTAAGGTCCGAACAATGTTCCGACCAAGATTAGTATGGTTTAAGCCGAAAACCTACATAGAACATTCTTCCCATAATCGGTGCGAACACAATGGTTGTATCAAAATATGGGCCAAAGGGATCTTCAGACCCCAAAACCGGATTGTTCTGTGTAAAATTAGTCAAATTTTCACCTCCTAAATAAACCTCGAACTTTTTGGAGAAAACTTTGGTTACCTGGGCGTTCATTAGACTATAGGGTTCCGAAAACGCTTCCAACCGGAATGGCTCGGGATTGGCGGATGTATCAGGTAGGCGTTGTTTGCCCAATGTATGCAATGTGTAATCCAATCGCCATTGCGATCCATTCTCCCTAATTTTGGTCTGGTAGCCCAAATTGGCAAAGAAACGGTGCCGTGCCAATAAAGGCTTTTGCAACCTCCCTGACCGATAATCAACTTCTACCTCATAATATTTGTACGCCGTACGGACTTCTAAGTTGTTCAAAATTTCATGGTTCAGTTCCAATTGCAGGCTGTTGGCATAACTCTTCCCTTCCAAGTTGTAGAAGGAAATCTCATCGGGATTTTCCCAATCCACTACCACTTGATTGCGAAAATCCGTTCTATAGAAATCCAAGGTTACGTTTCCGGGTCTATCCATAAAGGTAAAGCCTTGGATGAAGCTAAGCCCATAGTTCCATGCATCCTCGGGATCCAGTCCGTAGATACTGCCATTGGAGTCCAATAATTGAATCTGACGGGATGATGCGAACAACTGCTGGTTCTCCGCAAAAATATTGGCCGCTCGCCTACCTCTTCCAAAAGACCCCCTAAGACTTGCTTTTTCCCAAGGTGTATAGCGTATATGAAATCTAGGGGTAACAAACGTTCCCAAACGATTATGATCGTCTACCCGTAGCCCCGCCGTTAGGCTAACTTTTTCCAGATTGTCATAGCTGTATTCTAAAAATGCCCCTACCGACCGATCTATCCTTTCAAATTCCTGAACGTTGACCAATTCATCATAGGAATCATAGGCAAAGGTCAAGCCTGCCTTGAACTTATTTCTCGTATCCCCAAGAATGGAATTGAAAATAAGATTGGAATAGATGCTTTCGTGATCAATATCGTACCGGTTTAATCCGAAGTACGAATTTTGTTTGTGGATACTATAAGAAGCCTGAAACCCAAAACTTTGAAAGGGGAGCTCGGGAAACACATAACCCAATTTTAGGGAGGAATCGAACCTTCGGGTATCGATTTCGCCGCCCCACCCTTCGACTGCGCTCAGGGCAGGACCTTCTGCTGCGCTCAGTGCGGGCCCTTCGACCTCGCCCAAGGCTAGTGTATTGGTCATGGATCCATCGGAGTTAGGTCTGAAACGGGTCTCCCCTATCTGCTTTTCATCGTTCAAAAAACGAAAATTGACAAAACTTACCCAACCTTTTTCAGGATCCTGATATTGCCAACGGTTCATCACATTGATCTGGTTCATTAACGGGGCATCCAAAAATCCGTCATTGTTCCGATCTTCCTTTTGGTCTCTCCTGTTCCCATGTACATAAAATCCGGTACTCAACCTATCGGTCAATTTTTGATTAAAATGCGTATTGAGTTCCAAACGGCCATTCCTATTGGCGTAACCATTTACAAAAATGGCATTGTCCGTAAATGGTTTCACCAGTTCCGTATTGATTTGCCCGGAAATACTCTCGTATCCATTGACCACACTTCCGGCCCCTTTGGTAATCTGTATACTTTCTACCCAGGTTCCAGGGATAAAGGTCAAACCATACGTCTGCGAAGCCCCGCGTATCATGGGAATGTTCTCTTGGGTAATCAACAAATAGGGACTCGTTAATCCCAGCATCTGAATTTGTTTGGTACCGGTAAGGGCATCATTGAAATTAACATCAATGGCCGGATTGGTCTCAAAACTTTCGGAAAGGTTGCAACAGGCGGCCTTTAACAATTCGGCACTATTTACCGTGACTACGTTTTGTGCGCTGAAGAAAGTCTTTTGAACCGCCTCACGTTTCTTTTCCACCACCACTTCATCCAACTCGTTGGCCGGTCTTAGGGTGTGATGGAGCATCCGGGGCGAATTTATCGTCAGCGTATCCGATTGAAATCCGACATAACTAATGATCAATGTATTATATTCCTTGGAATAAGGTATACTAAAAAGACCTTCTGCATCGGTAACCGTTCCTATTTGGGAGTTCATCCAATAGACATTGGCGCCCGGCAGGCCTATATGTTCGTTTTTGGAATTTCCTTCCATAACCATACCTTCTACTTTATCCTGGGAAAGAGAAATCAAAGGAATTGCCATAATAGCAAGTATCACATATTTTTTCATCTTTCCTCTATTAGAGTATTTGGGCCAACATAACTATCGCCATGACCAGCATAACGGCATTTTCAATAAATGTAGCCTCGGTCATAGGTAGCTTAAGGGCCGTACCCAGGCAAGCACATCGGATGCTTTTCTTGTCAAGTAACGTCCGGGTCACCCCTATGGTCGTGATTCCCAATAGTACAATTGTTGCGATAAGGGCCGTGGTCAGGGCATATCGCATCAGGAACATCAGCCCCAGTGCCAATTCCATAAAGGGATAGATCCATCCATAGATAGGTATTGCCTTGGCCAAGGGGTCGTACATACGAAAACTTTCCGGGAAGCCTTTTAGGTCCAACAGTTTAAAAAAGCTAAATACAATGTAAAAGAGGCCCATAAAATCCAACATTGCGAAATCGATATTTCCTTCCTTATAGTTGAGCAAAAAGGCCGTTGCAAATAGGTATAGAAAGATGAGAAACAATGGTCTTAACTGTTGTAGCTTGGTTTTTTCTTGAGCCACCTCTGTATTCATTTCGGATATATGGGCTTCCCTTTCCGAGATGCCATATTTTTCTGGCAGGGCGGATTTTAATGTATTTAAAGGAATAGAAGTGTCCATGGAAATTTCCGCTTCCCTTCTTTCCAAATCTACATCAACCTTTGTAACACCATCGACTTGGGATAATTTTTCGGTAACCGAAGCAGAGCATCCGCTGCAGGTCATTCCAGTAATGTTATATATGCGTTTCATATAATTTTAGATTTATTGTCATTTTCCCCAAAAAGGGAAATCTTTTTGGTACAATTCGCTAAGCATCCTTATTTAAAAAACTAGGGATAAAATAGACGGTGCAATGCCGCCTACTTGGAAATGACGAATAAATCAAATGAGGAAAACCTGATCAAGGACATGGATGTCCTTATACAATAGGGGAGGAGGGTAGTGTTCATGGGGAACCGGCCGTTCCACTTGTGCCTTGAACAAGGCCAAATAGGAATAGGCAAAAGCAGTTAAAAAGGGCTGTGGCACAAGAATACTATCATTGGAGGAAGTAGTTAAATGATCCTGTCCTTCCACTACGATGAGTTGATCGCTGCAACAGGAATCCTCGGTTTCCATTTGCGAAGTAGCGTTCATTGAAACTCCCATGTCCATACCACAATCCTGGGCATGGGCAAAAAACGACACATCTATCAAACGGTCCATGCAATAATGCTTGCCGACCGTCCACGAGGTTGTGGAGACGAGCAAGAGCAATGCCATAGCTAGGGACACTCCTTTGTAAATTATCGCTTTCATAACTACAAAAGTACAAATTATTACATTCTTACTTTTGCCAGGGCATATCATTAACGAATATTTATGCCCCCGGCATTTTGTTAGTTTTGACCAAAAACCTCGACTTTTGAAAGTAGAAATTGTAAAATCCTATGTTAGATTCATTAAGGGAAAAAATAGTCCAGATCATTGAACAGAAATCCGATGTGACCACCCGTCTTCAAGAAATTTGTGAGCTTCTAAAAAAAGAAGTCGCCTACTATGATTGGGTAGGTTTCTATTTTAGGAACGGGGAAAAAGAGGAATTAAAGTTGGGGCCCTATGCCGGGGAACCAACGGATCACACTATTATCCCTTTTGGAAAGGGAATCTGCGGACAAGTGGCCCTAAGCAATCAAAATTTTGTGGTTCCCGACGTTTCGGCCCAGGATAATTACATTGCCTGTAGTATTACCGTAAAGGCGGAAATTGTGGTGCCCTTGTTCGTAGACGGTGAAAACATCGGTCAGATCGATATCGACTCCAATACGCCCGATCCCTTTACCCAGGACGATGAGCGATTCTTGGAATTTGTTACTGCCGAGGTCGCCAAAATTCTTTAAAACTTTAGCGGTTTTGTTGATAAATGGCCTCTTTTTTACATTCAAAAAAATTAATTTTGTGTGTTTAAACCATATCCCACAACACCATACAAATGAGCAATGTAAAAAAAGCCTCTTCGGCCTTGATATCCGTATTCCACAAGGACGGACTGGAACCAATTGTTAGAAAATTTCAGGAACTGGGTATCACCATCTATTCCACCGGGGGCACGGAAAAATTCATCAAGGAACTGGGCATTGAGGTTGTGCCCGTAGAGGAGGTCACCAGCTATCCTTCCATTTTAGGGGGAAGGGTAAAGACCCTACACCCCAAGGTATTTGGTGGAATTTTGAACCGCCAGGATAATGAAGGTGATGTAGCCCAGTTGGAAGAATATGAAATTCCACAGTTGGACATTGTCATCGTTGATCTATATCCTTTTGAAAAAACCGTGGCAAACGGGGCCTCGGAACAGGAGATTATCGAAAAAATAGATATCGGCGGGATTTCCCTGATTCGGGCGGCAGCCAAAAATTACAAGGATGTGCTTTGTGTATCTTCTATGGAGGATTATAATGAGTTTCTGGAGCTGATTAGCTCTGGCGACGGAAGTACCTCATTAGAGGACCGTAAACATTTTGCCTCAAAGGCCTTCAACGTTTCGTCCCATTATGATACGGCCATCTTCAATTATTTCAATCAACAGGAAATGCCCGTTCTAAAAATTAGCGAACCCAGGGGAAGAGCCCTTCGCTATGGTGAAAACCCCCATCAAAAGGGATTTTTCTTTGGCGATTTTGAAGCCATGTTCACCAAATTGCATGGCAAGGAACTTTCCTACAACAACCTTTTGGATGTGGATGCCGCCGTAAATCTCATGAGCGAATTCCGAAAGGATGGCCCCACTTTTGCTATCTTAAAGCACAATAATGCCTGTGGTTTGGCTACCCGCGATTCCATTCGCCAAGCTTACGTAGATGCGCTGGCCGGAGATCCCGTCTCGGCATTTGGTGGAATTTTAATCAGTAATGTAGAAATCGATAAACCTACCGCCGAGGAAATACATCAATTGTTTTGTGAGGTAGTGATTGCACCTAGTTATTCGGACGATGCCTTGAACATACTAAAAGGGAAGAAAAACCGGATAATCCTGATCCAAAACGAGACCGATCTACCGGATACCCTTGTAAGGACCTGTCTAAATGGGATTTTGGTACAGGACAAGGACTACAAGACCGATACCCTTATAGATTTAAAATATGTGACCGATAAGGAGCCTTCAAAACGTGAATTGGAAGACCTCATCTTTGCTTCGAAATTATGTAAGCATACAAAGTCCAATACCATCGTCTTGGCAAAAAACAAACAATTGTGTGCCAGTGGTACCGGACAGACTTCCCGTGTGGATGCCCTGAACCAGGCAATCCACAAGGCCCAAACCTTCAATTTTGAGCTTGATGGTGCCGTGATGGCGAGCGATGCATTCTTTCCCTTTCCGGATTGTGTGGAAATTGCCAATAAAAGCGGTATTACCAGCGTTATACAGCCAGGAGGATCCATTAAAGATCAGTTGAGCATAGATTACTGTAACGAAAATGACATGGCCATGGTAATGACGGGCACGCGTCATTTCAAACATTAATTTTGTTACTTTTGTCGATGAAATGCTCCCCCAACCAAACTTGTAACGTAACCAAACTAGAAAAATATGGGATTTTTTGATTTCTTGACGGAGGAAATTGCCATAGACCTGGGTACCGCGAATACGCTCATTATCCATGCGGACAAGGTTGTGGTAGACAGTCCCTCTATCGTTGCCAGAGATCGTATTTCCGGGAAAATCATTGCTGTAGGCAAAGAGGCCAATATGATGCAGGGCAAGACCCACGAGAACATAAAGACCATACGGCCTTTAAAAGATGGGGTTATAGCGGACTTCGATGCTTCCGAAAAGATGATCAATATGTTCATAAAGAACATCCCGGCATTGAAAAAGAAATGGTTCCCTCCTGCCTTGCGAATGGTCATTTGTATCCCATCCGGTATTACCGAGGTAGAAATGCGGGCCGTAAAGGAGTCCGCCGAACGTGTAAACGGCAAGGAAGTATATTTAATCCATGAACCCATGGCAGCGGCCATAGGTATCGGTCTGGACATTATGCAGCCCAAAGGGAACATGATCGTGGATATCGGGGGAGGAACTACCGAAATTGCCGTAATCGCCCTTGGCGGAATTGTTTGTGATAAATCGGTCAAAATTGCAGGTGATGTTTTCACCAACGATATCATTTATTACATGCGTACCCAGCATAATTTATACGTGGGTGAAAGTACGGCGGAAAATATTAAAATCGAGATCGGTTCCGCTACGGAGGATCTTCAGACCCCTCCTGACGAAAAATCGGTACAAGGCCGGGATTTGTTGACCGGAAAACCCAAGCAGGTTCAGATTTCCTATCGTGAAATTGCCAAGGCACTGGACAAGTCCATCCTGAGGGTGGAGGATGCGGTAATGGAGACCCTATCCCAGACTCCTCCTGAACTGGCAGCAGACATTTATAACACGGGCATTTATTTGGCCGGTGGCGGATCCATGTTACGTGGGCTGGACAGAAGACTTTCCCAGAAAACGGATTTGCCGGTCTATATCGCGGAAGACCCCCTAAGGGCCGTAGTACGGGGAACTGGGATCGCATTAAAGAACTTGGAACGGTACAAAAGCATTCTAATCAAATAAAGCTAACTATAAGAAGGCTTCCCTGGTATTTTGGACATTTCCATTTTCCTTTAAAACTGTTTTCTGGAATCTTAGAAAATTATCAAGTGAATGCAGCAGATAATCAACTTCATTGTACGAAATAAAAATTTTCTGCTCTATTTCCTATTACTGATTGTTTCATTGGCGTTTACGGTACAGTCGCATACCTATCACCAGTCCCGATTCTTTAATTCGTCCAATTGGATAACCGGAAATATCTACGAGACTTCGCACGGTATTTCCTCCTATTTTGGATTGACCCAGGAAAACAAACGATTGGTGCAAGAGAACAAAATGTTGCGCGACCTGTTATTCAATAAAAAAGTAAACATCCCGGTAGAGCTGGATTCCGCAAATATTAGATATACCATCTTCTCGGGAAAGGTCATTAAAAACAGCTATTCAGATCCAAGAAACTACATCACCATAAATAGGGGTAAAAAGGACAGCGTACAACCGGATATGGGTGTCATTACAGCCAAGGGCATTTTAGGCATCGTCGAAAACGTATCCAATAAGTTCGCGACGGTCCAAAGTATCTTAAACGAGAATTCAAACATCAACGCCAAAATCAAGAACACGGACCATTTTGGCTCTTTGGTTTGGGATACCAAACAATATAGTACCGTACAACTGGTAGACATCCCACGGCTGGTTCCCCTTACCATAGGAGATACCATCGTAACCGGGGCAATGAGCAGTATTTTTCCGGAGAATATTCCCATAGGGACCATAAAGAGATTTAATCTGGATACTTCCAACAGTTTTTACCATATAGATGTTGCCTTGTTCAATGATATGACCAATATTAAAAACGTGTATATCATAAATAACACCGATAGGCCCGAAATACTGGAATTGGAATCCAATACCGTTACAAATGATCAGTAGTTCCTATTTTATAAACGTAGTACGTTTTACGTTACTGGTCTTAGTACAGGTATTGGTATTTAACCGGCTTAATTTCTTTGGGTTCATCAACCCTATGGTCTATATATTATTTTTGTATTGGTATCCAATAAAGGAAAACCGTGCGGTCTTTATCGGTCTTAGCTTTTTATTAGGATTTTGTATCGATTTTTTTTCGGATACTATGGCCATACATGCAGCTTCAACCGTTACCATTGCCTATCTAAGACCTGCGATCATGCGCTTCGTATTTGGGGTCAATTATGAATTTCAGAGCTTTAGGTTGGGAAATGCCACCAAGGCACAACAAATAACGTTTTTGGCGTTATTAATTATAGTACACCACATGGTTTTCTTTGCACTGGAAATCTTTAGTTTGGCCAATATCCTGTTGATTCTAAAAAAAGTGCTCGCCATAGGGTTGTCTACTTTGGTTTTATGTTTATTGTTCAGTTCACTTTTTAGCGTTAGGAAGGAATGAGAAAGATTCTGCTATCATCTATTATCGTAATTATCGGAATAACCTTTATTGGAAGACTTTCTTATTTGCAGATATTCAGTTTTTCTCCTGATCAGGTACTGGAAGATCCCGCCATTAAGCGAATCTATGATTATCCGGAAAGAGGTTATATCTATGATCGAAACGGCAAACTGTTGGTCGGTAATGATCCGGCATATGATGTAATGGTCATTCCACGCGAGGTAAAGCCCCTGGATACCTTGGAATTCTGTAATCTCTTGGGCATTGACAAGGCGAAATTTAAGAAGGAATTGAGAAAGGCCCGTATCTACTCACCAAGATTACCTTCCGTATTGGTTCCCCAGCTTTCCAAGGAAGACTATGCCCGCTTGCAGGAAAAAATGCGTCGTTATGAAGGGTTTTATATACAGAAACGTTCCTTACGGTACTATGACACGCCTGGTGCGGCCAGTGTCCTGGGCTATATTAGTGAGGTAAACGAAAGGGATTTGGCGGCAAACCCTTACTATATACAGGGAGAACTTACGGGGCGTACCGGGGTGGAAAAGCAATATGAGGATATCCTTAGGGGAAGAAAGGGCGTGCAGTATATCCAAAAAGATCGCTTTAACCGCGATATTGGCCCCTACAAGGACGGTATTTTGGATACACTTCCGGAACAAGGAAAGGAAATACACATAACCCTGGATAAGGAGCTTCAAGAGTACGGGGAACGTTTGATGCATGGTAAGAGAGGTGGCGTTGTTGCCATTGAACCCGCTTCAGGCGAGATTCTCTCCCTAATCTCAGGCCCTACCTATAATCCTTCACTTTTGGTAGGCAGGGAGCGCTCAAAAAATTATAACAAGCTTTCCAACGACAGTATCCCGAAACCCTTGTTCAATAGAGCTATTCTGGCCGAGCAATCTCCTGGATCCCCATTTAAAACTTTAAATGCCCTGGTCGCCTTGCAAGAAGGTGTTGTTTCCCCGAGCACCACGGTTACTTGCTATGGCGGTTTTTTCGTCGGGGGTAGAAAAAGAGGTTGCCATTGCGGGGGTGGAACCCGAAATATGAACAGCGGTATTTACAAATCCTGTAATGCCTATTTTGCCAGTACGTTTCGAAGGATATACGATAATTTCAATACCACGGACGAAGGTATGGACGTATGGGAAAAGCATATAAAAAGTTTTGGATTGGGGGGATATTTGGGCTACGACCTTCCCACAGGTCGTCCAGGAAGGATTCCAGGCAAGAAATTCTATGATAAGTGGTATGGTGATAATCGATGGGCCTCCTCCACCATTATCTCCAATTCCATAGGTCAGGGAGAAGTGGTGGTGACCCCAATACAATTAGCCAATATGACCGCTGCCATAGCCAATAGGGGACATTATTATACCCCACATGTCCTCAAAAAAATTGAAGGCAAGGACATTAGCAATCCCAAATACACGGAACCCAAACTCACTACCATTGATCGAAAACATTTTGAACCGATAATCCAAGGAATGGCCGATGTTTACAAAAAGGGTACGGCCCGTTGGGTACAGATTCCGGACATAGAAATTGCGGGCAAGACTGGAACCGTGGAAAACTTTACCATCATAGACAGTGTAAAGACGCAACTAACCGATCATTCGGTTTTTGTGGCTTTTGCCCCAGTAGACAATCCCAAAATAGCTATTTCCGTTTACATTGAAAATGGCTATTACGGTTCGCGCTATGCAGGACACATTGCTTCCCTGATGATAGAAAAATACTTGAAGAGGGAAATCACACGAAAGGATCTCGAAAAAAGAATGCTGGAAAAAACCTTGGAGCATGAGTATGCCAAACCGTTTAGCGGGGAGGAGTTCAAGATAAACGAGTATGTCTGGTAGAAGTGTCCTAAAACGAATCGACTGGCTTACTGTTTTCATTTACATCGCATTGGTGCTCATAGGTTGGGTAAACATTTATTCCAGCACATTCACGGAGGTGGAGCTATCTATTTTCAATTTTGGCACACTACATGGAAAACAGCTTTTTTTTATAGGGGCAAGTCTGGTTTCCATAGTGATTATTTTGGCCATGGAAACTAGCTTTTATGAACGTTTCTCCAGTGTTTTCTATATAGCGTCCCTGATCTTACTTTTAGGTCTTTTCATATTTGGAAAGACTATTGCAGGAGCCACTTCTTGGTATGATCTCGGTTTTTTTAACCTACAGCCTTCCGAACTTGCCAAAGTGGCCACGGCATTGGCATTGGCCAAATACCTAAGTGATATACAGACCGATATTAAAAGGGGCAAGGATCAATTGTATGCCTTTCTGATTATTCTTATACCCGCAATTCTAATCATCCCACAGCCTGATCCGGGAAGTGCGTTGGTATTCTTTTCACTGGTCTTTGTAATCTTTAGGGAAGGGTTGCCCTTATACTATTTAGGTATAGGATTTTTGGTAGTGCTGGTCTTTGTAACGACCCTTATGTTCGGAACGGTCTGGGTCAGCATAGCTACCGTGTTACTGATATTGCTTTTCTTTTTACTTAAAAAGAAGAGATCCAAAATCCCGATTTTACCTCTTATTTCAATTGCCATAGCGGCCCTATTGTTTTCGCTTTCCGTAAATTTTGTTTTCAACAACGTTTTTGAACAACGCCATAGGGATAGGTTTAGCCTTTGGCTTCGTTTGGAAAAAGATCCAAATAAATTGGAACAGATCCGGAAGACTATTGGCTATAATTCCTATCAATCCGAAAAGGCTATCGAATCCGGAGGGTTCTTCGGAAAGGGATTTTTGGAGGGTACGCGTACCAAGGGCGATTTTGTCCCCGAACAGCATACGGATTATATCTTTAGTACGGTCGGTGAGGAATGGGGTTTTGTAGGAACCACAACCGTCGTTATCCTTTTTACCGTATTGTTTTTGCGATTGGTTTTTTTAGCGGAACGCCAGAAAAGCGATTTTAGCCGTATGTATGGTTACGGGGTAATCTCCATCCTTTTGATCCATTACTTCATTAATGTGGGAATGGTCATTGGGGTACTGCCTACCATAGGGATCCCCCTACCCTTCTTTAGCTACGGAGGCTCCGGGCTCCTGTTCTTCACCGCCCTGCTGTTCATCTTCTTAAAGTTGGATACCAATAGGTTAAAAGAAGAATTTTGACTTTGTCTAAAACTTCCAATCCTTTGTTTCAATCTTTTTTTCCAAGGTCATTTCCTTATTGGCTTCAAGTTGCTCGAAAAAATCAATTCGCGTCCTTTGCTCTATCTCATCGACCGAAACGACAAATCTCTTAAGCGGCTCATTAGTCTCCTTCGCGGGCATCAAAAAGGCTATTACCTTTAAATTTTCAGCATCGCCCCTTGCAACGATCTTGTAATACGCTTTAGGAACATCAACATCTTCCTCCCCTATTTCCAAAAGTCCATCTTCAAGAACGCCCCCGGTCACTACAAATACTGCTCCATATCTTTTTGACCATTGGCGCACCTGTATTTCCAATCGGTTCCATATACCGGCATTAAAGTCCCGATCCTGTGGACTAATATTACTGGTATAAAAGGTCTCGTTATATGCCTGCTCCGAAAACCTACGATCTCCGGCAGGACACAAATGGCCACGATCATAACCGGATCCTTTGTAATTTCGCCAATCTGCGGATTTGGTCCTTATTTTTGGATCCTCGATAAAATAGGGTCGCTTTCGATCATCTTGGGTAAGATGTTCCCTTTTTAAGATATAGGCTACCCATTCGGCCTGTTCAAAAGGTTCGTTATAGGACAACGTAAAGTGATTGTGATCTATAAGAACACCTGTTGTAGAGCTCGGAAGATAGATATTGGGAATTGGGGTCTTAAGTCCCTTGCCTTCCTTAGTGGAATAGGTGTCCGGGATATAAAAATTCTCAAAGACCCAAAAACCAATGATACAAATCAAGATAAGAACGGTGTATATCATCCTATCCTTGCTTCTGGAATTTGCTTGAAACATGCGCCAAATTTAACGCAATCCCATTACTTTCCAATAGTCCCGTACCTGTAAGTATTCGTTTAAAAAATCGACTAAAACAATTTATTTCTTCAGTCGGTTATGTGTAACTTGTATTGAAGTTTTTAATAGATTTTTCAAATAGATAACTAAAAATGCTGAGCTGGAAAGATATCATACATTTTAGTACAAAAGGAAACCCAAAACCGGATCGAAGGGTCGAAAAGACCGAGTCCGAATGGAGGGAACTACTAAGCCCGGAGCAATTTAGGATTACCCGAAAAAAAGGAACCGAAGCTCCACATACCGGAGCACTGTGCAGTATTTACGAAGCAGGGAAGTACAACTGCATCTGCTGTGGCACGCCGCTTTTTGACTCCACCATAAAGTTCGATTCCGGTACGGGTTGGCCCAGTTTTACCCAGCCCATTAAGGAAAATACCATTAAATACGAAAAGGATTCCTCTTTTGGGATGATTCGTATGGAGGTGATGTGCAATACCTGTGATGCCCATCTGGGGCATGTTTTCCCGGACGGACCGGAACCTAGTGGATTGCGGTATTGTATCAATTCCGAATCTATGCAATTGCAGAAACAGGAAAGTGATTCGAAAATGGAAGAAATAGAGGATTAAATTAGTTGGCAGTTGATAAAATTAAAATTGAATTGAAAATATGAATACTATGAATTTAGGGCTGGCCACTGTTGGTGGTGGTTGTTTTTGGTGTGTAGAGGCCGTTTTTCGGCAAATAAAAGGTGTGGAAAAAGTGGTCTCAGGATATAGCGGTGGTAATGCTCCGGGCAAGCCTACCTATCGCGAGGTATGCTCGGGAAAGACCGGACATGCCGAAGTGGTACAAATCCATTTTGATAAGAACCAGATTTCGTATACCGATATTCTTACCATTTTTATGACCAGCCATGATCCGACAACCTTAAATCGTCAAGGGGCGGATATTGGCACACAATACCGATCGGTTATCTATTACCACAATGCGGAACAAAAAGCAATCGCCGAAGCCGTAATTGAGAACGTGGCTCCGTATTTTGACGAACCTATTGTTACGGAAATCAGTCCATTGGATATCTTTTACGAGGCTGAGGAGTATCATCAGGATTATTATGCCAACAATTCATCCCAGGGCTATTGCAGTGCCGTGATTACACCTAAATTGGCAAAATTGCGAAAAATGCATGCGGACAAATTAAAAGATGTTTCCGTATCGTAGTCCATCAAAGGAAGATATCGATTTTCTGGTTAGGACATGAACCAAGTCAAGCAGTAGACCCATAGTATAATAAGCAAGGGTCCCAAAATTCCGGCTACTGAACCATTAAGCCTAAAGTCTGCTTGGGACAGCTTCCCTGTACTAAAGGCAATGGCGTTTGGCGGGGTGGATACAGGAAGAAACAGGGCACAGGAAGCACTGAGACCAATCACCAGAGGTAATACCATGGGATTGGATACCGACCATATACTGGCGATGGGAATCAGAATAGTGGCCGTGGCCGTATTGCTCATGATATTGGAAAACAGTACCGTAATAAATGCAAAAACGAGTACCAATATCCAAAAGCCCAATTCCACATTTTCCATTTTCCCAACAAAATACTCTCCCAAGCCTGTTTGTTGAATGGAAAGGCCGAGAGAGAGTCCTCCGGCCACCAACATTAGGGTATCCCAAGGAATTGTCCGTACATCATCCCCGGTCGTAATACTCAACATGGTAAATACCAAGATGGGCAAGCCGGAAACCATGGCCGGGGAAATACCATGGATGTTCCCCGTCAGCCACAGAAAAATGGTCAATAACATTACCCCAAGCACAATACGCCGTTGAGACTTGCGTTCCTCTATCCGCATCAACTCATCGGCATCCGGTTTTTCCTTGGGTTCTAGAAAATCCATATTCAATTCCTTTAAACCGGATTTGTAGACATGGGTCAAAATGTACCATACTATAAATACCAGCAACAACGAAACCGGAACACCGAACAACATCCATTCCAAAAAACCGACCTTAAAGGGGAGTCCTTTCATTGTATTTATCGCATCCACGGCGATGGCATTGGGTGGAGAACCGATTACCGTACCCATTCCACCTATTGCCGCGGCCGCCGGTATTCCCAATAAGAGGGCTTTAACAAAGGGTTCCTTGGTATCCAAGGTATTCAATAAGGGGGAAATGGAAACAATCATCATGGCCGTAGTAGCGGTATTGGACATGACCATGGAAGCCAAGGCCGTGGCCAGCATTATACTTAAAAGAACATTTTTGGGCCTTTTACCAAACCGTACGACCGAAAGTTTGAATACCTCCACGTCCAATCCGGTTTTTTCCATGGCCAAGGCTAAAAAGAAGCCACCAAGGATAAGCCATATGACACTATCGCTCCAGGTATTGATAAACTGTCCATATTCAATGAAGTTGGGAGAATCCGGACTATTTATAGCCGGATTTCCCAAGGTAAACACTAAAAATCCTATAATAAAAAGGCCTACGGCGAAGGGTGGGATGGCCTCGGTAACCCAAAGACCTACCGAAAAAAACAAAAGGAACAATACATAGTACTGGGGTTGGGTAAAGGTAGCATCGCGAAGCAGAAAAACGCCTCCCAGGGCCGCCAGAATGCATAACAAAAAGGATATGATGTGCTGCTGGTTATCTACTTTGCGCTGCATCTTCCGCATTAAGCGTGTCGATGCCCTTCTAGAGTCCGCCATGACAAGTGATATAAGTGTACAAAGATAAAGTAGCTATGGGAATAAAGCTATTTATGGGATCACACTATTTAACAAAAAACGACCTGAGTAGTTTTAACATTAGGTAAGTCGGAAGTATAGTTCCCAAAAACAAAGCCCCAACCTAACGGTTGGGGCTCCTTTTATTGTGTAACGAAGTATGGATAAATTAATCCTTTACGGCCAGCTTGCCCTGTTTCAAATTATTGATCTTTAAATCTTGCAATACATTTACCGCCTCTTCCACATAAACGTCCTTGGCCAAATTCTTATGCCAGCGATCTCTCTTTTCGCGCAAAACGGAATCTTGTGTAAAGAGCTCCTTCTCATATTTCAAAGAGGCAAAGGTGAGATGGGAGTCATAATCCGAGATGGTCTTGAAATAGTCGCTTTTTTCCTTATCCTTTTCTTCTTCTTCCTTATACACATCGTATTTTAAGGAAACGACCGTTTCATCTTGTTGTTTCTTCAGCCACTGGGCATTTTCCTCAATCATCTTAATTTGGGCATTTTCCGCCATTCGCTTGTTACTATTCGCTATGGTTTGCTCATAATCTATATAACCGTCCCATATCTCATAATCCGCAGGGGATATTTTGTCCCATTTTAAAGGATTGGATTGATCCCTTTCCCCTAGGTCGATATAACTATATTTGTCCGGAACCACTACATCGCTCTTCACTCCTTCCAATTGCGTAGAGCCTCCATTGATCCTATAGAATTTTTGTGTGGTCAATTTTATGGCTCCCAAATCGCCATGCTCATTGCTACGGACAATATTGTCCAAAGGAATAACATTTTGAACTGTACCCTTGCCAAAGGTTTGTTTGCTTCCGATGACCACGGCCCTTTTATAATCCTGCATCGCGGCCGCCAAAATCTCGGAAGCTGAAGCGGAAAGTTCATTTACCAAGATTACCAATGGTCCGTCCCATTGGATCCTTTCATCCTTGTCATCATATACATCCTTTCCTTTTCCACTAGATCGTACCTGTACAATTGGGCCATCCTTTATAAACAGACCGGCCATTTCCACAACAGTTTTTAAGGATCCCCCTCCATTATCGCGTAAGTCCAATATCAACCCTTCCACGCCTTCTTCCTTAAGGCGCTCTACTTCCTTGGCAACGTCGCTTGCAGCATTACGTTCACTATAATCATTGAAATCCACATAGAATTTTGGAAGGTTAATAAGTCCGAACTTTTGATTATCTTTAAGAATATTGACAGATTTGGCATAGGATTCTTCCAGTTCCACCACGTCCCGGGTAAGGGAAACCACTTCAAGGGAGCCATCTACCTTGCGTACGGTAAGATCCACGACGGTACCTTGCGGCCCTTTGATCAATTTGATCGCATCGTCCAAACGCATCCCCACAATATTTATGGGTTCCTCCCCATTTTGGCCTACTTTGATAATCTCATCACCGACATCCAGACGTTGGTCTCGCCATACAGGGCCACCTGAGATAATCTCCACAATTTTGGCCCCTTCGGGCTTTTTTTGGAGACGTGCCCCTATACCCTCGAACTTGCCGGACATGCTCATATCAAACTTATCCTTGTCGTCCGGGGCAAAGTAGTAGGTATGTGGATCAAATTCGTCTACAATGGTATTGATGTACTGTACAAACCAGTCCTTGCGTTCCAGGTCATTTACAAAATCGAAGAATTCATCCAAAGTTTTTCGGGTAGATTCCCTGGCGGCCACCTCTACCTCAACAATTGTCAAAGGTCTATCCGTTGAGGCACCTTCATAATTTTTGTTCAAGGGAAGTTTTGTGTCGACCATAGCGATGTCACCTCCTGATGCTCCCCCGCTCTTCATGCTGGCGTTGATGTCCAACTTGGCATCATAGGTGCCTAAAGTAGCATATTTCAATTGCTTTCTCCAACGCTCCTTTAGCTCCGCTTTGGAAGAAGCAAATGATACTTCTTCGTAATTGATGTTTATGGTCTCTTTCTTGTTATAATCGAAAGGCTCCGCCAATACTTCCTTGTACAGTTCCTTGGCATCCTCCATACGCTTCATCAATCGGTCATATACCAAGTTGAAAAAACTGATATCGGTATTTTTGATTTGATCGTCGATCTGAAACTTATATTGTTCGAATTCCAGGATATCATCCTCCAAAAAGTAACGCTTTGTCGGGTCTATGATGTCAATGAAATCCTCAAAAACACTTACCGAAAAGTCATCATCTATATCCTTGGGTTCATAATGCCCTTTTTCCAAAACGTAAGTAATAAGATCTAATAACAACTTATCCTTGTCGTCATTTTCAAAAGACTTGTTGGTAAAACTACAGGATGCTACGGCAACAAGTGTAAGTGACAGGGCATAGATAAAATTCTTTTTCATACTAGTTTTATATTTTAGGACGACTATCCAACGATAAAATCCATTGAACAAGGCCGTACGTACATATATATCTCCAATCCCCTAAGATACTGAAAAAACCATGCCAGTAGGTAATCCGAAGGCATTAATTTTTTGTTAATGGACATTTGGGACATATCTTTTTTTTAAACGTATTTTTACGGCATAAAGTATATTCTATGGCAAAACCTTTAATATTGGTCACCAATGATGATGGCATAACCGCCCCGGGATTGAGGGCATTGGTACAATATATGGAGGAATTGGGCGATGTTGTCGTAGTAGCTCCGGACAGTCCCCAATCTGGAATGGGGCATGCCATTACCTTGGACAATACACTGTATTCCCAAAAGGTGCAAATCGATTCGAAAAATAGGAAAACCGAGGAATACAGTTGTAGCGGAACCCCCGCCGACTGTGTGAAACTAGGGCTACAAGAGCTTTTGGAGCGCAAGCCCGATATCTGTGTCAGTGGCATAAACCACGGCTCCAACTCGTCCATTAATGTCATATATTCCGGTACAATGAGTGCTGCCATAGAGGCGGGTATCGAAGGTGTGCCTGCCATTGGGTTTTCCTTATGTGATTATTCCTGGGAGGCCGATTTTGAACCTTGTGGCCCCTATGTTCAAAAAATTGTCCAAGAATCCCTGGAAAACGGTATTCCCAAAGGGGTTGTACTCAATGTCAATATTCCCAAAACGGAAGATAAGGGTATAAATGGGATAAAGGTATGCAGACAGGCACGGGCCAACTGGAAGGAGAAATTTGATAAACGTACAAATCCGATGGGCAAGGATTATTATTGGCTAACAGGAGAATTTGAGCTCTTGGACCATGGCGAGGATACCGATGAATGGGCTCTAAGCCAAGGTTATATTTCCATGGTACCCACACAGTTTGACCTTACGGCTTACCATGCCATTCAACAATTGAATGCTTGGGATTTATAATTTTTGATAAACAGGGAAAAACCACTTGGGACGACCGATAAAAATGAACCTGATATTTAAATATGAATGTTAAAAAAGAACTTTTAATAGGCTTTGCGGTGGGCATTATCGCCAATACCCTGGGCACACTTTTATATATCCTGTTATTCTCCGATTTGGGTATAATGGATACTCTCAACGCAGCGGCGGAACAGGGCCATGTAGGTAGCTTATTGGCTTTAGGGGCTATTTTGAATCTAATCGCATTTTTTGGCTTTTTAAAAATCCGAAGGGATCAGCGTGCCAAAGGAGTGCTGATCGCCACGATTTTGACCGCCCTGATTATCTTGTATTACAAGATTTTTTGATATATCTCCAGTTTTGGAGTTACGATTTACGATTATTCCCCCATGAACTTATCATCTTATATTTTTGGCGTTTGGAGCTTGAATTTTGATCTTTACGAAGTATGAAGTACTACATTATAGCTGGTGAAGCGTCAGGGGATTTACACGGTTCCAATCTTATTAAAGCCTTAAAAAACAAGGATAACGGTGCCGAAATTAGGTGTTGGGGCGGTGATTTAATGCAAAAGGCTGGGGGTAATTTGGCCAAACATTACAAAGAAATGGCTTTTATGGGCTTTTTGGAAGTAGTAAAGAACCTCGGTACCATTGCAAAGAATATCAAATTCTGTAAAGAGGACATTCAACGGTTTGCGCCCGATGTCGTTATTTTTATTGATTTTTCCGGCTTTAACCTTCGCATCGCCAAATGGGCCAAATTAAATAGCTTCAAGACTGCATACTACATCTCCCCCCAGATATGGGCTTCCCGTGAGGGTAGGATAAGGGACATTAAGCGGGATATTGATACCATGTATGTAATCCTTCCCTTTGAAAAGGAATTCTATGAAAAAAAACATGGATATCCGGTCCATTTTGTAGGTCACCCTTTAATCGATGCCATAACTACCAGGCCCAAAATGGGGGAAGAAGAGTTTAGGGAACAGAATCATCTGGATGCCGAAAAACCGATTATCGCCCTACTGCCCGGAAGTCGAAAGCAGGAGGTTCAAAAAATGCTTACCTTGATGCTCTCCGTTATACCTTCATTTCCGGATTACGAATTTGTCATTGCCGGGGCACCAAGTCTAGATCGTAATTTTTACCTACCCTTTCTGAACAATCCCAATGTAGGCTTTGTATCCAATAAAACGTATGACCTGTTGAGCCATTCCTATGCCGCTCTGGTTACCAGTGGTACGGCCACTTTGGAGACTGCACTTTTTAAGATTCCGCAAGTGGTTTGTTACCGAGCCAACTGGTTTTCGTATCAGATTGCCAAACGGATCATTACATTGGACTACATTTCATTGGTAAATCTCATCATGGGCAAGGAAGTGGTAAAGGAGTTGATCCAAAACGAACTGAATACCAAAAACCTAAAATCGGAACTATCCAAGATTCTGGAAGGTCCCTTTAGGACAGCACAATTTGAGACCTATTTTGAGCTCGAAAAGAAATTGGGGGGCAAAGGGGCCAGTGAAAAAACCGCAGAATTGATTCTACGTGAACTAGGAAGTTAGCGACTAAAATCGTCCCTTTTAAAATATTTCTTTAATTTTGATTTCCAAGTTCCCTCTACAATGGCTATCAAGAGGGTAATTTCTTGGTATATGCGTAGCTTTTTTTTCATTTTCTTCCTAATTCTTGTTACCAGTTGTGGCGTGGTCAAGAAAAAAACCACCTATGCCAAGACTCCAAAGGTTACCGTTGAGGCCTCCAAAGATCCCGTCGTTCCGGAAGAAAGTATCGAGGAAAACATGGAAAGACCGGTTTTATCCAAAGCGGATGAGATTATCAATACAGCCTTGACCTTTTCCGGGGTACGTTATAAGTTTGGGGGTACCACACGAAAAGGCATGGACTGTTCCGGACTGCTTTACGTAGCCTTTGGCGAACACGACATCAAATTGCCCAGAACTTCCTACCATATGGCCGAAGAGGGCAAACGGATACGAATAGAGCATGTGACCAAAGGTGATCTGCTCTTCTTTAGAACCTTGCGCCGCGGGAAACGCATAAATCATGTAGGATTGGTCGTCGCGGTAGAGGGGGATGACATTAAATTTATACATGCTTCCACTTCCCGTGGGGTTATCGTTTCTTCCTTGAGGGAGGGCTATTGGAACTATGCCTTTATAAAGGCTACCCGCATTTTGTAAGATGCGATTGCTCCAATTTGTTCCCATAAAACTGACCGTATTTCTCGTTTTCGGCATTTTACTTGGCAACTATATAGATTTTGGACTTCCCCATGCATTGGCCTTAGCCCTTACGCCTTTCTGTATAACCCTATTTGCTTATTTATTTTTCAACAAAAAAAGAAGCAATTCCAGTTTCTTCGGAATCATGGCCATGTTAACGACCCTAGGGATCGGGATATTGTCTATTTCCTTTTCCGAACCCAAGAATCGGCCTAACCACTACCTCAAGGTCTACTCTGAAGGTAATCACGCTTTCCATATAAAGGTCAAGGAAGTTTTAAAGCCTACAACGTTTTCCAAGAGATACATAGGCACAGTACTGGTCTTGGATACGATGGAAGTTTCCGGGAAAGTACTGTTGGCCCTTCCAAGGGATTCCGCCCAACCAACACTACGGGTGGATGATGAATTGGTTATGGTCTCACTTTTGGATCCCATTGGCCCTCCCTTGAACCCGTATCAGTTCAATTACAAAAGGTATATGTGGGGATTGGGCGTTTATCATCAACTCACTTCGTCCCACAATTCGTTTGTTCTTCTGGAAAATCCATCCACAACTTTGTATGGAACGGCATCTCGGCTAAGAAGCCGGATTATTTCCAAATTACGGAAGGCCAATTTCGGAGAGGAGGAATTAAGCATTATCCAGGCCCTATTGCTGGGGCAGCGAAGGGATATATCCGAATCGGTTTACGATAATTACAAAAATGCCGGGGCCGTTCATATCTTGGCAGTTTCTGGATTACATATTGGAATTCTTCTTGTACTCCTTCAATTTGTATTAAAGCCTTTGGAACGGCTCCCCAGGGGAAAGACCGTTAAATTGGCTGTTATGGTAGCTTTGCTCTGGGGATTTGCCTTTTTGGCAGGTCTATCCGCTTCCGTGGTCCGCGCGGTCACCATGTTTTCCTTTGTGGCTTATGCCTTATATCTTAATCGTCCAAGCAACACCTTTAATATCCTGGCACTGTCCATACTGTTCATCCTTTTGGTAGTGGATCCCAAATTACTGTTCCAAGTAGGTTTTCAAATGAGCTATGCGGCCGTATTTGCCATTGTATGGATCTATCCTTTGCTACAACAGTTGTGGTTTCCAAAAAATGGTTTGCTCCGCAAAGTTTGGCAGTTGCTTTCCGTGAGCATTGCGGCCCAATTGGGCGTACTGCCCATAAGCCTTTTTTATTTTCATCAGTTTCCGGGGCTATTCTTTGTTTCCAATCTATTGATAGTTCCCTTTTTAGGATTGATTTTGAGCAGTGGAATTGTAATCATTTTCTTGGCGCTCCTAAATTTGCTACCCGATTTCATGGTAAAAATCTACGATGGTCTCATTGGATGGATGAATTCTATCATTGCATGGATCGCCCAACAGGAAGCTTTTATCTTTACCCATATTTCATTTGATGGCGTACAGCTATTTCTTTCCTATGCCATTATCGTTAGTGGTGTTCTTTCCCTATCCCGTCCCAATTTCAAAAGGATTCTTGCTTTTTTTATTGGGGTTATTCTATTTCAATCATGGCTGTTTTATTCGGTATGGCAAAACCGTGAAAAGGAAGTACTGGTATTGGCGCATCAGACCCGAAATTCCATTCTTTTGCATCAAACGGGAACACAACTCAACGTAATTTCCACGGATAGTTCCCAAACGATACGATTGGTAAACGATTACCAAGTAGCGGAACGCATCAAAAAAGTGGTGTACAAAGAATTACGGAACAATTACACCCTACAAAAACGGAAACTATGGATTTTGGATAGTCTGTGTGTCTATCCTCCCACTGAAATTCGTCCGGATTATGTAGTACTTACCCAATCGCCAAAGATCAATTTAGAGCGATTCATAGATTCAATAAGGCCAAAGATGCTGATCGCGGATGGTAGTAACTACAGAAGTTACATTAATCGATGGAAAATAACTTGTGGGAAAAAGAAAGTCCCTTTTCATTATACGGGAGAAAAGGGAGCTTATTACTTTGAGCTTGTTTCAGAAAAGTAATTGCTATTCCTTGTGGGGTTTCAGGTTCTTTCCATTTTTCTTTCGTTATCCTCCGCTCCATGGGTCAAAGCCTTTAATTTCTTGAGGAACACAAAAATTAAAAGACCAAAAAAGATACAGAATACGGCTATCCCCGTAAATACGGTATACTCGCCAAACTGGGAAGCGGATTCACCCAACAAACCCGCAACTTTGTTGCCTAGACCCGTGGTAGCAAAGTAAATCCCCATCATTGAGGAAGCATATTTGGCGGGAGCAAGTTTTGTAACGAATGAAAGGGATACGGGTGAAAGACTTAGCTCCCCCACCGTATGGAACAAGTATGCCAAAACCAACCAGTACATAGCCGAGGCTCCTGTACTTTGATATTCGGCCGTAGCGGCAGTCATAAATAGGAATCCGGTTCCCATGATAATCAGTCCCATCAACATTTTAAAGAGTGATGAGGCCTCCTTACCTTTTAGTTTTCTGGTTGCCCAATACCCGGCTACCGCGGTTCCCAAAGTAATGATAAAAAATGCATTAAGTGATTGAAACCAGGATGCGGGAACTTCCCATCCCATCAACATTCGATTCGTATAGTCCTTGGCATAAATATTCATTAAACCCCCGGCTTGCTCGAACGCGCCAAAGAACACGATTACCATTAAGAAGGAAAGCACCAACACAATAACCCGATCCTTTTCTATCTTGGTCAAAGGCCGCTTTAAGGCTTCCCTATCTTCCTCAACATCCGATTTTCCCAAATAGTCGCCTACCCCTACAAGGTATTTTTGGCCGAATACAAATTGAATAAGTCCAAACAACATACAAATACCGGCCAATCCAAACCCATAGTGCCATCCATAAACCTCACCTACATACCCAACGATTAAACTGGATAGGAAGGCACCAACATTGATTCCTATGTAAAATATGGTAAAACCTTTATCCCTTCGGATATCCCCTTTTTTGTACAACCCTCCTACCATAGTGGAAATATTGGGTTTTAACATGCCCACACCGGCTATGATAAACCCAAGCCCGGTGTAAAAGGCCCACATTTGCTCGATGGCCAAAACACTATGTCCAATTACCAAGAGGATGGCTCCTAGAATTACCGATTTTTTTTGGCCAAGAAGTTTATCCGCAATCATTCCTCCAGGAATGGATGCCACATAAACCAACATGGTATACCATCCATAAAGGGCCAATGCCTCCCCATTGCTCCACCCAAGGCCGGGATTTTTGTCAGTAGTCTGGGTAACCAGATAAAGAACCAGTATGGCGCGCATTCCATAGTACGAAAACCGTTCCCACATCTCGGTAAAAAAGAGGACGTATAATCCCACTGGATGTCCAAAAAGTTCTCTTTGATGTGGTGGTCTTGCTATTGTTGCCATAATATCTTCGGTTTAGTTAGTTCTATAGGTTCTTCTCAACGAAATCCGTCATTTTGTTAAAGAGGTGTACTCGGGTGTTGCCGCCATAGATACCGTGGTTCTTGTCCGGGTAAATGGCCCAATCAAATGGCTTCTTGGCCTGTATCAAGGCCTCTATCATCCGCATACTATTCTGTACATGTACATTGTCATCCCCGGAACCATGAATCAATAAATAATCGCCCTTAAGCAGTTCCGGATAATTAAAGGGGGAATTGTCATCATATCCGTTAGGGTTTTCCGCTGGGGTTCGTATAAATCGCTCCGTGTAAATGGTATCATAAAAGCGCCAGCTTGTGACAGGAGCCACTGCTATGGCCATCTCAAAAACAGCGTTACCCTTTAACAGGCAGTTGGTACTCATATGACCTCCAAAACTCCATCCCCAAATACCGGTACGCGATTCATCGATATAGGGCAGTTCACTCAATTTTTTGGCCGCGGCGATTTGATCTTCGGTTTCGTATTTCACTAGGTTCAAATAGGTGACCTTTTTAAAATCACGTCCCTTGAATCCAGTGCCCCGCCCATCTACACAAGCTACAATATAGCCTTTTGAAACCAGCATTTGATGCCAATAATCATTGGCCCCCATCCATTCATTGGCAACATTCTGTGATCCCGGCCCACTATATTGATACATGAACAAGGGATACTTTTTGCTGGGATCAAAATCAGATGGTTTGATCATATACATATTCAGATCATTTCCATTGATGTCCAAGGTGGAAAATTCCTTGGGGCTTATGACATAACCGTCCAATTTATCCAGTAATGCCTTATTGTCCTTGATTTCCCTTAGCTTTTTACCCGTTAAAGCATTGTGCAACGTATACCGATACGGCAAAGTAGTACTGGAATAGGTATGGATAAAATTGGAGAAATCCGCGTTAAAATCGGCGGTATTGGTCCCTTCCTCGGTAGCTAGGGGCCTTTTACCCTTTCCATTGCCCCGAATACTGTATACGCCTCGATTTATTGAACCATTTTCGGTCGATTGATAGTACACCCTGTCCCGCTTTTCATCATAGCCGTAATAATCGGTCACTTCCCATGGCCCCTGGGTAATCTGATTCTCCAGCTTTCCATTGGCGTTGTAAAGGTAAATATGGTTGTTCCCATCCCGTTCACTGGTCCAAATGAAACTGTCGTCTTGTAAAAAGGTAAGATCGTCCGTTACATCCACATAGGCCTCATCGGTTTCCTCCATCAATAGGGAAACCGAATTGTCTTTGGCATCCACTACATGTAATTTTAACCGATTCTGATGTCGGTTCAATGTTTGGACGCTCAACTTATCCGGGTGGTTCATCCATTGCATCCTGGGGATATAATACGCGTTATCCAAATCTACCTTCTCCGTGTTCCTTGAAGCCACATCGAACATATGTAAGGTAACCTCTGCATTTTCTTCTCCCGCTTTGGGATATTTGAACACATAGGGCCAAGGATACAGTCCCTGACCATAAACATCCATGGAAAACTCCGGCACTTGGGTCTCATCAAATCGGAGAAAGGCAATTTTGGTCCCGTTGGAGTTCCAGGCGAAGGCCCTTACAAAGGCAAATTCCTCTTCATAGACCCAATCCGTAACCCCATTGATAATCTTATTTCTTACCCCGTCCGTGGTAATCTGCGTAGTTTTGCCGGAGGAAATATCAAAAAGATACAGATTGTTTTCCGATACGTACGCCACCTGATTCCCATCTGGGGACAGCAGGGGTTCCTGAATCTTTGTATCTGCAATCTTGATAAGACTTTTGGTCGCAATTTCATAAACATAAAAAACCCCCAGAGTGGAGCGTCTAAAAATCGGTTCTACTTGGGTGGCCAACAAAATTTTGGATTCATCCGAGCTAAACTCATAGGAAGAAAAACCTTGGATCTCGGACAAATCGGCCGATGAGATTATAGTCCCTGTTTTTTCCAGGGTTTCATAATCGTATCTGTCTATGGCAGTGTTTCCATTGGATCTATCATAGTCCAGTACGGTATACTGCTCCCCATTGTTAAGGGAGCGAAGGACATCCAGGCCTTCTGTTCTAAAGACGCCGCCATAAATCTCTTCAACGGAAACGGTTTTCTTCTGGGCTGTTGCGGTGGTCAAAAAACCTATGACTAGGAGCAATAGAACGTAAGGTCTATCCATAAAGGCGTAAAATTGATTTAAGCTTTCAAGTTTACTAATAATTTAACGAAAAAATGAATTTTACGAGAAAAATATAACACATCGTCCTCACATGCAAGTCTCCAAAATTTGACGGCATTATCCCTATATTTGGGGAAGAAACCACCACTTTATGAATACTGTAGTAGAGGGATTTTCCAAACTTACCAAGGAGGAAAAAATAGACTGGCTCGCAAAGAATTATACCCGAGACCCGGAATCGTCCAAAAACGTTTTGAAGCAATATTGGAATACCGAATCCAAGGTACAAAGACTCCATGACGAATTTATAGAAAACACCATCACCAATTATTACCTCCCCTTTGGTATTGCGCCCAATTTTCTGATCAACGATAGATTATATGCCATCCCCATGGCCATTGAGGAAAGTTCGGTCGTTGCCGCCGCGAGCAAGGCCGCAAAATTCTGGTTGGAGAGGGGAGGATTCAAAGCACAGGTCTTGGGCATGGAAAAAGTTGGGCAAGTCCATTTTAGATATAAAGGTGATCATCGAAATTTGGAAAAGTTCTTCGAGTTCGTAAAACCCAAACTTATTTCCGCAGCCAAGCCCATTACCGAAAATATGGAAAAACGAGGTGGTGGCATTACCCATATTGAGCTTAGGGACAAAACCGAAGTAATGGAAGATTACTATCAGCTTCATTGCACTTTTGAGACTCTGGACGCCATGGGGGCCAACTTCATCAATTCCTGTCTGGAAGAATTTGCCAAAGTCTTCAAGGCGGAAGCACAAACTTTTCCTTCATTCGCCGAAAATGAAAGGGAAATCGACGTGGTCATGAGCATTCTATCCAATTATGTCCCCAATTGTTTGGTCAGGGCAGAAGTCAATTGTCCCGTTGAAGCCTTGGAAACTGGTGAATCGATAGCCCCTCGGGAATTCGCGGAAAAAATGGTGCAGGCCGTTGAAATTGCAAAAATTGAACCGCACCGTGCCGTAACCCACAATAAAGGTATTATGAATGGTGTGGATGCCGTAGTCCTAGCGACCGGTAATGATTTCAGGGCCATAGAAGCGGGTGTTCATGCCTACTCCTCTAGAAAAGGACAGTACTCCAGTCTTACCCACGCCGCCATTGAAGAAAGTACTTTTAAGTTTTGGATCGAAATCCCCTTGGCCTTGGGTACCGTAGGCGGACTTACCAGCTTGCATCCCTTGGTCAAGTTATCCTTGGAAATTCTACAGAACCCTACGGCAAAAGAGTTGATGCAAATTGTTGCGGTAGCGGGACTTGCCCAGAATTTTGCCGCCCTGCGTTCCCTGGTGACCACCGGGATACAGCAAGGTCATATGAAGATGCATCTTATGAACATCCTAAACCAAATGGGGGCAGGGGAAGAAGACAAGAAGGTACTGGTAAACTATTTTAAGACACGCACTGTTACCCACAGTTCAGTAAAAGAAGCCCTGGAACAGTTGAGAAAATGATGGCGAAACAGTTTTATAGTAACGGAAAGCTTTTGCTTACCGGGGAATACGCCGTTTTGGATGGTGCCTTGAGTCTGGCATTACCTACCCATTATGGACAGTCATTACATGTCAAAGAAATTGAGGATCCGAAATTACTATGGAAAAGCCAGGACGATAAAGGGGCCACCTGGTTTGAAATGGGAATGGACATCCCTTCATGGAGCGTATACTACGAACTTTCTGAACGAAAATCCGTAAAAGACACTTTGATAAAAATCCTTTCCGTCGCCAAAGCCTTAAACCCAAAATTCCTTCAGGGAGCCAAAGGATACCAGGTTGAAACCAAACTCGACTTTCCCAAAGACTGGGGACTCGGTTCTTCCTCCACATTGATCAATAACATTGCGCAATGGGCCCAAATCGATCCCTTTCAATTGCTTTGGGAAACCTTCTCCGGTAGTGGTTATGACATTGCCTGTGCCCAGTCTGACCATCCTATTTTATATCAGCTTAAAAATCAAAATCCCCATGTCCAAAAGGTAGATTTTAACCCCCCGTTTCAGGAACATTTATTTTTTGTATATCGAAACAGAAAACAGGATAGCAGGGAAGGTATCGCCCAATATCGTAAAACTACTATTGAGACCTCCGATTTTGTACATCGGGTTACGGGGATTACCCAAAGAGTATCCACCTCAAAAAGTCTATCTGAATTTAACGCCCTGATTACCGAGCATGAAAACCTTTTGGCAACAATCTTAAAATTGGTTCCCGTAAAGGAATCCTTATTCCCCGATTTTAATGGCGCAATAAAAAGCTTGGGGGCCTGGGGCGGTGATTTCATTTTGGCCTCGGGAAAGGAGGATATCATATCCTATTTTAAGGAAAAGGGATATGATACTATCATCCCCTATTCAGAAATGGTACTTTAACCATAGGGACGGGCTACATAAAGAGGGTAGATTTACATCCCCGACCCAAATCATGGGATATGCAATAGCTCAATAAAAAGTAGCGCGATTGTCCTCTATTTCCGATTTTTCCTTCAATGCATCGTAAACCGCAGTGTTTACTTTTCCAACACTGGAAGACTTAAGTGAGTTGGCATAGGTGCTATAATTCTCCAACTCTGGTGCGGAAGTCCTTTTGGCCACGGTAATCTTAAAAACCCCGCTTTCCCCTTTTATCAGGTTGGAGGTCTCGTCCTGTTGCATGGCATATGCCGTACCCACCACCACGGGTTCTGATCCGGCACCGGGAATGGTAGGGGATTTTACCGTTAAGGCCGATGCATTGGATACCGTAACGTTGTTGTCCTTGGCCAAATCCTCCATTGATTTGCCCGTATTGGCACCAATGATCTGGGTAGCTTTTCTATCCTTACGGATCTTGGGTAAAACGGTGGCCGAAGCATCCTCAACGGACATAAGCCCTTCCTTATATGTTCCGGTCAGCTGTACTATGGCATAGCCATTATTGACATTGAAGCGTTTAATCTCACCTACTTCGGTATCCTCATTGAACGCCCATTGAACAATAGTACGCTGTGCCCCAAGTCCGGGTAGGTTTTCATCCATGGCCTTTATTCGGTTCACGGGACGCACCACGTAGTCATTTTCCTTGGCCAAGTCCGAAAAGGATTCTTCATTGGCAATGGACTCCATTTCAAATTTGGTAGCATCGGTGAACAGGGTATTGATCGTCTCTTCCGACGGCTCCAATTCCCGGGCCAAAGTAGCCACTTGTACAATATCTTCCTTATCATCGATTTTAATGACATGAAAACCAAAATCGGTTTCTACCATTCCTATGGTCCCGACGGGATTGCCAAAGGCAAAATCGTTAAATTTGGGAACCATGGTTCCTTCCTGAAAATAGCCCAGGTCCCCACCGTTAGGGGCAGAAGGGCCATCGGAGTTATCACGAGCCAATTCTACAAAAGGGGTATCGCCTTTTTTCGCATCCCTGAACAATTCCTTTGCCCTGGCCTCTGCTTCTTCCTTGGTACGTTTTATTTCCGGCTTCGCCCTTTGTGCACCTTCATAGGTAATTAAGATATGACTGGCCTTAACCGATCCGTTCGGCTTACGGTCTATCATTTTGGATACCTTGTAGAACTCCCCATCCTTGTAAGGGCCAAAAATTTCACCCGTATTCAGGGCCATTAAGCTGTCAGCGAACGAAGCAGGGAGGTTTTTCCTCGCCTTATAAATGGTATCGAACTTCACATCCGAATTACGATCTAAAAAAGCGGTGATATCCGTGGTATTCCGTAACCCTGCAATGGTATCCATCATATCCCTTTCCTCCGAATATTCCACCGTGTCCCCTATCAGTTTTGAAATTTCATCCTTTACCGCGTTCTCATCGTCCAACGAGGGCTTTTCCTCAAAATAAACGAATTGGATATCCCGGGTACTTTCCTGTTCAAAATCTTCCTTATGATCATTGATATAGTTTGCAATCTCCGCCTTGGTCACGGTCAATGTACTATCCGGAATGGAGGAATACGGTATTCTTACATATTTGATATCGATTTTATCATTGGCCAGCTTGTAATCCAATTCCCCTTCCTTTAAAGTGGCGCCTATACCGGCCTTTACCAAATTGTAATAGGTCTGTTCCTTGGCCATCTGAATAATGGCCTGTTCCGTTTGCAGCCAGGCATCATACTGCAATGGATTGTTCGCCTTCCAATCGGCCACGGTCTGCCTAAAACTGTTGGGGTCAAAAAAACCATTCTCATTCTGAAATTCGGGATTTTGCGCGTATCCCGTGGTTCGGATAAAATCAACGATTTGATCTTGTTCGATCCCCACGCCCAAATCCTCAAATTGCTGCTCCAGAATGGTATTCTTTACGATACGGTCCCACACCCGGTTTACGTTCTGTAGGGTAGATGAGGCGGGCGGGGCATTCCGCGTAGCGGTTTCCAACTGCTGTGTAAATGCATCCCGGGAAATCTCCTCACCATTGATCTCACCAACGGCAGAGCCTACCTTTCCTCCTCCAAGTTCGTTACTCGTAAATACACCTGATATCACAAATGCAAAAAGAGCAAGCCCTATGATCAAAATCAAAACGGTAGTCCGTTTTCTTATATTCTCCAAAATTGCCATGGTGCGGAATGTTTAAATCAGTGCGCGAAATTAGTGTTTTCTTTTTATCTGTTCAAATTTTAGAATGTTAATCGGGTTAACATTTCCAAAGGCAAAATACTAGTAGCCTGCTATTTAATCCTCCTTTAATCATTGTCCAGAACCTCCAAGGCTACCAGGTCTATTTTGGTATTGGACACTTCCAGGATAGAGAACAAAAAGTTCTCGATTTTTATTTGGGAGTCCTGCTCCGGTATTTCCCCTGTGTTATTCATGATAAGTCCCCCAAGGGTTTCATATTCATCGGTTTCCGGAAGCTCCAGTTTGTAGTTTTCGTTGATATAATCCACTTCCAAACGTGCAGAAAATCTATAGGTGACCTCGTCTATTTGTTCCTCATGCAGATCAGTGGAATCGTGTTCATCCTCTATTTCGCCAAAAAGCTCCTCTACAATATCCTCTACCGTCATTATTCCGGAAGTCCCCCCGTATTCATCCAAAACCACGGCCATACTTTTCCTTTTCTTGGTGAGGACGTTCAAAATATCATGTATGAGCATGGTCTCGGGTACAAATTCAACGGGTAGAAGTATACTTTTTATGGTCTTAGGCTTTTTAAAGAGTTCGTAGGAATGTACATATCCTATAATATTGTCTATGGTATCCTTATAGACCAGGATTTTGGAATAGCCGGTTTCCGTAAAAAGCTTGGCCAAATTTTTAGGGGTTTCATGGATTTCAACGGCCATGATCTCTGTCCTGGGTACCATGACCTCCCTGGCTTTGACCTCTGAAAATTCCAATGCATTTTGAAAAATCTGTATTTCCGTATCTATAATGTCCTCTTCCTCTACGGTCTCCATTTGTTCCGTGATATAATCCCCTAGTTCTATTTTGCTAAAGGCCAATTGTACCTCATCACCATCGGTCTTAAAAAAAGTCTTTAGGATAAAGTCGGATACCTTCATGACAAATTCGGAGAGTACCGAAAACAGGACATAAAACATATAGGCAGGGAGCGCCAAAAATTTGAGCAAGGTATTGGCATAAATCTGGAAGAGTACCTTGGGCAGAAATTCAGCGGTGACCAATATAATCAAGGTAGAAATTACGGTTTGGGTAAACAAACTGAAATCCGTCAGCATGGTCTGGATAAAAGCATTGGAAGAAGGCAATAGTTCCGCGAACCAATCCATCAGCAGCTCTCCCATATAAAGCCCGTATACGACCAAGGCGATATTATTGCCGATCAGCATCGTAGCAATAAATTTAGAGGGCTTTTTGGTAAGTCGGGTAAGTATTTTTGCCAAAAGGCCTTCCTGCTTTTTTTCTATTTCAATATGGATCTTATTGGCGGAAACAAAGGCAATCTCCATTCCAGAAAAAAAGGCGGAAAACACCAGGGACAGGATAATAATTATGATGGAACCTTCCCAGATCATTGTTGATTATCGCGATTCCGTCTCTCAAATTTCTTACGATAGTTTCTGCGAAACAAAAACATACCAATGGACACGATGGCAAAGAAGACAAATAAATAGGCATTTTGTCGATCGATGTTCCAATCCGTATAAATCCTATATATTGAAAAAAGCGCTACGGCCACATACAGATATTCCGTATACCTCAGTATTTTGATCATTTTAACTCTTCTTTTATCATCATTAGTCCATACGTCTTGTGGGCCTTAAAAAAACTAAGGTTCCTATTAAAGTCCATCCCCTCGCCATCCATTACGGTTCCATCCTCGGGATTGGTATAGGTGAATTCGCCTTGGGTAAAAATCCACTCGCTATTCTGGTCATAATATAGTTGAGGCGCTTCCAATCGTTTCCCATCATGGGTCTCAATGACCACATTGCCACGTAAATCTATTAAATTAGTAAGGGAATACATAATGCCATAATCTGCCTCCACCACATTTTTATTGGAATCCTTGTCATAAACATCAAGTACCAATCCGTTGGGAAAAGTACGATATGGGAATCTGAGGTTTTGAAAATCCTCGCTAACCGGACTGGTCAGCACCGCGATCACTTTGGTGGACTTTAAGTCTTGACTGCCCAATTCGTCAATGGTCTCCGTATAGGTCAGGACAAAATTATTGGCGATACCTTGTGGAAAAATCTTCTTCCCGGCCTCCTCCCCGACCCTTTTGTAGTTATCCGTACAGGCCAAAAAAAGCATTGCCATGGAAAATACCACGGCAACGTTCATAAAAATATTCTGTAAGGAACCCGTCATTCTACAAGTTGGGCACCGTAATGCTTCCGCCTACCCAACAGCTAAAAGAGACCGTTTTTCCTGCCATATCAGCATTAAAGATATCCGTTTTTGATGGAGCTTTTGCAGAATAGCTGGCCGCGGACTTACTTGCCCTTCCGCTAAGGGAAGGATCTACCCTCCCGGCCCTACGGGCTACATCGGCGGCTTTCCAATATATGGCACGCTTTTCAAAAGGTGTACTTCCACAGTCGTTGGCGCTGGTAGCATAGAGATTGGCGATCAACAAATAGGCTTTACCATTGGCCGGATTCGCATCTATCGCCTTTTGTGCATAACTACGGGCCGTAGATTTACTGGTTCTCCTGTAGCTTGTAGCAATCCTATAGGAGATGTTGGATTTCTTATAGGGATCCGTTTCCAATTCCAGGGCCTTGTTAAAGTCGGCCAATGCCCCTTTGGTATCCCCTGATCTCTTTTTCAACAAAGCAAGATAAAAATAGGTGTCCGCAGACGGATCTAGGGAATTTTGGGCTTCGACCAATTTAACAAATAATGGATCCTCGGTACACTCCTTGCTATACATCCTTCCCACTGCTCGTTTTACCCAGGTGATATCACCTTTTTTGGCGTCAAAGCTCTTTTGGTATAACGGAATTAGGTTACCACAATCTGCCAATGCTCCAAGTTTGGAATCTATACTCCCGGCTATTTTACCGAAAGACGTAGAATTTGTAGTAGCCACTTTAAGTTGTTTTTTCTCCTTTGAGGTCAAGGTATTATTTTCCTCCTTGGGCAGAAGCTTGGTAATGACACCAGTCAATTTTTTGTTTTCCTCTTCTATTTTTTCCGTGATATCATCATATTCATCAAAAACCTGCTGTAAATCGGCCTTCCCTGCATTATGTAGGTCTACGAGACTGGAAAAATCCAGGTACAGGGCTTTTGGATTTCTAAAATTTTCCCTATCCTCTACGAATGCCTGATGTAATTGGTCATAAATCTCCTGATCGGAAATCATTTTATTATCATACTTCAGTAATACCTTGTCAATGATTACTTCCGCTTTCTTGGCTTTCTTTGGAAAATACTTTAAACTATTGTCGTACAGCGTTAAAAGATCGGTGATATAGCCATCCTTTTCCGCCCCGGATGATTTTTTCACCTTGTCCTTCAATATCCGTTCCCCATAGGCGAAGTTGGCCCAATTCACGTCGGGACAATTGTCATAGACCATTTTCCAAGGTGTATATGCGGCATCATAATTCTTGACTTTTGCATGTTCTACATATATGGAAAGATTGGTCATACATTCCTGATTCTGGGCCTGAGCATTACTTACCCCCATATACCCTACTAACATTAGCGCTGTGAAGTAAATTTTCGTTTTCATCTTGATTCTTTGTTTAACGGGGGTAATGTACTAAATTTTTATCAATTTATTTTCCTTTTTTGGAACCATAAATCGTTTAAGGACAGTCCCACATTGATTTTAAAGTAACTTTCTTCTATTAAATTGGCCGAAGTGGTTCCCCTTCTTCCAAGTTCAAAACCTAGATTTAAGTTAGAGAAACTACGTCCGAGCGGTAAACCTAACCCAAAAGTTATGCCAAAATTATTGATTTCGGTGTCGTTTACCAGCATACCGGTCTTCTCATATCGAATCCCGGCCCTGTAATTGATCCTCTTTAGATAGCCTTGAAATGCATCATAATCCGGAATAAAATAGCCCCCAAAAGCAAAAAAACTGGCATTCTGGTACTCCAGGTTCTCTACGGCCAAAAAATCATTCGTAAACGAGCTAAGATCCTGAAAACCGTATTCACCTCCCAGAAACCACTTCATGTTCTCTCCAAAACCGATTCCCAAGGTAGTGGTCGTGGGAATCTTCAAATCCGTATTTCTAAGCCCCTGGGCATCCAAATCCACATCCAGAACCTCAATATTCTGCCCGGTAATCAGAGAAAAGGATCCGATTGCCTGATCGTTCTTAGAGGTCAGGTTGGCTTGGGTGTTTACCCGGGCCGATGCAAAAAGTGTGTATTTATCCTTAATCTTGGGTGTATAATATAGAGCGTAATTAAAATCCATCCCGTTTATCCTGGATGTTCTTCGATCCAATGTTCCAAATTGAACGTCCTCTACACTCTGAATCCGTTCATTCTCCACATTGCCAAAATTAAAACTTGCCGTGGCCCCAATACTTAAATTTTGGGCCAGTGCATATCCCACGGAAAAATAAACTTTGTTAAGACCTCCCTCCCCCCTAAACTGATTGGTGATCAAAGCTCCATTGCTATCACTGGTCTCGGAGACCAGATCATAACCCACGGAAGAGTAGGGCCTGATCCCAAAACCTACCCCAAGTCCTTTTCCCAGTCCAAAACCTAGGCCCAGATAGTCCAAATTGGATACAGAGGTACTTTGCTCCTCGGTAAAGCTTTTAAGCCTCAACTCCCTGCGGGACATTCCTGCCGTATACGTGGTAATCCGTAATTTGCTATAACCGGCCGGGTTTTGTAGATTTATATGGATGCTATCCGCATAAACACCGATACCGCCCATCATCTGGTTCTCGACCGTACTTGCCGATCTAAGGTCGCCGATACCAAAATAAGAATAGGGAGAGACGGTTCCATTCTGTGCATGCAAACCTGCAGTGGCAATGCATACCATTGCAAATACAATTTTTTTGATCATCTAATGCTTGTTGTATTCCAACAAATGGTTAAGTCCTTTGAGTAGAAAATTGGAATCCGCAAATATGGTATTTTTTAGTCGTTTAGACAAAAAATGGGCATCGCCGCCTGTTAAAATAACTGTTAAATCTTCAAAACGTTGGCGATATTGATCGATGACCCCATCAATTTCCAAACAAATTCCGTTTACAATACCGCTGTGTATACTGGTTTCGGTGGAGTTTCCGATGAAGTCCAAAGGCTCGTAGGGTTCCAATAAAGGGAGGTTGGAGGTTTGCTCATGAACGGCCCTATAGCGCATGCCCAATCCCGGTGAAATGGCACCGCCCAAATATTCGCCATAGTCGTTTACCATATCATAGGTAACACAGGAACCTGCATCAATAACCAAGGTATTGCCGTTGTGGTTATGATAGAACGCCGCCGTGGCCAAGGCTACACGATCGGTTCCCAGGGTATGGGGCGTTGCATAGGAATTTTTGAAAGGTTTTTTAGAGGATGGGCCTAATTCATGGACTTCACAAAAAACGTTGAGAACGGCCATAACGGTCTTATCCAACTTTCCGACGTTGGAGATTATGGCATTCGTCATATCCGGATATCGATCGCAAATCTCCTTTATCTGCCGCGCCACATGTTCGGGAAGCGCATTTTGATGAAAGATAAGCCCCCCCCTGTCAAAAACGGCAAGCTTTGTAAAGGTATTCCCGACATCTACAATCAAGTTCATAGTACAAAGATCTGAAAATGGAAAAAACAAACCCCCTTTTTTCCCTATTTTGTTTGTAGTTCCTAAAATTGAAATTATATTTGCACCCGCCTTTGCTTGGCCAAAGCTAGCAAAGGCGGATAGGCCCGCCCCCAGTTTCCATAACGAGGGACTTTTGAATTATTTTCAATTGAAATAAGTCCTAATTGTCGGGTTTGGAGATGGGGAGGTCAACTTGAAATAGCTGGTACCTTAGCTCAGTTGGTAGAGCAACGGACTGAACCCCGATAGTTATCGGGACGTGTGTCCGCGATTTTTAAGACGGGTACACAGACAAAAAAATATTGAAATACCGGTACCTTAGCTCAGTTGGTAGAGCAACGGACTGAACCCCGATAGTTATCGGGACGTGTGTCCGCGATTTTTAAGACGGGCACACAGACAAAAAAATATTGAAATACCGGTACCTTAGCTCAGTTGGTAGAGCAACGGACTGAAAATCCGTGTGTCCCTGGTTCGATTCCTGGAGGTACCACATCAAGCACGAAAAGCTCATTCGAAAGAATGGGCTTTTTTGTTTAAAGCACCGTAGGAAGCTCGCTTGCTTAAGGTGTAAAGAACAAAGAGACATTGCTGAAAGGCAATGGGCTTGGAAGTATTTGCAGCAGTGAAACCAAAGGAACAACGCAGTTAACCCCGGAGGTACCACCAAAGAAACTCGCAACATACTATAAACAGTGGCGTTGCGAGTTTTTTGTTTTTAAAAATATACGATTTTTGTAATGTTTTCGGTGAAAAACTACTTTTTTCCTATCTCCACTTTACAATTTAGAATGCTGGGTCTCCGGTAGCTAGGCACTTTAACAATTTTAAATTCTGCATTTATTTAAGAAAGCCATCGGTTTTATAAAACGCCGGTGAGTAGAAAAAAATCATAAAAATTAGATTATCCTCTCAAACAAAGCGTTTCTTATATCCAAAACAAAACTTGATTTTGCATTTCCCTTATTATCGTTTTTTCTTTGTTGATAACTGTGTTCAGGAGCAACCTTTAATAATTCCACTAGGTTTTTAAAGGGAATTCTCCATACACCATTGATATACCCAACAGTCTGCTGAAAATTACCCATAACAAACTTTACCGAGTGCCATTCGACCCAAAAGTAAATTATGATATCAGGATATACTTTATGATATCTCCTAGCATCCTTTCTATTGAAAACAATAGCATAGGACGGTTCAATGCCATATAATTTCCTAGCCTTAAAAAAAGGAGTGTTCTGCGTTTTTAGGTCGGCCAAAAATTCACCTTTTTCAAGCAAATCCGGAGCGTAGGGGTCTGTTTTTTTATCTGGATTCATTTGCAAATCCAAAGCCCTTCCATATCGTGACACAAAAGCTTCTTCAATACTTTCCCCATCCTTACACCAAGTTGACTTGGCTTGTAAATCCTTATGGGTTACCAATTCACCGTCCTTGTTATATTGCTTATAAGACATTTTTTTGGTGATGATCTTAAGTTTGGTCTTTGTTAAGCATGAATCCCGAACCTAGGGACAAGCAACAAAAATCCTATACGCATATCCTGCCAAATCCATCATCTTGGTTTTATCTATTTACCAAGATTAACGAAGAACAAAGATTTAAGCAAACAAAGTGGGAATTTTCTCCTTGGCCATATGTTTTTCAAACTCAAAAACAAAGCTTTTGAATGAAGTATTTCGGTATCGGGAGTATTTGAAGCCATCAATCTCCGAATCGAGATTTCCTGCCATATGCTTCTGTATTTCTTTCCCAATAGCCCTTCCTAATCCAACAGGCACGGCATTGCCAATTTGACGATATTTATCCAAAGTGGTACCTCCAAATTTCCAATCCAAGGGAAATTCTTGAATCACTTTATATTCATCAACGCTAATAGGTCTTATTTCCTCCGGATGACACAAATCGGTGGCCGGCATGGCAGGATTGGTTACAACCGTTGGAGCAGGTTTATCCCAATCCAATCTTCTCAGAAAACCTGTTTTTCCTCCCCCTAAATAAAATGCTGCACCTAAAGCTTCCTTTTGTAGTTCGATCGGTAAATCGCGCCAGTTTTGGCCAGTTTTTAGGTCTTTATAAAATGATTTTCTCTTTTCGGAATACTCAATAAATTCTTGGTTTTCAGAATTTTTTAGTTTGCTAAATGCAAATTTAAGAGTTCTCCACTTTGGTAATCCGTACTCAGGATTGCTGCTATGCGTCGGGGTCAATCTATTTACAGGTTCATCACCTTTTGTTCCAATTATAACTACCCTCTCCCTTGATTGGGGGGTGCCAAAATTAGCGGCATTATATAAATCAAAATTAATGGAATAGCCGGCCTTTTCCATCCTTTTTATGACATAATACAATGACGAGCCTTTTTTGTTCAATACATTCGGTGGAATTGCGCTTGATACTTCGTCTTGCTCATCAATTTGAAAAACAGAGGACAATAATCCCCTTACATTTTCAATAACAAAATAGCGAGGGCCTATTTCCTCTATTACTTCAAGAAATTTTAAAAATACATTGCCCCTAGAATCGGAAAACCCTTTTCGTTTACCGGCCGTACTAAATGCCTGGCAAGGAGGGCCCCCTACGATTACATCTACATCATCCGCTCTCTCCAGATTGGAATATGCTAAAATTTGTTGGACGGAATAGTTACGTAGGTCACCAATTAGCCCAATTTTTGGTTCGTTAAGACAAATTGTATTTCTACTTGCCTTATCATATTCGCAGGCCAACATTGCATTGAAGCCTTCTTTTTTTAGGCCAATATCCAGTCCCATTGCCCCTGAAAAAAAAGATAGTGTGGTTAATTTGTTTTTGTTCAACCTCTTTTTAGAAGCCCTATCGGCAATGCTTTCCTTAATCATATAAACAAATGTAAAAACAAAACAAATTTATTTACCGGTCAAGTATTCCAAGTTTACCATAAGTTATCAAAATACTTCCAATGGGCCTTTTTAAGGTTTTAAAATTGGTGATATCGAAAAAAAGAAGGTGCTAAACAAAGGGTACTCACCCCACTTTTTCCATTTCCTACACTACGTTGCTTTCTTTGTTTTCAGTCGGATATTTTAGAGAGCACCGACTATCAGAAGAATTAAAAACTCATCGGATACGATATAATTTCAAAAAATGAAAGAAAAAAGTTACTTCATATGGGTTAAACCGTCAAAAGGACATATGGGAAATGTATACAAACTACTATTCAAGGTGCTGTGCTATGCTGCATTGATCGTCCCGGTCTACGTCATCGCCCTCCATATTCTTGAACTACATGTTATGATAAGGGCCATATGGCTTTTAGCCTGTATACTTATCGGAAGTGTAATGAAGCCTTTTATAGACGGATTGGCGGACAAAATCTTCAAGAAATGAGATTCTGGGATAAGGAAAGTGCCATACCCTTTGACCAACTAATATATGAGATGTACGCCCACAGATCCAACAAGGAAATGCTCCTGGACATCCAGGGCATAATAACGGCCAACAAACAGGATTACTGTTCGGTGCACTACTACACCCTGATAAACGCGGTGAAAGGCTATCTGGGAAATCTGGAATAAAAAACTTGTACTTGCTTGTCCCACTATTTTAGGTCGGTTCCATGTTCCATATTTAAGAATAGGACAAACAGAAACTTCAAAAGAACCCCAAAATCTTGCAATTGACCGTAAAAGCTCTTTCATGAACCCTTAAGATTAACAGCCCAATTCCTCGACCAAAGGTCCGATCCGTACCAATCGACAAATTTTATGGTGCGTTTCATCGATTAAGCAGGCCAAGTATTACCATTTGATAAACCTTTGTAGCGAATCACAAATCAATTACTATGAAGACAATTCTACTCTTACGGGAAATTTATCTCGATGCATTTAAAAATTTTGGAAACTACTTGGTGCGAAACTATTTCAAGGCATTTGCCTGGTTTAGTTTTATGTTGTTAATCGTAGTTCTTTATGCATTTGTATTTAGGGTCTACACAGGTTTTGCCTTTGATTAGACCATTCAAAAATCGATTTTGGGGAAAATCAATTTTAATGATCAAAAGGAGTTCAAAAGAAGAGTAAAAAAGCAACCTGTTGCAGCTTTTGTGTTACTGTGTTTCACAATTTCAATAGCCATATTGTTTTTTTATGCATTTTGAATAAATCCTTGCCGATGGGCAAGGATTTTTTTTCTTACACCTTTTGGGCCTTTGTCCATATACCCTCATCATACCGAATACCCAATCCATTGCCCTTGAGCAAGGGAAGTAAGCCGGTATCCGGAATAACTTGAGGGCCGAACCACGACTTCTGTTTTTCCGTACCCCTTAAGGGATATTCTTGAAAACCGGTCAACACCGGTGCAACGGAAACCAGTTGGGAGAATGGTGCAAAAAGTGGATCTGCCTTTGGGGAGTGGGGCGCAAAACCTTTTCCAAGCGTACTTGCCATATGGGCGATTTTCAATGTCCGTACGATACCTCCGTTGTAATACACATCCGGTTGTAGGATATCGTAGACGTTATCCTCACATATGGCCTTAAATTGATGATAACTGGAATCCTGTTCCCCTCCTGCCAACTTCATTGTGGTCAACTCTTTTTTTACCGCAGCATTGGATTTATAATCCTGCCAATAACAAGGTTCCTCCAGAATTTCTACGCCGTAATCCTCCAAAAACCTGACTATCTCTTTCGCCTCGTTCACCGAGTAGGATCCGTTGGAGTCCGCATAAATGGTGAAATCATCGCCCATGGCCCTGCGTACCATAGGGATAAACTTCCGGGTACGTTCCTTGTCCCTGGTCGTATTTTTAAGGCGTCCGCCCACCTTGAGTTTAACGGCCTTGGCTCTGGTATGCTCCTGATACTTGATGATGTTTTGGGTCTCTTCCTCGGCCGAATTACCGCGGGTAAGGCTAGAGAGATAAATGGGGACTTCTGTCCGTATGGTATGACCAAGAAACTGGTTTACAGAAACTTCACCCAAGTTCCCCAATAAATCCCAGATAGCTATTTCCAAACTGCCTACACAGTTCCAAAAGGGCATTCCCGCATATTTGTAATTACTCTTAACACGATGAATCCCATTTACCAAATGAGCCACTTCCCTGGCATCCTTCCCGATAAAAAAAGGAACCACCATATTCTTGAAAAGGGATACCAGGTTTAACATGCGTGCATTACACACCGTAACCCCCACGGTACCGGAATTATCCGAGACCTTCAAAAGTAAAAGGGATTCAAAGCGATACAACTGGATTTCCTTAAGGGTAACCGGAGAAGTTAGGGAGCGCTTTATCCGGTCCGTGATTCTTTCCTCCAAAGAATTCCCTTCTATGTTGAATCTAAAGGAATGGCCGTACAAAGGCAACCCGCCGATAAGCGAAGCTGTAACTGTAGATTTAAGAAATTTTCGTCTTGAAATCATTGTGCGGTTTAATCGACAACTCTATAAAGTATTGGGCTCCTAAAGCTAGATAATCTTTGCCTAATGAATCCTACAAATTCAAAAAATTGTGTGTTTGGGTTCGTAGTAAAACCACTAAATTCTATCTTGCAGGGAATAAACATGAGATATCTTGTTCAATATAGATAGCAATACCTCCATACCGGAGCTTCAAAAGTACCTTCGTGAAAAAGAATGGATAACTTCTGAAGAACATGTGCAATCCACCGAAAAACCCGGCGAGGGCAATATGAACGTCGTACTTCGGATCCGTACCAATACCCGTTCCTTTATCCTAAAGCAATCGCGACCCTATGTTCAAAAATACCAACAAATAGCCGCTCCCCTTGAGCGTATTGCCGTTGAAAGGGATTTTTATGAAACCGTAAAGAGCAGTGCGCTCAACGCCCATATCCCCAAGATTTTAGGGTATGATACAGAAATGTTCGTAATGATACTTGAGGATCTGGGGCATTGTGAAGATTTGACCACCATGTATGCGAACAAGTCGTTTTCCAAACGAGAATTGGAAAAGCTGGTCTTTATACTGGGTTTGATCCATAAGAAAAAAGTGCCGGCCGATTTCCCAAAAAACCTGGAAATGCGCCAATTGAACCATCAACATATTTTTGTACTTCCCTTTCTAGAGGACAACGGATTTCAATTGGATGATGTGCAGCCCGGATTGCAGGAAATTTCCAAGTCCTACAAAACGGATACAAAACTTAAAACCATAATAAACCGTATTGGCGACCAATACCTTTCCGAAGGACATACATTGCTCCATGGCGATTATTATCCCGGCAGTTGGATGACCGAAGGTGATAACCTCTATGTAATAGATCCGGAATTCGGGTTTGTAGGATTTGCCGAGTTTGATCTGGGAGTCATGGTCGCCCACCTTATCCTGGCAACCCATAAACCGGGCTATCTGGATACCGTACTGGAAAAGTATGAAGGCAAGGCCGATAGAAGATTGGTATCCCAAGTAGCCGGGATAGAGATAATGCGCAGACTTATCGGATTGGCCCAGTTGCCTTTAAATCGAAGTATCAAGGAAAAAGAGTATCTTTTACAAATGGCCCATAAAATGATTCTGGTTTGAGAAATGCAGCCTTCGGTCTTATGGTATTTTTTTTGGCCCTCGGTTCTTGCAAGAAGCAAAGGTCACATGTGGACATTCCTGCTCCAAAAAAAGCGACCTACACCTCGGATACCTTGCAACTCTCCAAAGAGGCGTATTATGACAAAGTGCTCGGAGCCTTGGTGGGTTCGGCCATAGGTGATGCCATGGGAGCATCCACGGAAATGTGGTATCGAAAGGCCATCCAGTTAAAATATGGATATATTACCGGACTCACCCCTGCCGTTCGGGTACAATCCCCGGAAGGTACCTGGGAGCATAACCTTATGGCTGGGGCCACTACAGACGATACACGATGGAAGTATTTTATGGTGAAGTATTTTACGGAACACGGTACAGACCTGTCCCCTGCCAACTTTGCACGATTCGTTACGGACTATTATGAGTCCATTGCCCATACCCTGGCAGATACCGATGTGTTTTCCCAAACGGATTCCTTGGATGATCGTATTGAAAAAATAGACTGGATCAAGGAATGGGCCCGGGTAGCCATCGCTTATCAAAAAAACTCGGAGGACTATCAAAAGGCCCAAAATCGTTTCTATGGTGGGGAACTGTCCTGTGCAGGCCAACTCTATACCCCCATGTTCGGATTGCTGGCCAAAACCCCGCAAGAAGCCTATATAATGGCCTATGACCATGCAATTTTTGACTTGGGCTATGCCAAGGATATTTCGGCATTGGTATCTGCCTTGACCCATATGGCATTGCGCACCAACGATATGGATTCCATCTTGAATGCTGCAACTTTTGTAGATCCCTATGGATATCAGGATAGTCGCCTGGTCGGGCGTATTTCCTATGGTATTGCAGATGCTTCCATTAAAAATGTATTGGCCATACGGGAAAAACCATTGGTGGATTCCCTGATTGCCAAGGACTCCATTCTTTTCAAGGTTCCGGAAGGATTTCCGGAAAGCCAAAAAAAATGGGTGCGTCAAGAAATGGTGTACCAGTTTTTGGAAAAGGATGAACGGGCCATTCCCTTCCATTCCGGGGAAATCTGGCAAATTTTGATTACCGGATTGCAATTCGGCGGAGGTGATTTTGAAAAGACCTTGCAATTCATTGTCAACTACGGAAGGGACAACGATACCGTAGCCGCTGTGGCCGGGATGATCATGGGGGCCAGGGAAGGATATACCAATTTGCCCCAGGACTTAAAAGAGGAAGTGCTGCGCGTAAATAGGGAAAATCTCGGTATCGATTTGGAGCTATTGGCACGGGAAATGGTCGGAGAGTAAACAATTCTAACCAAAAATACAGATGAAACGAAAGGATTTTATTCAAACTACGGCATCCTTTGCCGCGGGTACGGTTTTAATGCCGATGGCCTCCTGCAAGCCGGAAAAAAAAGAAGCCATGGCCACAGCAGTGCAACGTAAGAACTGGGCGGGCAATTATACCTATACCGCACAAAATCTCTTTGAGCCAAAAACCGTTTCTGAGGTTCAGGCTCTGGTCAAAAAACTGGATACACAAAAGGCATTGGGTTCCTGTCATTGCTTCAATAACATTGCGGACAACCCATTGAACCAAATCTCTACGAGACACCTTACGGGAATAATCGAGCTGGACGAAAACAAAATGACCGTTACCGTCGGTGCAGGCACAAAGTATGGTGATATCGCACCGGAATTACATGAAAAAGGGTATGCCCTACACAATCTGGCCTCCCTCCCGCATATTTCGTTAGCAGGCGCCTGCGCAACGGCCACCCATGGTTCCGGAGTAAAAAATGGAAATTTGGCGACAAGTGTCTCGGCCTTGGAATTCGTCAATGGCAAAGGGGAAATTGTACATTTAAGCAGGGGAAATAAAGAGGAAGCCTTCAATGGGGCCGTGGTACATCTAGGCGCTCTGGGTATTTTGACCAAAATGACATTGGATATTCAAAAAACGTTTCAGGTGCGTCAGGATGTTTTTCAAGAACTGCCCTTACAATCCCTAAAAGATAATTTTGATGCCATTCTATCCGGCGGGTATAGCGTTAGCCTTTTTACGGATTGGCAAAATGATCGGATCAGCCAAGTTTGGGTCAAAAGAAGAACCGATGCGGAGCTTATGGATTTTGGCGATGATTTTTACGGAGCCAAGGCCGCAACAAGGGACCTTCATCCCATAACCGAGCTTTCTGCCGAGAATTGCACGGCCCAAATGGGTGTTCCAGGCCCCTGGTATGATCGCCTGCCCCATTTTAAGATGGGTTTTACCCCCAGCAGTGGTGAAGAGCTACAATCCGAATTTTTTGTTCCCTATGAAAATGCCTTGGAGGCCATACTAACATTGGAAAAAAAGCGGGATCTGATACATCCCCAATTAATGATTACCGAGATACGGACCATTGCAGCGGATGACCTCTGGATGAGTCCATGCTACCAACAGGATTGTGTCGCCATCCATTTCACTTGGAAGCAAAACCCGGATGAAGTCGGTAAATTGATTACCATGATAGAAGAAGAACTCCAACCATTTAACGCCCGTCCGCATTGGGGCAAACTGTTTACGGTATCGCCCGAAGAGTTGAAGTCTCAGTATCAAAAATTGCCCGATTTCGTAAAACTTGCCGGGAAATACGATCCGGAGCATAAATTTCGGAATGCCTTTTTAAATCGAAATATTTATGGGGTTTGATCCGAAGCTCCTAAGGACAGCTTGGATGGGCTACGACAATCAAATTAATTGAAGAACTCGCATTCCCGATAGGCATCTACATTGAACCTTACGATATACCGGTTAAAGAAACTATTTTCACCAGGGCTGTTCCTACTACTTGTAAAAATCAGGAACTTTCCGTCCTCGGTCACGAAAGGGCTTCCGTCATATCCTTCCGAGTTGATTCCCGGGCCCAACGATTTGGGATCGCTCCATGTATTTCCCCCTTGATTAAAGGTGATGTACAAATCGGAAAATCCCAAACCATCCTCGCGATCGAAGCCCGCAAAAATAAGGTACTCCTTATTGGGTGCCACAAAGGCATCCCCTTCAAATCTGTCCGCTGAATTTACGTTGGCCGGAAGCGCCACAGGTGCGTTATATCGCCCATCCGCAAAAGTGGCGAAATGGATGTTCGAGTTTCGTGTTCCATCGGAGGGCATCAAGGAATAGAAAAGTGTTCCGTCTTTAGTCCTCCAGGGATACCCCACCCCTGTATCGGTGGGGAATACGATTTCCGGATTGCTCCATCCATCTGAAAACTTGTGGGACTGCCATAATTGAAAATGGGTGGTCACACTATCCTTGTTTATGCGATACGGAAGGTTCGACATAAAAATCAAATGGTCTCCTTGGGTATTGATGTAGGGATCGGAATAATTGTAAAGGGTATCGAAAGGTATAGGCTCCGGTTTTGAAAAGTGCTTGCCCTTGAACTCCTGATAGACCAATTGTGCCCGATGCGGAAGCTGCTGGCAGTAAAATATCTTCCGGTGATTCCGGGTAAAGGCATTGTTCCATTGCATACCATCCATAGAGATATCTCCAGGAAACAACTTTACAGGAGCATTCGCATTTTCATATTTGGCCAGGGGATCTATTTTTTTCGCTTCCTGTCCATAGGAACAAATAAAAATGCCAAGGGTTATGGCGAAAATAATGTGTCTGAAGTATCTTTTTGCATCTTTCATGACCACAAAATAGCCATCACCCTCCCTTGTTTGTTATAACGATCTGTTAAACTTTTCAAACAAGCGAACAAGGGCTATGGCTTTTTCTTTGATTAAGGCATAAATACCTCTAAAACAAAAGATTGTTTTATGGGTTTTTTCCAAAACTAGAACTTAGCCTACTTTTAGTGTATTTTTATAATTTGAATCTTGTTCCCGCAAACATGGGTAAAAACAGCCATTTTTGGGAAGGCCCAGACGTTGCAAGAATATAGTTGATCCAATGATTGGATTCTGTGTCAATGGGAAAGGACAAAGGAGTATGGATATAAAAAAGGAATGGACTAACGTTAAGAATACGCTCATTTTAATGGGGTGCATTTTCCTGATTTCCTGTAATTCTTCCCCTTCTAAGCAAATTCATGAAAAAGGAAATAGACCCATTGACCCATGGGCGTTACGATCGGTTCTTGATTTGAGGCCAAGAATACTGACCCTGGCATTGGATTCCGAATGCTATTTAGCCTATGACCTGAATGCATGTGGTCTGTTCCGGGCCTGGAAAGGTGGGGTCAACTGGGATGGAACGGTCTATACGGAAACAAAGGTAGCACAGCCTACCAGCTGGGGAAAGGATTACTTTCTAAACCCCGTACTGCAAGAATCCTGGTTATTGGAACGAAACGGCAAAAAACAGAATGTAACAACACGATTTCAAGGATATCGATTTGAAAACGGACAGATATACCTGAAATACAAACTGACTACTGAAAGGGATACCATTTTTTTAGAGGAACGACCGGAATTTGTAAGGGATGACCAAGGCAATCCCGGACTGGAAAGAGTGTTTACAACGCAAGGCGTGGATGGAAACCTATCCATTACTTTGCTTACAAAACCCAAGGCAATCAAGTTGGAAAACAATCCCAAGACTATTTCTCGAACCTATTTCAAAAAAATTCCCGATCAAGTTCGGCCAACAGGCCCGAAAGATTCGGAAAATCTAGGGAAGTACTGGATGGAACGCTCGGATTGCCTTACGTGTCATGAATGGTCGGAAAACACCGTAGGTCCCGGGTTTCAGCAAATTGCCGAAAAATACGCCGATGATAAAATGGCGGTGGACCTATTGGTAAAGAAAGTCAAGGAAGGTGGGTCAGGGGTCTGGGGGGACGCCGTTATGAACCCACACCCAAATCTTGAGGATTCCAGTTTGAAGGCAATGGTGGACTATATCCTTTCCCTTGATGATCATAAGGATAGTACTAAAGAGAATCCAAATCTGGAAAAAAAGGCCATTGTAAACAAACCCCCTTTAACGGAAACGAAGGTCTTAAGGCCTGGTTTTGGGTCGTCCTTAAACGGTGTCCATCCGAGTTATGACCTTCAAACAATCAACGTAAAAGGAATAGAATTCAAGGTAGGTGGTCTAGCTTTTTTGCCAGACGGCAGATTGTTGGTATCATCGTGGACTCCCCAGGGAGAAGTTTATATTCTTGAAGGAGTTGAGACCGGTGACAGCACCAAAATAAAAATAAAAACTATGGCAAAGGGGCTTGCCGAACCATTGGGACTTGCCGTTGTGGACGATGAAATATTTGTTTTGCAAAAACAAGAACTCACACAACTCATTGACCATGATGGAGATGGGATAACGGATGAATATAAATCCATATGCAATAGCTTCGATGTATCCATGGATTTTCACGAATTCGCTTTTGGGCTCGTATATAAAGACGGTTATTTCTATGCCAATCTTTCTATGCCCATGCGTTTAATGTCCAATGAAAAACCGCTTCCTGATCGGGGAAAGACCCTTAAAATAGCAAGGGACGGAAGCTATGAAGAGGTAGTTTATGGACTGCGCACGCCTAATGGAATTGGAATAGGAGCGGATGAGGAACTGTTCGTTACGGATAATCAGGGGCAATGGCTCCCCGCCAATAAATTTATACATGTAAGATCCGGTGATTTTCATGGAATGCGGTGGGGGCTTCCAGATTCCTTGCAAAGTCTAAAAATGGTGCCTCCCACCGTATGGCTGCCTCAAAACGAGATTGCCAACTCCCCATCGGAGCCCTCCCTGTTGTATGACGGGCCCTACAAGAACCAAATGATATTCGGTGACGTGACCCATGGTGGAATCAAACGGGTTTTTCTTGAGACCGTCAATGGATCATACCAAGGAGCCGTATTTAGATTTACCCAGGGACTAAATGTAGGGATCAACCGGATAAGGAGGGGGCCTGATGGTGCCTTATATGCTGGTGGCGTGGGAATGGGCGGAGGCTGGGGCTGGAATGAGACCAGACACGGTCTCCAAAGATTGAAATATAACGAGAAGGTTACTTTTGAAATGCTGGCAATCAGATCCAAGCCTTATGGATTTGAAATCGAGTTTACGGAACCGTTGGCGATCGGGCAAGGAGATTCTCCATTGGACTATTCGTTGGAACAGTGGTGGTACAAACCTACCAAGGCCTATGGAGGGCCTAAAATGGATCTAGAGGTACTGAAGGCTACTGAAATAAAGGTAAGTACCGACCGAAAAAAAGTGCGTTTAACAATTCCGGGACTAAAAAAAGAACATGTAGTCAAATTTAACTTAAACCTGGAACTACGAAGTATAAACGGCCGAAATCTTTGGTCATCGGAAGCCTGGTATACCCTAAATAACATCCCTAAAAACTAGGATCCTAAGTAACGCCCTTAAAAAAGTTCAAATGTACCGACAGTACAATGGAAATCACATTCAGATGAAGGACTAAAGCGGTTTTGGAAGCCTATATGGAAGATCTTGCCGCGTAGAACTGAGTATAAAGTTTTAGGGGCTTGGTGATAGCAATTATCTGGTTCTATGTTCTATGAAATGCGCAATCCATAAAAACAAAGGGAGTTCGATGTAAACTTGTTTTACATATCAATTTATGGGTATTACACCTAAATCTTAAAGACCTACTCCATGTTTACTCTTTTCGCTGCCGGAACAACCACTCGATAAGAAAATCCTCCCGTAGTGCAAATTCCTGGGCAAAATGACAGTCGCCTACAGAGCTACAGGGATAACTATATTCCGTATAAAAATGCTTTTTACCGGCTTCGATTTGTTCAAAAATCTCTTCCCGGGTCAAATTGCGGTCAACCGTATCTTTTCGATGGGTATAGATCGGGTCATAATTATTTTCAAGCATAATGCCAAATGCGGCCCTAGAGCCATCCTCATCCCGTTTGGCATTGGCATCCGCCCTATGGATAAAGGCCCAAACGGGCAAATCCCTTACATCTTGGTTTACAATATTGGAAGCGACAAATTCAAAACTACTATCCGAGCTATCGAATGCGCTGCTCAACGGTACAATGGCCGCTATTTTAGTGCTTAACTTGGCCCCTAAATACCAAGAACCTGTTCCTCCCATGGAATGTCCGACCAAATAGACCCTTTTGTCATCCACATTCTCATTGTGGGCAATTATGGAATCCAACAGCTTTTCGACAAAATCCGACGAATTCGGTTTTTCCCAACCGAAATAGGATTCCGTATCCCTATCCCACATTTTGTCATGGATATTAGGGGCAACCACAAAAGCTGGATTTTTACTCTGTTTTTCCTTTTCGAGCCATGCCAAGGCCATATAGGCAGTTCGTTCCTGCCCCTTGAGAAACATTTCCTTATCACTTAAAAAATACTCCGCGCCATGCAATGCCATGATTAGGGGAAACTTTTTGTCCGTGTCCTTGGCCTGTTCCGGTTCAAAGTAGGAATATGGGATTATCGAATCCGTTAATTCATGCTTAAATTGAAACGTGGTGAATTCAAAACTACCCTTTCCGTTACCTATGGTATCCCTAGGGTTTCCGTCTTTTTCATCCTCAGGTTTTTCACGTTCTGGATTTTCCTTTTCCCGGGCATTTTCTTCTTCCCCGATCATCGGTTCTTCGTTTGAGCAGGCCACAAAAAGTAACGTAAGAACCAATGGAAATATCACTTTACATATCATGGAAGACTTAAGTCGCACAGAGATCATAGAATTTTTATGCCAAGATTAGGATCAAGGCCTTGGGTTGCTTGCCAAACTCATAAAAAAATCAAAAATCCCATTACCTATGGAACTTTAGAACACTACTATAGTCTTGGTCGAATTCCCAAAAAGTTCTCTAAACCCCATATTTTGGTAATCTACGGCAAAAGCCTTTCTCCAAGACCATTCTTACGATCCTGGAATTCTCGGTTGGTATTTGTTCCTTTATACTTGGAGGGTATTGGCGGTTTTATCACCGGCATCAGGGCCCTTTTGTAATACAATGTGATATCAGCAAATACGAATTATAAACCATATGGAAGAATCTAGGGACGTTTCGGGACAAAAACAAAGTCGTAGCTCTAAAATGATTTCGAGTTTGGTCAAAATGAGCAAATTTTTCCTTATTTTTCATTATTAGGTTGAATAGCAAAAAAATTTAACTGGTTATTAATCAATTATTCATATCACCCTTTTTGTTTTACCCTTATCTTTAGTACTACCTAAATTGGATATAGTATTACAGTTGAATTTTTTGGCCGAAGTGAAACACAATTTAAAATCGAATCATAGCTATGGAAAACCGTAGAAACTTTCTCAAGAAATCTGCTTCTGCAGCGGCATTTAGTTTAGTTGCCGATTGGGCCTCCGCAATGCCAACTTATGACAAATTGGGCGAAACCCTGCCCCAAAGACAATTAATACGAAATGGGGAAAAAGTAACCGCCTTTTGTTTGGGCGGCTATCATTTGGGGCTTACGGAAGATCCAAAGGAGGCAGAAAGGATGGTAGAGCGTTCCATGGAACTGGGTGTGCGCTTTTTCGACAACGCGAGACGTTATAATAATGGACGTTCCGAGGAATACATGGGGAAATTCCTTACCCCTAAATATAGAGACCAGATCTTTCTAATGTCAAAGGCCCCGGCTAGAACGGGCAAGGGGGTACAACGGCAATTGGATGAGTCCCTAAAAGCATTAAAAACGGATTATTTGGATCTTTGGCAAATACATACCTTTACTACGCCACAAGATGTGGATAATCGCCTTCGCGATGGCGTTCTCGATGTTTTCTTGGAGGCAAAGGAAAAGGGAAAGACGCGTTACCTAGGGTTTACCGGCCATCAAAATCCAAAAACACACTTGTATTTCCTTAACAAACTTGACGAATTGGGCATTGAGTTTGACACGTGTCAAATGCCGTTGAACGTTTGCGACCCTTCTTTTGAATCATTTCAACATGAAGTCTTGCCGGTCTTGAACGAGAAGGGATATGGGGTAATTGCCATGAAAACCATGGCTGGAGGTAGTATGATGGGAGGAAGAATCGACACAACACCCCAGGACATCAGAACAAAGGACATTCCGGATGTTGTAGCAAAAACCGAACTCACACATGCAAATCTACATCAATATGTGTATTCATTACCCGTATCAAGCCTATGTAGCGGGTGTAGATTTAACTATGAGCTTGAAGAAAACATAAAGGTCTTGAAGGATTTCAAGAAACTATCGGTTGAGGATATGGATAGGCTGGTCAATTATGCAAAGCCCTATGCCGGTCTTATCGTTGAAAATTACAAAAGAGTCTTTGCCTAGTCCGCCCCTATGAAAAAATTGGAGTCGTTAAAAAAATGGTTTGAAAATCATAAGGGAACGGTGACCGCATTTTCCGGCGGAGTGGATTCTTCGTTGGTCCTTTATGTTTCCCATAGGGTTCTGGGGGAAAATGGAATAGGTTTGATTTCAAATTCGGAAAGTTTGAAATCCAAGGATTTTGAAGTGGCCCAAATTTTCTGTAAAACTCACAACATAAAGCTGGAAGTGATCAAGACCGAAGAGTTAAAGGATTCAAATTATACCTCTAATCCTGCAAATCGATGCTTTTTCTGTAAGAATCACTTGTATGGAGCGATGGTGGAAATCATCCAAGATAGATATCCCGGGTACACTATTTTGAACGGGACCAATCTTGACGATTTGGGAGATTACCGACCTGGCCTCCAAGCAGCTGAAAAATATGGGATTAGATCTCCGCTTGCCGAACTTCAAATTAGTAAAAAGGAAGTTATAGAAATGGCTTCCAAATTAGGGCTTGAGACAGCTTTTAAGCCCCCAAGTCCCTGCCTAAGTTCAAGAATTCCCTATGGGACACAGGTGAACACTACCAAACTTCGGCAAATTGAACAGGCCGAGTATATCCTTAATGATTTTGGTTTCGATCGTGTTCGGGTTAGACATAGGGGCGATGAAGCTTCGGTAGAAGTTCCGTCCGATGAAATACCTTCTTTGGAAAGTCGATTCGAAGAAATTTCACAAGAAATTAGGGAGCTAGGCTTTCTAAAGGTAAAATTGGACACGGAAGGATTCGTCTCTGGAAAGTTAAATCGTGTCCTGAATGAATAGACCCTTTATCATCGATTATGACAGAAGGCAGCGACTGGGCTTTGACGAGGTTATATACGGCGAATCCAAAAGTATCGGCCTATTATTAGATCTGTTGGCTGAGTATGTGGATAGAAACCAGAATGTGCTCATCACAAGGGTGCAGAATAAAAAGGCAAAAGCATTATTGAAGAAACATGATTCGGCCTTTTTCGATAAAGAATCCGGAATCTTCATGCTAAACCCTTTAGAGGGAAATAATGGAGTAAAACGTGTAGGCATCATTTCAGCAGGAAGTTCCGATGTAGGCGTGGCGAATGAAGCCTATTACACTTTGACCTATATGGGAATTGGTGCGGAAATGATCCAGGATGTTGGCGTTGCCGGCCTACATCGTTTGCTTGATAGAATTGAAGACTTGCGTACCTACGATATTTTGATTGTAGTAGCAGGATTCGAGGCAGCCCTGCCTACTGTCATTGGCGGTTTGTTGCCCCAGCCTATAATTGCCGTACCGACATCGGTAGGGTACGGCACGGCCAAAAATGGGAAAACAGCGTTACATGCTATGTTGACAAGTTGTGCAAACGGAATTTCGGTAGTCAACATAGATAACGGGTATGGTGCTGCCATGAGTGCCCTTAGAATGCTAAATCTTAAGAAATAATGAGTGCTATCTATATAGAGGCCTTTTCCGGTTTATCAGGTAATATGTTCCTGAGCGCCTTTTGCGAGTTGCTTGATGATTATCAGTCGCTGATAGACTTGCCGAAAAAGTTGCATTTGCCGGACGCAAAAATCGAAATCAAGGAAGTTGATAAAAACGGTATTAATTGCAAGTATGTAGAGGTACTGGATATAAACTTGAATGATGACCCAAATGATTCAAAAGCGCATGATCATGGACACTCACATGACCATGGTCATAGTCATCATCATGGTGCACATCGGCATCTTTCGGATATACAGAAGCTGATAGATCATGCACACATAAGCGAGGGTGCGAAAAAGATTGCCCACGAGATTTTTTTGTTGATTGGCAAAGCGGAATCCAAGATCCATAAGATGTCGCTTGAAACCATTCACTTTCACGAAATAAGTGGTGTGGATTCGATTATCGATATTGTCGGAAATGCCATTATGATCGATAGGCTTAAAATTTCCAAGGTTTTTTGCACCCCGGTCTGCACAGGTTTTGGTATGGTAAAAACCCAACATGGCATGCTGCCGATTCCAGCGCCCGCAACCGCTGAACTACTTTACGGAATGCAAATTTACCCCGGTAATGAAGAAGGGGAAAAGGTAACACCAACTGGGGCGGCAATTTTGAGGTACCTCGATCCCGATTTCGAAAGCACGACCTATGTCGCACAAAAAACGGCCTATGGCCCTGGAAAGAAGAATTTTGACAATCCCAACGTGGTACGAATTTCCCTAATCGGGGAAAACGATTCCGATAGCAAAGATTCCTACATCCAGCTAGAGACTTCCATAGACGATATGACGCCGGAATACCTTGGAACGGATTTTCAGCAAGGCCTTTTGGATGCCGGAGCAGTGGATTTCGGCATGTCACAGCAGTTAATGAAAAAAGGACGATTCGGTTTTTTACTTCGTGTTATTCTCCCGGTTGGTTCATTAACGGAAGTATCCAATTACCTTTTTGACAACACCACTACCATTGGCCTACGCTATTATAGTATAGACAGAATTGAGCTGCCAAGAAAAAGGCATCCAAAAGCTACCCCTTTGGGAGAAATTCACGTAAAGGAGGTACGCACTCCAACCGATACTATAAAAGTAAAACCCGAATATGACGATATCAAGAATTTGGCTGCCACAAATGACCAGACGCCGTTTCAGGTTTTGAACAAAATAAATATTAACCCTTTAAATTCTTAAAAATGAAAAAAGTATTTTCAATTTTGGTTTTGGTACTATCCGCACAGCTTATAAGCGCCCACCCCGGTACGGAAGGTCATTCGCATGATTCCTTGCTTGGCGAATTGGCCTGGGTACTACTGCCTTTGATTACGATTGTCGCCCTAGGTTCCTTCTATTACCGAAAAAAGGGAAAAAAAGGATTGGAATAGACCATAAGATGAAGTATAAATTTCTTGGTTGAACCTCAATAGGGCAATTGGTGATGCCGCCCATTCTGCATTGCACCTCATTTCCCGACATGTGAAAATCTTTGATTACGCTATTGATCTAAGCCTAAAAAAATCTAAAGGTTCGCCCCTTTCGGCTAAGGGTTTCGATCTATCTCTACTTGGGAGAGGGAGACCGTCTTTCTGGACAATTCCGAACAGGGTAAAACACGAAATCTTTGTTCAGGAATTTCTTTTTGTTTCCAAGGGTTAAAATCAACATAGCGGTAATTACGCATTTAAATCGATTGTCCCATATTCAAACGGTAAGTCAAGATACCAATCCTAGAAACTGCGACTAATTTCGAATTATAGGAACGGGCCGATGTTGGTCAAAATCTCTTTCAATGTACGAGGAGAAACAATTATCTGGTCTAGAGACACTTTATTTGACTTTTATAAAAACGGGAATGGGCTAGTTGTCTATGAAAAACTATCTCGACCGAACCAATCGAACACTTTAAACGAATCATTTGGAAAGAGATTACCAAAAATTAAGAATAAGCCATGTATAGAACAACAACTTAAATAGTAATTATGAAAGATTTAGAAAATCAAGTAAACCGTAGAAATGCACTTAAAACGCTAGGTCTTGGCTCTACAGCAGGAATTCTAGGTTTTTTTGGAAGTTCCGATACCAGGGCGTCTACCCCCAAATCCCATGCTCCCACCCCGTCTTACGCTGTAGGGGTGCAAGTCAAAATTACCAAAGTACGGGCCATTATTACAGCGCCTTACGGTACCAATCTGGTTATTGTAAAAGTGGAGACCGATCAAGATGGTCTCTACGGACTGGGCTGCGCAACATTCACCCAAAGGGCGCACACCGTTGTTTCGGCCATCGAAGAATACCTTGACCCTTTTTGTAAGGGCAAAAATGTTTCCAATATTGAGGATATGTGGCAAACTGCCTATCAGAGTTCCTATTGGCGAAATGGACCTATTTTGAACAATGCCTTAAGTGGTCTTGATCAGGCACTCTGGGACATTAAAGGTAAGATGGCGGGAATGCCGGTATATGACCTTTTAGGCGGAAAAGTTCGGTTTGCCATTGACACCTATACCCATGCCTCGGGTAAATCGATAAGTGAGGTCATTGATAGTGTAGCCAAGTACAAGGAGGAAGGGTTTAGAAATATCCGCATCCAATTGGGCGGTTATGGATCTACACACTTGGCAACCGATCCCGATTGGAAAAGAGCTGGGTTCGGAAGTCAGGGTGACCAGACCATTGATCCGCAGGCATACAAACGGGGAACGGTTGAAATGTTCAAAAAGGTTCGTGAAAAGTTTGGCGATGATATAGAGTTACTTCATGATATGCACGAACGCCTTCAGCCCATGGATGCCATCGATATGATAAAAAAAGTGGAGGAATACAGACCTTTTTTTATAGAAGACCCGTTCTCGCCCGAGAACATGGGCTGGTTCGATATGTTAAGGGAACATACAACTGTGCCTATTGCCATGGGCGAATTATTGAACAACCCACATGAGTGGCTAGAGCCTATGAAAAACAGACAATACGATTACATAAGAATACATATTTCACAGATCGGGGGAATCACCCCGGCCATGAAAGTGGCAAGATTGGGAGAATGGTTCAATGTAAGGACTGCATGGCATGGTCCCGGTGATACTTCGCCTGTTGGGCATGCTGCCAACGCACATATCGATTATGCCATTTGGAATTTTGGTGTTCAAGAGGCTGCTAGGGTTATCAGAACTCCAGAGGATAAAGTGCTCGAGGTATTTCCTGGAATGCCCACTGTAACGAACGGTTATATGTCCGTAATTGAAAAACCTGGATTAGGCATCGACATCAACGAGAAGTTGGCCAAAAAATATCCTCCGGTCGTCTACAATTACAATTGGACCCAACTTCGTGGAGAGGATGGCACACCGATTCGACCGTAGTATAATCCAAAACCAACAACGCAGATGTAAATTGAATTTTTCAAAGCAGACCGGGAAAGTAGGTTTTCGAATTCACCTATAGGCTTTCGGCGAATCAGGATAAGGGTGTTCGAGATTTTGGCCGACCCTCTTCCAACCTTGGCATTGTATTCGAGAAACATTATCCAGGGTTCTGGCATAAAGAATCCGTAAATGGCCCCCTATGCTGCTTTTTTATTGTTCGAATAGCATAATTAAAAATACTGAAATGGAGAATTTAAAGAATTGGCTAAGTTCCATGTTTTATCTGTTTTTCTTAGGCAGTGTCAGTCAAGAGATTCCTCAAGCCCAAATCTCAAATGGCTTGATCAAGGCGACAATATACTTGCCCGACGAACACAAGGGATACTATCGCGGCACCCGTTTTGATTGGTCTGGAGTAATGCCTGTGCTGGAACATGGAGGACACTCCTATTTTGGAAAATGGTTCAAAACTTATGACCCAAAAGTTCACGAGTCCGTAATGGGCCCGGTAGAGGAATTTGGACCTGTCGGGTATGACAAAACGAAAATTGGAGGCAGTTTTCTCAAAATCGGTGTGGGTACACTTCGCAAACCAGAGGAGCCCAAGTATTCTAATTTCAAGACGTATGACATTCAAAACGCAGGGGAATGGAAAGTAGAGCATCTCGCGAACCAGATTTCTTTCAAACATATACTAAATGACCGACCCTATTCCTATGAGTACCAAAAAGTGATCCGTTTATCTCCCAATACATCCGAAATGACAATAACACATAGCCTTACCAATAACGGGGACAATAGGATTGAAACCGAGGTGTATAACCATAATTTTTTCTTTCTGGATAGCCAAAATGTTGGCCCTGGTTATGTAGTGCGGTTTCCATTCAAAATTGTCGGCAAAGGAAAGATAAATGGGGTTGGAAAATTCGTAAAAATAGAGGATGACGAAATTGTATTCATCAAAAAACTAGGCAAAAAAGACCATGTCTATATCGGAGAAATTAACGGTTTCGATAATAACAATACCAACGGATATGAAATCTGGATAGAGAATAAACGTTCAGGGGCAGGTGTGAAAATTACGTGTGACAGACCAATATCTCGCTTGGTCTTTTGGTCAGCGCAGAAAACGGTTTGTCCAGAGCCCTATATTGACCTTGACATTGCACCCGGAGCTACGGCAAATTGGACGATCAAATATGACTTTTACCAACTTTAAAACTAATAGACCTGTTTTGAAGATATCAAATACATACTACGTCGCGATTGGCCTTTCTAATGATCCGAGTCTTACAAATCGTTCGTTTTAGGAACCTCGAACCTTAATCCTCTAGTCATTTAAATAAGAGTTTAAAGCACTTTGAAATTTGACTGGAGCGTCTATCCACAACAAGTGGCCTGCATTTGGAATAAGCGTCATTTGGATCCTAGGAACCTCCTTTATCCAACGTTTGGTAATTGCGCCGCCAAAATCAAGCCAGTCATGACTGCCAACCATTACATATATGGGATATCTGCTTTTACCAAAGACTTGATAGTAATTCCATCCTTCTTCAGGGTATGTCGACTCGGTCAGCTTGTACACTTCACTTTTATATAGGCCCTTACCATTGTCAAGTTGATTCCATTTAAGAACGTCATAAAGCATTAGGCCTGCAAAATCAATACGGGACTTTGCCGTCATTTCCTTTGAGGATAATGGCTGGCTTTTTCTGTTAAGACCATATTTTTCCAATTCCCAGAGAACTTCCGGTCGGTTCCGGAATTCCATCGATTTTAAATATCCTTGGTGTTTGATTTGCTGATCCTCTTCTGGAAATGGTTGTTTTAAAAAGGCAGGGGCCAATAATACCAATTTTTTAATACGGTCAGGATAGGTGGAGGCATAGGCACTTGCCAGAACGGCACCCATCGAGTGTCCGACAATTGTCATTCTGTCCAATTTCAGTTCCCTTCTAAGCCTTTCGAGATCATCTACATGGGTTTGAAAGGTTATCAAGGAGTCTGGGAAAGGAGAGCGCAACGACCCCCTTTGATCGTAAAAAATGAAACAGTATTTTTTATCCAAACCCTTTACCGCACTAATCATTCCGCTGTGCTCGGCTCCCCAACCGCCATGCAACATCACCACGGTATCCTTGCCCTTTCCATATTCCGTCACAAAAATCTGAGGATCGGTATCCCATTTACCGGTCGAGAGAAACCAATTTACCAAGGACGGAATCGGTTCCGGATGGTAGTTACTATTCTTATCGGATTGACCTTGGGCAGCTAAAATGAAAAGTAGAAGAATTGAGAATATTATAAATTTACCACCCTTTGTTTTCATACGTAGATATAATTTTCCTGATATTATTGAATTCGATTAATTATCCCCAAAACCATTTTCTAAAAGCCAGGTCTCTATAGCTTCATAATAGCCCTCGCAAGGTTGCCCCAAGCCTTTAGCCACCAAGTCCTCGTAGGATTCCTTCATTCCACAGTCTTCACAAGTCTGCATAAGGTGGTTGCAGTCCGCAAAGGTTTTGGTAGTCAGTTTTCCCGTTGCACCGATTGTTTCCCAATAAAGTCCTTTTGAGGCCTTCCAGTCCACTTGTGAATCCTTCTTCCCCCAAATGGCCAAGACCGGGCATTCTATCTTTTTCAGCAACGTGTCAAATTCTGGCAATACAATGCCTAGGCCCGTTCCCGGATCCAATTCAATGTTGCTTTCCGAAAGATACTCTCTGAAATCATTGAAACCTTCTTCCGTAGGGGCCTTGCCACCGTTAAGAAATTGAACAAAAGGGTCTTTGTTAAAATTTTCCCTTGCTTCAAGAAATGCTTCGAACGAACCGTTCTCAAATGCGATACGATAACCTTCGAGCCATTCCTCTGCGAGCATTTCCGTATCTTCTTTCGATCTTCCCTCGATTAACCAATTGGTTTTGAGCAAGTGCACCATATTTTCTAAATGGTTGGGGCCGCTTACCGAGATCCAGAAGGCTATAGAAGTATCTTGTTCTATCGCCAAGGGACATATCCATCCACCCCTGCTTATTCCCCATAGGCCCAAGTTGTTGGAACCGGGTATTTTTGCCTCCCGCAATCCTTGGATGGCTGCCAAGACTTCCTTACTACTGTTTTCTACCGATTGGTTATAATCAAACTCGCCCTCGCTCATTCCACATCCCGCCTTGTCATAAGAGTAACAAGCTATCCCCATTTCCGTTAACCTTTTGCGCAATTCATGGTTCCAGTTTTCTTCAACAATATTCGTTCGGCCACTGCCAGGGACCAAAACGACCAGCGAGATTGCCCTACGATTTTCAGGCAAATCGAGAATACCGCTATATTGCCTGTTCTCAAATTTGAATTTAAAGTCCTTGGTCACCATTTGGCCAAGACATAGTATGGGCGAACAGATCATAAAGAGGATGAAAAATCTTGGAATCATTTTCCTTCTTTGTATTTCCATATTGTATATATCTTTTGTTTCGGCAATGACCATTATCATCTTTGGTTTGTCTCGATACGTATATTTCCATAAACGGTCCTGAAAACGAACTTTCCCCCTCCACCGTTGATGGTTCCAATAATCGATTCCCCATTCTTGTCTTCATTCGTAACCATTTTTTCGTTCACATCTTTACTATCAACATCAAGGCCGATATGCGTCTGTCCTTCTTCCGATAGTGCTAATATATCAGCCTTGATGTTTTTGGGGAAGGAGATGTTTAAATCTCCATTGAGACTTGTAAAGGCCATGTCCGCGTTTTCCGTGACCGATAAGAAATCCACTGTGATATCTTTGTTCAGTGCATCGGCTACTACGGTACCTCTAACATTTAAAAGGGAAACGGCCCCATTCTTATTACTTACCACCATCTCGCCCATTACGTTCTCCACAGTGATATCCCCACTTCGAGCATTTAGGTCAAGGTCGAATTTCTTGGGGACTTTGATTATGTAGCGCATATCCTTATCGTTCTTTGAGGCGATGACCACCCTGTTGTTGTGTTCTTCTACATTTAGTTTTATTGCGTTTTTCGGTTTGTCTTTGTAAGGGGCCTTAGAAGAATCGGGTAACATTTCGAATCCCTTCTTTATCTCTATCAGGACATTTTTTCCTTCATGTCCGACTATATTGATATGGCCATCGTACACTTGCATTTCCAATATTCCGGACTTTTCAGGATTGGTAAGGGCAACCACCTGTAAGTCATTTTCCGGTTCTTGGGAATGAACACCCGATATGAGGAGCACGAAGCTGGTAGCGAGCATCAGCTTAAGGGTGTCTTTTTTAAAAGAAAGAAATGTCGAAAGAAAATTCATACTCTTATCTTACGAATCACAGATCTATATAATTAGGTTTATGGATTCCCGAAGTTTTTGTTTCACCTTATCGTCAACATCGTCCCGTTCCAGTAGACGCTCTATCGGCTCTATCGATTCTTTCTCCTGTAACTTTACCATCAATTTGGCAAGTACGATTTGCAGCATCGGGGATTCTTGTTCTGCAATCGATCTTACGAGCCCTTCCCTAACCTCTGGATTACTGGCATATCTCGATAGGGACTCCACCGATGCCAGTCTTACATTGATATTCGGATCGTTTTCCAGCGTTATAAAAAGAGCCTCGATCACCTTGTGGTTGGCATTTTGCATTCTGGACGCCTCATTGACCGCCTCTAACCTTTTGACGGCGGAAGGCTGCTTCAATAGGGTCAGTACAAGTTTTTCGCGAATCTCTTCGATTCCCGAATTTACCATTACCTCCTCATTATTGGTTTTGAGGTTATTGAACAGATACCCTAAAACCATTCCAAGGCCCAAAATCATTATTCCATAAGCCAGGGGAACCTTTCGCTTGAACAGGAAAAATTTGCTCACTTGCCCTTTGATTTCCTTAATAACATGATTCCAAGGAAACTCCTTTGTTTCCTTTTCGGTCTGAAGCATGTGATAAAAACGTCTCTGCATCTCATCGGATGGCTGTGGTACTTCTATATCGGAGACACCGTTCCACATCTTTTGCAGTTCATCGAAAAGTTGTCCGTATTTCCTGTTCTTACTAAGAAAATCCTCAAACTTGGTTTTCTTCTCGGGTTCTAGTTCAGATAAAAGATACCTGATCACATTTTGCTCAAACGTTTCCCTGTCCATGGTTCAACTTGTTTCCGATTGTAAAAAAAATTTCCTGAGATCATTCAGTGCCCTGAAGGCCCTGACCCTTGCAGTGCCTTCGCTGCACCTTAAAATTCCCGCGACTTCCCTGAATTTCAAACCCTTGTAAACACTCAATATCAATATCTCCCGTTTTTCCGGGCTTAGTCTATGCAGGGCCGACCAAAGAAGGACCGAATTATCACTGTCCTCCCATTTGCCGGTAGAATCGTTCGGGTCATGTAGCTCATTCTCAGAAGGGGAAAGTGCATCCACATTATTTTCTTTGACATTTTTGTTGTAGTAATCGTAGAACAGATTTCTTGATAGACCAAATATCCAGGAATCAAAGGAACCTTCACTACGATAGGTGTGCTTGTACTTTATGATCTTTATGAATACGTTTTGTACGAGATCCTCGCTTACTGTCCTGCTTCCGCACATTTTGAAGAAAAAACCGAACAACCGTTTCCAATTCCTTTCATATATCAGGGCCAACTTGTCCAAATCTCCGGATTTCACTTTTAACATTAGGTCATGGTCGGTGAAGGATTCCAATTGCTTGCAGTTTAAGGCCTATATTAAGATAAACATGCTTTTTTCGAAAGTGTTACAGAAATTTGAATATTATTTACAAGAAAGAATTACGGTTCCCTAAAATGGCCGGATAAAGGAACGGAGGTGGAATGAAAGACGCAATACCGAAAAAGGTTCGTTTTTCGAAACAGGATTTTTGCTCAATATTTGGGGCCAATAAAAAGCCTCCATTTAATGGAGGTTTTTTATTAAGTATCTTAAATATCAATGACTAGCCAACCAATCCCTTAAGGGTCTCCATACCAGTTCCGAGGCATCGTCGGCCATAAAAAGGTCTGCATGGCCATAATCCAATATTCGAGGCCCGTTGGGTAATTTGGTGACAATCTCAACACTCACATCGGAGCTACCTGCGAGCGTAGTGGAGAAAACACCGTCCTGACCATAACCCCCAGCGGCGCCGAGGTATAAAATGGGAATATTTATCCGCTTCAAATCCGCTACGATACTTTCCCGATTTTCCGGGCAAAAAATTGAGAAGCCTTCCGCAGTGATATAAGTGGGCATGTATGGGGCTAAGGATATCAACAGGTTAAACCATCGCTCTTCTTCAGTGTATGCTAATCCAGTGGGTATTTGTCCGTCAAACTGACCTCCCAGAAAATGCCAATCCGGGCCATTGGGTTGAGGTCCTCCTGCTGCTGCCAAAGCAAATTGATAATTGCTCAAACCAGGTGCAAATGGTGAATCTCCTTCGGGGTTATCAAGAGCAGCTTGACCCACGGTGACAAAACCGACACCATTGGCATTTTGATACTCTCCATTTGCATGTGCCGCTTCGGACGTTTTCGATAAGGAGCAAGATCCCGCAGCAAATGGGCTATCGTTTTGCTCATGAACCATTACAAAGTCCGTTGGGATCATACCTTTTATATCCCTCAAAATCCGATGCTGTCGTGTTTCCTTTATTGCTGCATCATACGTTAATGCCGCACCGTAACTAAAACCTAATAAGTTCATTCGTCCAAACCCTTGTCGTGTCAATCCTCGGATCAATCTGGCAATGGCCATAGACTTTAATACATGTCTCGTATCCTTTGAATTTCCCCAACTCTGGAAGAAAGAAAAATCCTCGGTTTCTAGAGGCACCAAAGTCCAGCCCAGGTCAATACCCCAGACATCGATATTGTTTGAAGCCAGATAAAAGGGAGAGGAATTGTAGGCATCTGGATTTTCTATTCCCGGGCGCAGAAAAATATCATCAAAATCCTGTGATGAACCATGTATCATAAATACGTTCCCTTCGGTTCTAATGGGTCTATACTTTCGGGATTCCCTTACTACTCTATGGATACGCACCACATCATAAGGTCCCTTGCCCATACGTACCATAATCCGATAATGGGCGATATCCGCGGAAAGAGAGGATCTTGTAATTTCTAAAATTCGGCAACTTCTATTGCTTTTATTGGTTTTTTCACCTTTACTCGCGTTTGAAGGGACGCTTGAGGTTGTTTTGTTACTGATTACAATCTGTTCGCCATCAAAACCGACTAAGGTATAAAAAGAACCTTTTGAATTTTTTGGATTTTGTGTTTTTTGGGTATCGTTATCTTCAAAAAATATCAAATCACCTTCGGCAGCCTGTTGCAATGCCTCATTTAAATCCTCTTGGTTTTCTGTTAAGATAAGGGATTCAAAAGAGAGGTCTTCAATGAAGCTTACCCATTCACCATCTTGGGTTTCAGAATCGATAGTAATGTAATCTTGATCATCATTATCATTACATCCAATTGTCATGATTGGGGCCACTACGGCCAAAAACAGGGGCGCAAATTTCCAGGAAAACAATTCTTTAGTTTTCATAATTACCTGATTTTAGGGTCAATATGACCCGATTAGAAAATAGAGAAAGATTGGCCAATCAATTAGCGAACGCTTGTAACAAAGGTCTGGAAAAGTCCGCGAAACCAGTTTTAATTATGTAGTGATTCATTCAAATTTTGGTTTCGACTATGTTGAATTTTTTAGATTATGTTGCAGAAGGCTCCAATGGAGGAAGATCTAGTTCTTTTAAAAACTGTTTGAACCTGGGTTCCTTTCTGAAATCCTCTGGGCCGTTCCAAACCCTGAGCCAGGGAGCGAAAACATCCAAAGGTTTTTTGGATAACCATTTAAAGGCCTCGTCAAAATCACCGAGATGGGCATATATAAGAGTTAGGCCAAAAGCTTCCCTAGAGCTAACTGCGCCCTTCCGCAATTCAGAAGCAATTTCTAGGGCTTTATCTTTATTTCCAATTTTCGCATAAGCGACTCCCAAGTCATATAAAGCTGCAGGATTAATTTCAATAGACTTTTTTATCGCGCTAATTCCCTCCTGGGGCATTCCCTTTTCAATGTAGATGTCACCCAGAGTTCTCCAAGCAGGTGCGTATTCCTTATCAATTTCAAGGGCTTCCTTTACTTCTTCCATTGCTTTTTTGTGATTCCCCATCCAAAGATGGAGTAGGCCCATATCTGAAGTTATCAATGGCGCCAATGGATCTAGTTGTTTGGCCAATTGATGTTCCTTAACGGCTTCCTCCCATTTCCCCAAAAGAATGAGATACCATGAGTAATGGTAATGATTATACGGAAGGTTTGGATTCAATTTTTCCGCAATTGCGAATGACTGTTCCGCAGCTTTCCAATCCCGTTCGTAATAGAGTTGAATCATTGCAAGTGCAGAATGGGCTTTGGCAGATCTGGGATCCAAGTCCAATGCTTTCAAAGCGGCTGCTTTTCCTCTTCTCCAAGGGGCGTTCATAGGGTCGGGGCCATGGCCCAAAAGGGCGTATCCCTCGGCCAAACCGGCATAAGCGAGCGGATCCGCCGGGTCTATCTCGACCGCCTGGTGCAAATAATCCAATCCCTTTTGGAAATCCTCCGCATTGGATTTCGTGAGGTAATACATTCCCCTTAGGTACGCTTTATAGGTTTCTGGGTTTGTCTTTTGCTGTAACTGAAATCGTTCCTTCTTCTCCTCGCCAAGAGTAACTTCTATTGAGTTGGCAATATCTTGTATCGCCGTATTTTGTACCGATAGAATATCATTTACACTGTTATGGTAATCCTTGGCCCAAATGTGTTTTTCTTCAGGGAAAACATCGATCAATTGCAGTTGCATTCGTATACTGTCCCCCTTATATATCAATGAGCCTTCAACCAAATGATCTGCTCCAAGTTGCTTTGCAATATCCCGGATTGGCAATTCCTTGTCTTTGAACTGAAGTGTGGAAATCCTGGAAATTACCCGTAAGCCCTTTATAGTCCCAAGTTCCCCGATCAATGCATCGTGTATACCGGCAGTCAAAAATTCTTTACTGGTATCCTCCGATAAATGATCCAAGGGAAGAACCGCTATGGATGCCTGCGTAATATTTTCTTCTTTTGATGTAAATGCTTTGATTGTAAAAAAGGCGACTAAAAGAAAGCTTATTGATGCAACGGAAATAATCCATGGGTTTTTAAAAAACGTTTTCCTTTTGTGCGAGTCAATTGATTGTTCTGCTGCACTTGCGACAGAAAATTTGTTCACGGCTTTAAATGTGGTCTGATGTTTTACCTTTCCCGGGGGATAGCCATAGCGTTCATGAAAACAGGTATTGAAGTAAGATGTACTGTTAAAACCGACTCTGAAGGCTATTTCGGAGACTGAGGCAACATCGTTCCGCAACATTTTCATGGCCTCCCCAAGTCGGATTTCCCTGATAAATTGACTCACGGATTGTCCTTTTATCCGTTTCAGTTTTCTATGGAGTTGTGAACGGCTTGCTCCATAGGTTCGAGCGAGCTCTTCAACGTTGAAATTTTCGTTCCCAATATTGGCAAGCACAATTCCCTCGAGCTTTTCTACAAAAACCTCATCTTGACTTTTGTAATCTGAAGAAGCCATTCTAAATAATATTGATGTATAGGGGAATACTTAAAGATAATAAATTTCAATGCCAAAAGACAGATAGCACTATTAGGAGCTTATTTCAAGTTATCTAAAAGGCAATTTCTAAGAGTAGTTATAAAGTCGGCCGTGTCCTTTAAATTGTTCGTTTTACAGGATTATTAAAAAGTGATGACTCAACGTAATTATTTGAGATTGGTTAGATGTTTTAAGCACTCTAGTCCGCGGATAAATTATTCGATAGAAGTCTTCTGCGAGGGTTTTCTTAAATAAGTTCTACCCAGCAATTGTATTTAAACAATGGTGTACATTGTTATTCTTGTTTTAATTGCATTAATATTTTCTTTCCGTTTTCATTTTCTGGATTCAATTCAATCGATCTCTTATACATTTCAATTGCTTCCGCTTTTCGATTTGATTTCAGTAAAGCTTCGCCATAACTATCATATGCATTAAAACTATCCGGAAACAAAATTGTAGTTACTTTGAAAACTTCCAAAGCCTTATCCAATTCTTCATTGCCCAAAAATGAATATCCCAATGCATTCAAATCTTGTTCTGAACGATTGTTCTTCTTAGCTTCGATAGATAGTGCCATGGCATTATCCAAAGCTTTTTGTAACAGCTCATTTTGTTGCTCTTTATCCAATGTTTTTGAGTACGCTTTAATAATTGCATTAATGACCAGTGCCGGATTATCATGAAATATATAATGACCACTTCCTTCGGCGATAAGTTCAACTCGATTTGATTCTGCATTGACAAAATCTTTATGGGCTTTTTTTATTAATGCCCAATACTCGTCAGGATAACCTCTATTAATTGGCGAAATCATATCTATTACAGGAACATTCGACGGGAAATCGATTTTACGCAATACCTTGACCGTTTCTGGATAGTTTTTTACAAGATAATAGATACCCAGTGTTTCAGGACTTTTAGGCGGGGCTTCCTCTTGATCCATTATTTTCAGGACGTCGTCAGTATATACCTCTACCAAATTTGCATCAATACGTACAACGTATTTTACTTTGTCAGGATGACGTGATGCATAAAGCGTTGTATAAAATCCTCCGTAGGAATGGGGAACCAGTATAATTTCATTGTCAAAACCTAGCTTTGATAAACCTATCTCCAATTCTTTAATGCCATTTACTATTCCAAAATCCGATTCGTTTTTTAGATTCGGATTTAACTCACTTTTTCCAAATCCAGACCGGTCATAAGTAATTAATGTTGTACCTGTAACTTTATGAATTTTTTCTAGAATATTGTTCCAAACCGAACCATCATTACCTGCTCCAGCTTCAAAAAGAATTGGAGTTCCCACCCCTCTCATTATAGTAAAGTGCATTTTATAACCTCCAATGTCTACTAGTGTATCCTGGGTTTGAGAGTGCATTGGGATAGATGAAAAAAATAGTATTGAGAATTTTAAAAAGAAATGTCGCATTTGGTCTTTGGATTATAGTTTAAAAACATATAGCATTTTCATAAACAATTGGAATATCATACAAATTCAAAACGGTTTCATCAATCGATATGTTGACCGAAAAACACGCTAGGTATTCTAAGAATTAAATACAATAAATTGAACTTTAGAATTTACACCAATATCGTCTTGCAAACTCGTATAAATTACAAAGCGTTTAATTTACAAAAAAGAAAACGGGCTATTTTGTGGCGAAATAACTAGATTTTGGTACTAGTGGATACGAAGTTTTTGACAGAAGCATAAACCGATTTGGAAACCGGAATTGAAACACCTACATCTTTAAGAGAAATTGTCGCTTTATTGGAGTTCCCTACTAGACCCTCCACCTTATATGGATTCACTACAAAAGATCGATGTACTCTTAGGAGAAAAGCAAAGTCTTTTAGAATTTTCTTTAATGTACCTCGCATTAAATGTTTGGTATGATTACCCTCTTTTAAATAATGTATCTCAATATAATTATCTTGGGATTGTATGTACAAAAGGTGTTTTAATTTTACGCTAAACCCAACTAATCCATTATCTTCTTTAATGCTTAATACATTTTCTTGTTCTGATATATTTTCTTTAGCGATGGGCGGATAGATTTGAATAGGAAACACCGACATTTTTAAAAAATGGAAAATAAAAAGAATAATGGGGTAAAAAGGCAATGCTATTATTAAAATATACTCCAACAGGAAACCTATGGTAACATAACCATCCTTTACAACGATGAGACGGTCATAAAGAAAAATAAGCACAACACTTATTATGGCAAGAAAAACATCAAAAAGAATCAGTTTTGCATAATTGAATTTTATGTTTTTAAACCACTTTAGTAAAATTTCATAACCAATAATATAGACTACCGTACAGATGAAGCCAACACCAATTCTAACAAGCGTTATATGCGGATGATCTATTATGTTTTTTTCGTACGGCCTAAGCCCGATTAAAATTATAGAGACAAAGAAGCCCAAAAAAAATGCCGAATACCAATATTTCTTGCGGTCGCCACTTAAATAAAAACTTCGTTTATGGTTTTGCAAAAGATTGGCCATTGAACGTTTTAAAAGAAATTATCTTTTACAGATATCATATTTTGTTTTTCTCTTTTCATTTAATAGCCCAGAAGCAAAATTGCATCACAACGGCTATCGATATTTGGGACTACAAGAAAGTACACAAATCTAGCGAAAGCCCGAGATACGTATTGCTTATGCAGGTATCCATGAAAAGCAGCAAGTCCAGACTCTTTAAAATAAAACTGGGGTTTAAAGATATGAATACATAAATTACCGTGGAACCGAAGTTAGGGATTGGAATCGAAATTCTTATAAAAAGGCCAATTTATGGGAATCCTTTTTGATAGGACAAGCCTTTTGCAAAGCGTTCTATTCTTGATCTCTTTTAATTGTTACTTTGTTTCACCTTTTATAGGGCAATAAATTGGGCCTATTAAGTATTAATTAAAACTGAATCATCCGGTCATTTTCGGGAAAGAAAAGACAACTTCCAAATCTCTTGACAACTGTAAAATTAGTGGACATTTGATGTAAACATTTTTGACAGTAAATTAAAGGGGTTCTCGGAGCTCCCAGTATAAAAATCTGATAGTAAGACACTTGGCAACTTGGCATAATTTTAGGTTGGGAGATAATATCCTTTGGATGATTGTATTCAATCCCCTATGTTACCAAAAATAGCTCATCTAATGCTCGGACCGCAACCACAAAAATCATGATAAAAAACTATTTTAAAATAGCTTTCAGGGTATTCAAAAAAGAAAAATTATACAGCCTTATTAATGTTTCGGGCCTGGTGTTGGGCTTTGTTTGCTGTCTTATGATTTTCCTTTTTATTAAGGACGAACTGAGCTATGACGATTTTCATCAAGATGGAGATAGGGTTTACCGTGTGGCCGCTGCTTATATGAGACAGAGTGTCTGGGAGCCGTATTCCACAAATTCGTGGCCAACGGCCGAGAAACTGAAGACCAGTTTTGAAGAAATTGAGCAATTGGTTCGAATTATGCGCATGTCGGAAATTGTCGCTCATGGGGATAAAAGATTTGATGAAGGGCGGATTGCCGTAACCGATGAAAATTTTTTCGAAGTCTTTTCTTTTCCACTGACTTCCGGTAACCCCGGCGAGGCATTAAAGGGATCGAATAAAGTAGTCATTTCCGAATCCACGGCTAAAAAGTATTTCGGTCCTAAAGACGCTATGGGGAAAGTTCTTGATATCGGGGATGGAACGTTACAATTACAGGTGAGTGGAATCATGGAAGATATGCCATCAAACTCCCATTTTCACTTTGATTTCCTCATATCAGGTCAAACGGCAAGACAAATAGCACCAGAGGCCATGTTTAACAATGTGGGTTGGGATTCTCAATATGTGTATATTAAAATGGCGGAAGGTTCTAACCCCTCAAGGATGGAATCAATGTTTCCAAATTTTATTGATGACCATTTATCCCCACTTACTTCCGGAAATTTTAAACTGTTTCTACAGCCTTTATTGGATATTCACCTTAGGTCAAAAAATGGGACCGAAATTGAACCCAATGGAAACATTAACCACATTTACATTTTTTCCATTGTTGCCATTTTCATTCTGGTCATTGCAAGTGTAAATTACATGAATTTGACCATAGCCCGTTCCTTGAGACGTAGCAAAGAGGTTGGCATGCGCAAAGTATTGGGCGCCCATAAAATGAACTTAGTTGGTCAGTTTTTGAGCGAATCACTTATTGTGACTCTCATTGCGGCTTTAATCGCTTTCTGCTTGACCCTATTGTTACTCCCAATGTTCAATCAATTTGCAGGAAAAGAAATAACTACGAGTACTTTGTTCAATCCGCCAATATTGATGACCATTGGCGCTTCAACAGTAATTATTGCCCTATTATCCGGGGCTTATCCTTCTTTTGTGCTTTCAGCCTTCAAACCATTAAGCACATTGAAGGGCGATAAGACAAAGGAAGGATTCGGCCCAATCCTCAGAAAAGGGCTTGTTGTTTTACAGTTTGTGATTTCTATTGGCCTAATAGCCTCCACATCCATTGTCTTTAATCAACTCGACTTTCTCAAAAGCAAAGAATTGGGAATTAACAAAGACCTATTGGTGGCGGTACCTCTCAAGACAATGGATCGCTCCCAGTTAGATGCTTTCAGCAATGATCTTTTATCCAATTCTTCTATTGTAAAGACTGGTCTTTCTAACATGAAAATGCCCGGGTGGATAAGTAATAGTACTGTTTATAAAGCACAGGGAGTGGCGGTGGACGAAGAGGCGAGAAAATCAATGAAAATAATTAGAATTGACTATGATTTTTTCAAGACCGTTGAAGCTAAAATTACCGAGGGGCGTGATTTTTCAAAAGAATTTCCATCGGACAGTAATTCATCCATTATCCTTAATGAGTCAGCCATAGACCAATTGGGTTGGAAAAATCCCATCGGAAAATGGGTAGAATTTGACAATCAAAAATTCACCGTGGTGGGAATAGTGAAAGATTTCCATTTTGAGTCACTCCATAGAAAAATCCCTCCGACAATTTTCATTCCATCCTCAACTTATTTAAACTGGGCGTATGTAAAAATTAATGCCCAGAATCTACCTATGACCCTTAAGCATATAAAATCTGTTTATTCAAAATTTGTAACGAATAGGGAATTTTCGTATTCCTTTGTAAATGAAGATGTAGCACGGCAATACCAAACGGAAGAAAAGTTCACGGAGGTACTTACTATTTTTACCATTCTGGCCATAATCCTGGCGTGTCTTGGTACTTTCGGTCTCGTATCTTTCTCTGCGGAACGAAAATCAAAAGAAATCGGAATTAGAAAAGTGCTTGGTGCCTCCATTGGCAATGTCACTTTTAAATTAATAAAGGAGTTTTTCGTTTTGTTATTGGTTGCCAGTTTTATAGCCTGGCCACTCACCTATTTTTTTATGAACGATTGGATAAAGGATTTTACATATAGAACGAGTATTAGACTTGAAGTGTTTGCGATGGCCACAATTTTGGCTTTGCTAGTTACAATGGGTACAACAGGGTTCCGGGCATTGAGGGCGGCATTGGCCAATCCTATGGACTCATTAAGGGAAGAATAGTTACCATATCCCTTTCACCTTGTTTATTTCAAAATAACTAAAATTTAAAACCTCCTTCGAAGTGTTTTCGATATGCAATACTGTATAATATGCGTTCGGAAACACCTGTGCGGTCATCACGTACTGTCCTTTATTGATAAATACCTCAATAGAGGAACGATCCAGTAGTATACGCACTTCAAAGTTGTCCTGTGGTAAATGGACAATGGGCATTTCTTGTACCGTATCCCCAAAACTTTCCTGAAAATCGGTTTCTCCCGATCGGGTACGATCCAAATAGAAAGCACTTTTTTCTGAATCCAGGGTCAATACCAATTGCTCCTTCTTCTCATTTTTAAAGGTGAGTCGAAAATCCTTGGCCGCCGTGGTAAACTGCACCTCGGCCTGGTTAAAATGGTCAAAGGCAAGGCTATCCTTTTCACCGGCCTCTAGCTTTATTGTTTTCTTTATCCCGCCTTCCCTAAGGTTCTCCAGACTATTGACAGGGTAGTTGATCAAGCTATATGTATCCCCTACTTTCCGTAAGGAAAACTTTCTGGGAACGGTCATGGCACTGCGCCATTTTTCCGTGGGCGTATCGCGTGCATAGGCCCAATTGCTCATCCAACCGATAAAGACACGTTCATCGTTAGGTACATTGTTATAGGTGATTCCGGCATAGTTGTCCGTGCCCCAATCGATCCAGCGACTCTCCTTTTGATCGGAAGTAAAGGTCTTTCCATCAAAATCGCCTATAAAGTATTGGGTGCCACTTCCACCATTGGGGGCTCCGGGGTTAATACTGATGAGCAGTACCCACTTCTTCTCATCCGTACCTTCCACCGGTAATTGAAACAAATCCGGGCACTCCCAAACTCCTCCATGGGCTCCTTGATCCTTTCCAAATTCACCGGTCAATGTCCAATCCTTCAAATTTTTGGAGGTATAGAATTTGGCATGATCTCCGGCCACCAGGGTCTTGACCCAACTTTGTGAAGGCTCATACCACATTACCTTAGGGTCTCGAAAGTCCCGGATACCCTCATTTCCCAATACGGGATTTCCTTTGAACTTTGTCCAAGTATCCCCATTATCAAGACTATAGGCGATACCCTGGGTCTGAAAATCATCGCGCCCCGCCTTTTCGCCCTTCATATCATGATAGGTGAAAATAGCCACCAGAGCAGGGTTGTTATCCGAACCAAAACCTGAGGTATTATCTTCGTCTACTACCGCACTACCAGAAAATATAAAACCTAGTTCATCAGGATATAGGGCTATCGGCTTATGTTTCCAATGTACCAAATCTGTACTAACGGCATGCCCCCAGTGCATGGGGCCCCAGACAATGTCATCTGGATAGTATTGATAAAAAAGATGGTAAACCCCTTTGTGAAAGACCAGCCCGTTAGGGTCGTTCATCCACATTTCCTCTGGTGAAAAGTGAAATTGAGGCCGATACGGTTCCATGTAGTAGTCGGTTTTGGCGGTATCCAAAATTGGTTTTTGTTCCTCCACTTTATTTTTACAAGCCTGCAAAGCTATCAAAATAAAGAACAGCCCAATTTTTATTTGCTTCATTTTGTCTAGGATTAGCTGAACAATTCTAGGGAACACCTCTAAAATAGTATCTTTGTCCCTATAATTTTTAAATGGCATGAGATTTCTTTTGGGTATATTCTTGTTTTTGGTGTTTTCCCCAAATACTATGGGCCAAAGTAAGCTAGATCGTACACTCAAAAAGCTCAACACGGAAAGTATTCCCTATATATCCCTGAAAGAAGCGGCCCATACGGACAGTGTTCTATACCTGGATACCCGAAAAAAACAGGAATACGATGTGAGCCATTTGCAAAATGCCATTTGGGTAGGTTATGAGATGTTCGATGCCCGGGACGTACAGGATAAAATTCCGGACAAGAATGCCGAAATCATTGTGTATTGTTCCATCGGCGTACGATCGGAGGATATCGGTGAAAAATTGGTAAAATTGGGGTATCCCAATGTTAAAAACCTATATGGCGGGATTTTTGAATGGAAAAATAAAGGATATCCCGTTTATGACGACCAAGGAAAAGAAACCGAAAAAGTGCATGCCTTTGATGAGCATTGGGGCAAATTATTGAAGGCCGGGGAAAAAGTTTATGATTGATGGTTGAAATATAGGAATTACGGACTTTTTCAGGAAAAACAAGAATAGTATTAAAGACTACCCTTTCAATTTGACAAATTCCAAAAATCTACTCCTCATTTTTACGCGCAATCCCGAACTGGGAAAATGTAAGACCCGATTGGCGGCGACTATCGGTGACCATGCTGCCTTGGAGGTTTATAAGTTTCTCTTACAACATACGGCAAAAATCACCCATGGGCTAAATGTCCATAAAAGAGTGTATTACTCGGAATCCATTTGGAAAGACGATGTCTGGGATGAAACGGTGTATGACAAAAGAGTACAAAAAGGACGTATTCTGGGGGAACGTATGGCCCAGGCTTTTTCCGAAGGATTCAACAACGGTTTTGAGAAAATCATTATCATCGGGAGCGATATGCTCGATCTGTCCCAATCCGACCTCGAGAATGCTTTCACCGCCTTGGATGAAAATGATTTTGTCATTGGCCCGGCGGAGGATGGCGGTTACTATTTGCTGGGAATGCGATATTTTAAGCGCCAATTGTTCCAGGATAAGCAGTGGGGAAAGGATACCGTATTCTCGGATAGTATGGCCGATCTGCAGCCTGAAAAAGTACGTGTTTTGCCCATTAAAAACGATATCGATGTTTATGAGGACGTCAAGGGCATTGATGCCTTTCAACCTTTTTTAAAGCGACTATGAGAGTAACCAAAAAACAACTGGGGGAATCCACCGAATACCTAAAAAGCAAAGGTTTTGATTCCCCCGAAATCGGGATCGTACTGGGTACGGGGCTTGGAAAACTGGTGGATGCCATAACAGATCCCATAGTGGCCCATTATAATAACATTCCATTTTTTCCCTTGGCCACCGTCGAGTTTCATACCGGCAAACTCATTTACGGAAAAATAGAAGGCAAAAAAGTAGTGGTCATGCAGGGGCGCTTCCATTTGTATGAAGGTTACGATTTTTTGGATGTCACCTACCCTATTCGGGTCATGCACCAATTGGGCATCCAAAGACTGTTTATTTCCAATGCTGCGGGAGCCATAAACCTCAACTTTAAAAAAGGGGATATGATGTTGCTGGAGGATCACATCAACCTTCAGGGAGGTTCTCCATTAGCCTTCAAAAATGTATCCGAATTTGGAGATCGATTCGTGGATATGAGCGAACCCTATGATGTGGAAATGCGGCAAAGATTGATAACCATAGCAGAAAGAGAAGGGATCTCACTACAAAAGGGTGTTTATGTATCCGTGGTGGGGCCACAATTGGAAACCAAGGCAGAATACCGTATGCTGCGGATTCTAGGAGCGGATGCCGTTGGAATGAGTACGATTCCTGAAGTAATTGTTGCCAATCATTTACGACTACCCATTGTAGCCGTATCCGTTCTCACCGATGAGTGTGATCCGGACAACTTGCAACCCATTAATATACAGGAGATTATAGAAGTTGCCGGAAAAACTGAACCAAAAATGGTTAAGCTGTTTTCAGAATTGATCAAAGAAATTTGATATAGGAAATCGGGGGTATAGGGGATATGGACAATGTTAAAATCGTAATCCAGATTTCAAATGAAAAAGAAGTTCCCCAAAATAAGTATCATAGTCCCTATTCTTAATGAAGCCGATTATATCGGGAAGCTTCTATCTTGCTTGCAAAACAAAATCTCGCCGGAACATGTGGAAGAGATTTTGGTTGTTGATGGCGGGAGTAAGGATGGCTCCATTACGATAGCCGAAGCATACGGGGCAACGATAGTACACTCCAAAAAAGGGCGGGCAAAACAAATGAATTTGGGTGCCCGCATGGCCAAAGCCGAAATCCTCTACTTTCTCCATGCCGATACCCTGCCTCCAGAAAATTTTGTGCTTCATATTTTGGAAGCGATCAAAGGAGGATTCCAAGCGGGTTGTTTTCAAATGCGATTTGACAGTAATAGCAGGTTCCTAAAGTTCTTTGCTTGGTTTACACGAATCAACCACCAAATTTGCAGGGGAGGAGATCAATCCCTTTTTGTTACTAAAAAGCTTTTTCTAAGCACCAAGGGTTTTAATGAAGATTACAAAATCTATGAGGACTATGAGTTCATAGGACGCCTGTATAAAAAAACTAAATTTAGGGTACTTCCACTAATGGTAAAAACTTCGGCACGGAGGTATGAAAAGGTAGGGGTCATACGCTTGCAATACCACTTTGGGGTAATTCATCTTAAAAACTATTTAGGAGCGGGACCGGATCAACTCTATGACTATTACAAAAGAAAAATACCGATATAGATGCGTACCTTTTTATTTTAAGATATCGGGCCAAACTGCTTCAAAATATCCTAAACTCAAAAAATCGGGCAATTGACCGAAAATGACTACTTTTAACAAAAACCACAATTTTAAGGTACATTTTCTTCCTATCTTGCTTTTATGAAAGTAGTGCCGCAAACCTTTTATCAGAATTCCAAGATTGAAAAAGTGTTTTTGGACGGGCTTTCCTGTGTTCTGGAAAAAACAGTAGCGCATGCGGATCCACAAAATCAGCGGTATCTGGCAGCCCATGCAATTACCCTTGTCCGGAACGGCAAGCTTCAAATCGAGACTTTCGAAGGTAAGGTACAGACCGTTCAAAAAAATGAACTCATCTTCTTACCCAAGGGGATGTATATGATTTCTGATATCATTCCTAAAAATGATGTCTTTAATGCGTTGGTCTTTTTCTTTGATGATGACGTATGCGATGCTTTTCTGTCCAGTTTTGGACTGTTACAACCAGAAACGGTTTGTGGACCACTGCGTATCGATTTTAATGAAGACCTCCGATTATTCACGGACACCTTGACCAGTCTTTACAAAGGCAGGAACCAAAATCAGTTTACGCGGCCCAAGCTTGTTGAGTTCCTCCATTTGATAGCGCTCTCCGAACGGGGAGAAGATTTCGTAAATCGGCTACAGTCCTTAAAGACAAGGGAACGAAGAAGTATTCGGTCCTTTATGGAGGAACATTTTGACAAACCTTTGGATATAGAGGATTACGCCTACCTGACCGGAAGAAGTATATCTACTTTCCAACGGGATTTTAAGCATAGATTCCATATCTCCCCCAAAAAATGGTTGATACAAAAACGCTTGGAGAAAGCTGCCCTTCTTTTGCGGACTACTTCAAATTCGGTAAATGAAATTACGGTTGAAGTAGGTTACGAAAACACCTCACATTTTATAAAGGCATTCCACAAGAACTTTGGAATTTCGCCCAAACAATACCAAATCCGGCATCGTAAAAATGCACTGATTTAATACTTGTGTTGTGCCATAACACCTAGTTTTGACCGAAAAGCACCATTTTTGAAATATCCAAGGATTTAGCGGTCCCCGTTACACCTATCTTGCCCCCAAAATCATAAAAATGGAAAACATAGGATTTATAGGATTGGGTATTATGGGGAGTCGTATGGCCCGCAATCTTCAAAAAGAGGGACGTCGATTAACCGTGCATAATCGCACAAAAAGTAAAGCGAAGGATTTACTTGACCACGGAGCAAAATGGGTGGATTCCCCTAAAAAAATGGCTATGGACAACAACATCATCATTACCATGTTGTCCACACCAGAGGCGGTGCGGGAAGTGGCGTTGGGAAGAAATGGGTTTCTGGGGACCATGCAAAAGAAAAGTATCTGGATGAACTGTAGCACGGTAAATCCTTCGTTCTCCAAGGAGATGGCAGATAGGGCCAAAGGAAAGGGGATTGTTTACCTAGATGCCCCGGTTGCAGGAACCAAGGGACCCGCCGAGAAAGGGGAATTAGTATTTTTGGTAGGCGGAGACACCGAGGTTCTGGCAAAACTTGATCCCCTAATGCAGATCATGGGCAAAAAGGTAATCCCTCTTGGCAGTATAGGTCAGGGATCCCATATGAAAATGTTAATCAATCTACTGTTGGCCCAATCCATGCTGGCCTTTGGTGAAGCCATGGTACTGGGAAAAGAAATGGGGCTTACCGAGGATACTCTTTTTGATGTGCTTTTAAACGTTCCCGTAACGGCGCCATTTTTGAATGCGGTACGCCCCAAGCTGGAAAATGGGAACTATGAACCCAATTTTCCGCTACAGTGGATGCAAAAAGATTTGCACCTGGCTTCACTAACGGCCTACGAACTCAATGTAGCCATGCCTTCGCTAAACATTGCCAAGGAAGTCTTTGCCTTGGCCAAACAAAATGGATATGGGATGAAAGATTTCTCGTCCATATACGACTACCTGAAAATTAATAACACAAATGACAACCTCTAAATTTTTAGTAATGAAAACAAAAACAGTTCTCATCTATTTTTTGATGATACTATTTACCTTGTCCATCAAGGCGCAAGATGCCAAACAAGTCATATCCGATATGATAGAAACCGTAGGCGGAAAAGCCAATTTTTATAAGCTGAAAAATGTAACCTATGACTATGAATACATAAACCCAAAGGCTCCCATGACTTTAAAAAGTCATGAAACCTATGTATTCCATAAAGAAAAATCGCATGCGGCCTATTCCACAAATACGGTCACTGCCCCCGACGGTCAGAAGGTCGTTGAAGGCTATGATGGTACAAATGCCTGGGTTACTATGGATGGAAAACTATCGAACGACGAACAGGCCAATAACTTTGCCCGTTTTATGCGCAAGACCAATTACTATTGGTTTTCCATGTTCTTTAAACTATTGGACGACGGGGTAAACCATGAGTATTTGGGTTCAAAAACGGTAAATGGAAAGGCCTATGATAAGGTCAAAATCACTTTTGGCAATAATGTGGGCGACGCCCAGGACATTTATGTGCTATTCATCAACAAGGAAACCAAGTTGGTAGATCAGTTCCTATTTACGGTGATGAGCTTTCAAATGGCCGAACCTCAGCTTATGGTCATGGAATATGTAACTATAGATGGTATTCAAATTGGCAGTAAAAGAAAGTATATAGAAGCTGATTGGGAAGGCAATATCAAGGGGAAGCAATGGGTGACCACCAATTGGTCGAACATTGACTTTGATACGGATGTGGATATCTCTTTATTTGAGCGACCATAAGATTACAATAAATACCTGTCCGGTTGTACTGGCCGGATAGGTATTTTAATTATTCTCCTTCGTAATCCAGCAATATCCCTTCGGAAATCCATTTGGCCAATGCCTGCCTGTTATCAGGATCCAAAATTCTGCGTTGATCCTTTTTGTTGCGGATATTCCCAATTTCGATATAGGCCATGGCCGGATGTGTTTTCTTCACCAGATACAACGATGTGCGGTCACTAAAAGTACCGGAATAGGTACGGTTAGGCTGGAATTTCTTATACTTTGCCTGAAATGTCTTATGGATACTTTCGGCCAATTTCTTTCCATTTTTGCTCTTTTCATGATGATAGAAAAATACATCAATGTTCTGTCCCTTACTACGGCTATCCACATGGGTTACAATCAGACGCTGGTATTTTCCCTTATTTTTTAAATACAACTTGTTGACGGCTTCTACACGTTGTTTCAGGCGGGCTACCTGGTTCAAGGGAATGGTCTCTTTGGGATAATTCACCTCGTCCCTGTCGATTTCCAAAATACGGTCATCCCGGATGCCATCATCGGGATCACGTATAATGATGTGTACCGTTGCCCCATGTGCTATCAATTCCCTGGCCAACCGAAGGGTAACATCATAGGCATACTCGTCTTCCGCAATCGACTTGCCCCGATACACGGCCATAGCCCCGGGATCAGGGCCCCCATGGCCAGAAACCAAGTAATAGACCGCTCCTTTTAAGCGCTTACTTTTGGGAAGTACCAGGGCATGTTTCTTGCCAAAGATGGAAAATTCCTTCCCTTTCACTTCCTTGATTTTCGTGGACTGCTTTTGAATGGAATCCACTACCGCAACCGTATCCAAGGGCATTTGTGGAATTTTATAGCTTCTTCCCTCATACAGGTGCACGCTATCCCGAAGATTATCCATATTCAATGCGATAAAATCATCATAGGCCTCATAGGGGTTCATCCCCTGTTTTCGCAATAAGGAAAGAATACCATCCCCTTTTTGGGCTACAATGGTGGGTAAGGAATCCTGTCCATTGGCACCATGGGTTCCATAATAGAGAATGAGCAACAGGGGCAGAAAACAAAATCTCTTCGCAAGCAAAACCATCGCCATTTTAGCTTTTCGAAACAAAAAATCAAAAACGATGCCTAAAAGTCCAGCACTTTACAAAAGTAAGTAACAGAAAATGCTATGGAGCAGGAAGTAGAACGATTTGTCAACGATTTATTTAACAACGTTCCTCTCAACCTTGCTCTGGGAATCAACAAGACACGTTCATAGTATTGGGAATATCGCTTTCAAATTCCTTAACCATTTCATTGCATTTCAAGTTTCGAAACAAAGCCCCGTTCCTGTAATTTATCTTCTGTTTTTCTGACTAAGAGACTGAAAAAAAGACATACTAATCCTAAGAACATAAAAAATGAGAATAGCAATTAACGGTATGGGGCGCATAGGTCGAGCCGCCCTAAAGGTTATCAATGAAACCCCGGGACTTGAAGTTGTGGCGGTAAACGATATTGTTTCCATCGAAAACACGGCTTATTTGTTAAAATACGACACGGTTTATGGAGTTTACGAAAAAGAAGTTTCGCATGAAGGCGATGTACTCCTAGTTGATGGGCAGCAAATCCAGTATACCTCTATCAGGACTCCAGAAGAACTGCCCTGGGCAGCACAAAAGGTGGATTTGGTAATCGAGAGCACTGGGGTCTTTACCCTAGGGGAGGATGCCGAAAGACATATCAAGGCCGGTGCCAAAACGGTGGTGATATCCGCACCGACAAAAAGTACCGATACCCCAACGGTAGTCCATGGCGTGAATTCCCGGGATGGAAATACCAGTGTATTTTCATGCGCCAGTTGTACCACGAATAATATCAGTCCCGTTGTGGAGGTACTGGGTAGAAGGATAGGTATCAAAAAAGCCATTATGACCACGGTACATGCGTATACCGCATCCCAGGGTATTGTGGATGCGCCTTCCAAAAAGAATTTTAGGATGGGAAGGGCGGGTGCCCAAAACCTGATTCCGACAACTACGGGAGCGGCTATCGCCACAACAAAGGCATTACCGGAATATGCCGGAAAGTTTGACGGGGTCGCCATTCGGGTTCCGGTTCCCGTAGGTTCCATATCGGATATGGTTTTCGTCACGGAAAGACCGGTCACCGCTGAAGAAGTCAATCAAATTCTTGAGGAAGAGGCAAAAACGGAACGTTACACCCATGTTTTGGATACTACTACCGAACCCATTGTCTCTTCCGATATCATCAAAAGTCCCTATGCCTCTACCGTAGATTTAAGCATGACCCGTGTAGTGGATGGCGACCTGCTAAAGGTAATGACCTGGTATGACAATGAATGGGGATTCACCAATCAGATGATCCGTCAGATTTTGGAACTAAAAGGTTAATACAGATTCGAAAAAAGCCGGCCTGGGCCGGCTTTTTGTTGTCAATATATTTTAGGGTAGCCTATATTTGTGTTATATGCCCTTTTGAGCTGTTGGCTATTGCAATACCGGGCAATAATTCAAATTGATCCATAGCTATGCAACATCATATCCTCATTAACATTTGTGCCATTTTTGGGGTGGCCACGGCGGTAATCATTATTTGTAAATTCCTCAAAGTACGTTATATCATCGGTTATTTGATTACCGGCGTACTTCTGAGCCCCAATACCAGCACGTATTTCGCCGACATGGAAGAGGTGGAGGTCTATGCCGAAATCGGTATTATTCTACTATTGTTTACCGTGGGTCTGGAATTTTCGTTCACCAACCTTAAGCGGATTAAAAATTATGTGCTTATCGGGGGAGCTTCTCAGGTGTTTTTTACCATTATCCTTACCTCGATACTTATTTGGGCCTTAATGCGTCCCTCGGTGGCGGAGAGCATTTTTTGGGGATTTTTATATGCTTTGAGCAGTACCGCAATTGTGGTTAAGGTACTTCAGGACAATAATAAGATCAATACCCCACATGGGAAATTCATATTGGCCATTTTGCTTTTTCAGGACATTATGATCGTTCCCCTGATGTTGTTTACCCCAATTTTGGCCGGGGCCGGCGGAAATGTGGGCGAAGAGTTGTTGTGGCTATCCGGCAAATTGATTCTCATGGGAGGAATATCCTATGTACTGGCCCAATTTGTTATTCCCTTCTTTTTAAAAACGGTAATGAAAATCCAAAGTCAGGAAGTTTTTTTAATTGCCACGGTGTTCATAGTAACCGGTATTGCGTTGCTTACGGAAGAACTGGGGCTATCCCTGGCCTTGGGTGCCTTTATCGCGGGACTCATCATTGCGGAAACCGACTACAACCGTATGGCCATTTCCTGTTTTTTACCCTTTAGATACGTGTTTATGAGCTTTTTCTTTATATCCATGGGCATGTTGTTGGATTACCAAATCTTTTTGACCGATACCTTGTGGATCATCTTCTGGTTCTTCTTTGCCCTTTTGGTCAAGGCCGTAGCCGGCATATTGGCGGTAAAGGTGATGAAACTGGAATGGAAGACCGCGATTGCCGTTGGGTTTTCCATTGCCCAGATCGGGGAATTTTCCTTCGTCCTGGCGCAGAGTGGTCTGGAGTATGAGTTGATCAGCCAGAACAACTACCAAATATTCCTTGCGGTTTCCATCTTGTTGATGTCATTTACACCGTTTATTGTGTCCAATGCGGAAAAGATTCCCCAATTGATATTGAAACCTTTAAAACCTAAATCCAATGCCTAATCTAAAACTTTATGGGGCCGATTGGTGTATGAAATCAGCCAACCTAAGAAATTATCTACAATCCATTTGGGTAGAATTTGAGGACTTCAATGTAGAGACCGATGCGGAAGCCGAAGAGACCGTACGTGCCTTGTACGATGGTGCATTGAAATTTCCGACGGTGACCTATGGGACAGAATTCCTTAAAAACCCTACTACAAGTGAACTGAAGGCATTTCTGGAAAAGCATAGATTACTGGATTCCTAAGAAAGATTCGTTCCGAGCATAAATACTTTTATGGCTTTATGTAAAAAAATCCGTTTACCCTAAAAAGTGTAAAAGCCCAATGCCCAAAAGATGTTGTGTTAGCTAAACGATGCGCCACTCCCGGAATTGGGCCTTTGAAGCCAAAGAACGTTTTATTCTCAATACTTCATTCCATTTGGCCATCCGTTCACTTCGCGTAAAGGATCCTACTTTTAATTGTCCGGCGTTGCTCGCCACCGCCAAATGACTAATGAAGCTATCCTCGGTCTCTCCACTCCGCGCCGAAATTACGGGTCGCCATCCGGCTTTTTGGGTAATTTGTATGGCTTCCAGGGTTTCCGTTACCGTACCTATCTGGTTAAGTTTAATCAACACGGCATTCGCTAATTTATGTCGGATACCCTGTTTGATCCTATCCGGATTGGTCGTAAAAAGGTCGTCTCCAATAATTTGGATTCTATCCCCATAATCTTTGGTCAGTTTTTTCCAATTTTCTAAATCAGTATCGGCAAAGGGATCCTCTATGGATATAATGGGGTACTTCTCCAACCAACCACATAATAAATTAAAAAAATCGTCCTGACTGAACACCTTATTTTCCAAACGAAATCGGTAGGTCTTACTTTTCTCGTCATAGAGATCACTGGCTGCGATATCCAAAGCGATGGAAGCATCGATTCCGGGCTTATATCCGGCTTTTTCGATACCCTGTATGAAAGTTTCGAAGATTTGGTCATGATTTTCAAATTCCGGCCAATATCCACCTTCATCCGCTACACCAAAATACCGGTTTTGTTCTTTTAGGATTTCGCCTGTAGCCCTAAAAACATCGGACGTTATTTCCAACGTTTCTTCGTAACTATTCGCACCATTGGCGATTAAAAGAAAGTCCTGGACATCGGTGTGCCATTGGGCATGGGCCCCGCCACCGATAATTTGGATTTCCGGAAAAGGAAGTAGATTTCCTTGTTCCCTTCCCAAATAGGCAAACAAAGGAAGGTCGAGCGCATTTGCAGCTGCCGCCGCTACGGCCGTGGAAACGGCGAGTATGGCATTGGCTCCCAATGCCGATTTATTGGGGGTTCCATCCAACGCTATCATAAGTTCATCTATCATTTTCTGTTGTCTCGGGTCTTTTCCAATCAACGCGGGTGCAATAATTTCATTAACGTTCCCTATGGCTTTGTTCACCGATTTCCCATCAAAATGTTGTGGATCGCCATCCCTTAACTCGTGGGCTTCGTATTGTCCGGTAGATGCCCCTGATGGGGCCACACCCCTACCTATATTCCCATTGTCCAGCTGTACCTCAACCTCAACGGTGGGATTGCCACGGGAATCAAAAATGGTATAGGCCTCCACGGCATTAATTATCATTTACTAGATGTTTACTTGATTATCATGTTGTAGATTTCAATTGCGACATGTTCTTTTCCGGCACACTCCAAATAACATATCTAGGCAAATATAAACGGTCGTCAAGAATTTCAATCATTTTTGGGCTTTCAAATAGGTGGCATTTTGTAAGGTTTTGAACCAGGTTTGGATGATAGCTTGCAGCCCTGGATCTTTTCCCGCTATCTGCTTTAGGGCAAACTCCCGAGTCAATGCCTGCTTGTCGGGGCTTAGATATTCCACGGGGGATTTACCATCAACCCTAGCCAAAAGAAGCATAGGCAATAATCTTGCCGTACGTTTTTGTAGCTCCTGAAAATCATAGGTGCCATCCCTTTCCTTTTCGTAGGTTAAAAGAAAAGCTTTAACAAAGTGTTCAAGATTTGTGTAGCGGGGCGCATGATACAGTCCTTTGAGCAAAAGATGTGAGGACAAAAACGCAATGTCAAAAGCCGCGTCGCCATAGAAGGCTACTTCACAATCTACCACGACCATGCGCTTCTTTGAAATCAAAATGTTTTTTGGACTATAGTCCCCGTGGACAAGGCATTCCTGAGTATTCTTTAAACGTTCCGCTTCCTTGAGGATTTCCGGGGCAACCAAGGGGTGCCTTTCCGCACAATGCAGAAGGTAGGGCGAAATACGTAACTGGGTAAAATTTTGAAGGGAATTGAACTGTTTTGCGACAGCCTTGTCAGAATAGGAATGCTGATGGATTTTCCCCAACACCCTCCCGGCCTCCTGGGCATGGGTCTCTTGAAAATCCCCTCCCATTAGCAGGGTTTTCCAATTGGAGAAACCTTGATCAAGGAATTCCATAACAAAGTAGCCCGATCCTCGACCCAGTAGTTTTGGAACCGCGTTTGGTAAAAATTGGGCGACATATTCCAAATACTTGATCTCGAAATCATTTCGGGACACGTCCGCAAACCAATCCGATTTGACCTTTAGTTTTTTAAGCGCCCTTTTGACCACAAAAATCTTTCTGTCCGTATCGATCCTATAGATTTCGCTGGATACACCCCCGGTCAGTAATTCAAATCTCGAAGTTTTGGATATAGGTAGACCATCGGCGATAAGCTGTTCCAAAAACTCGGGATTCATATAATAACTTTTGTAATTTCCACCACTTTTGAGCTCCTGGGAACCACAATAACATTCTCTTTAAATCGCTTTTTCATGGGTCACTATTTAAATGATCAATGGGATTTAATCTTCCGGAGTATTCAATTTTCTTCAAGATAAGGAAAAAACAAGGGAGCGATTCGATACTTCAGCCCTCCAAATTTAAATATCTTCTATCTGGTCTCACTCACACCTTCGTAAATGGTATTGGATCAATAAATAATAGAGGTAGTTATTATATAATTTGTGGTGTTACCACTATAGTTAACGGCTATATCGAAAAAAGTTTTCTTATTTTGACATGGGCCCAATGTACCGATAATAAAACCAAATCGATTGGGATATCAACATATTTAATGCTTCTAAGGTAAACAGGAAGAATCTCCGTAATATTTGAAAATTGGACAAGGAAGAAATATTTTTCAATTTAAACCCTATCAATTTTTTTATCATCTCCGGACTTGTCCAAAATTTTATCTTGGCCGGAATCTTGTTTTTTAGAAAGGGAAATCGACCTATTGCCAATAGAATACTATCCTTGACCATGATCATCGTTAGCCTACATTTGGCATATCTGATGGTTTTGGACACCAATCTTGATAATATAGCTCCCTTCCTACTCTGGATACCTTTTTCATTTCTGACAGCTCTAGGCCCTCTTATCTATTTTTATACCAAAGCACTCGTTAACACAAGTTTTAGTAGATCGGAAATGACATATGCGTATTTCATCCCGGTCACCGTAGAGATAATCTTTCAGGCAATCAATGTGGTTTATGGTATCAGAAATGACCAGCTTTTCTACAACACCCCTTTTTACTTTTATGCAGCACCAATTCTGTACATTTGGACGGCATGTTCTATCCTATATTACCTCCATATTTCCCTTGGTATCATCAAAAATCATGAAATCTGGGCGCTGAAAAATTTCTCGAACCTAAAGGAAATCACATTGGCATGGTTACAAAAACTGATAGTTTATTATCGATTGTTGTGGATGATTTGGGTTCCATTTATGATACTATTCCTTTTGTTTTTCAAATTTCAATTACAGTATATCGGCATTGTTCTCGTTCTCTACCTTTTATTACTGGCCATTACCTACCTGACCTTTTGGATTGGTCTGGAGGGTCTGGGACATGCCAGTAGCATTGTCTTGAAACGAATTGTTGGAACAAGGGAAAATAAAAACTTTGGTAATCTGTCCCAATCTCAAATACTAGCCTATATCGATGGGATAGAACGTCTTATGGAAAGAGACAAAGTATATCTGGATGAAAATTTGAATCTTAAGGAATTTTCAGCTTTTTTAAAACTTGATCCCAACCTTGTTTCCTATATTTTGAATGCCCATTTAAAGAGTAACTTTCACGATTTTGTAAACCGATACCGAATTGAAGAGGTAAAAAGCAGATTGGGCAAGCCGGCATATGGGAATATTACTTTACTTGGTATTGCCCTTGATTCTGGTTTCAATTCAAAGACCACTTTCAATCGGGTCTTCAAGAAAATCACGGGAATGACTCCGTCCGAATTCCAAAAAAAGAGGAAAATAGACCTCTAAAATAAGTACCATCCCTCATTATGGGGCGCATGAGGGCGAATGGTGCGCTTGTTTTGTCACTTGTTAAATCAAAACAATAATACCATGTATAAAATCGTCATTGCCGTCCTATTGCTTCACCCTATATTCTGTAAAGGTCAAAAATCGAAGATTGATGATAAGGACACCCTTCTACAAAAAATAATATCCGATCCATCCCAACAAGAAATTGATGACACGCTCTTCAAATTGAAGCAAAGGGACCTGTCGCCCAAAAATGTGCTGATTCACGATTCAATCGTACTTGCAAATACAAACACACTTTATGTATTATCCCATATCGTGGAAGATAATACACATTATGGCGCCGTAATCGTTCCGAAACGTAAAGATGACCTCAAATTGCCCATCATTATTTTTGCTACCGGCGGAGATGGGATACATACCGAATTTGATATCAGTACGGATTTCAACCACAGAGCTGTTCAATTTCCCAGTTTTTTAGGAGAAAATTTGGACGAGGAATTTATGGTGGTAATTCCATCCTTTAGAGGCCAACAACTCAGTATTGGCAATAAAAAATACCTCTCCGAAGGCAGCGTAGGCGATGCTTTTGATGGCGCAACGACCGATGCCCTAGGGTTTTTGAACGTGGTACTCGGGAACTTCGACCAAGCAGATAAAGATCGAATCGGCATACTAGGCGGAAGCAGGGGTGGAACCGTTGCACTTTTGGCCTCGGTAAGGGACAAGCGAATAAAAAGAGCGGTCGTTATTGCTGCTCCTTCGGATATGAAAGCACTCTACGGATTATATCCGAATCAGTTCAAATTATTGTTTTTCAAAGATTTGTTATCGGGGAATATCTCGGAAAAGGAAGCTAGACAACGATTCATAGCCAGTTCACCGATCCACTTTGCCAAGGAACTTCCCCTCGTGCAATTGCACCATGATGTGAATGACCCTTTTGTACCCATAGATTTTGCAAAGAATCTGGTGCTCAAGATGATGGAACGCAAAAATGGTGTCCACCTCTATTCCTACGAAGAGAACATCCATGGGTTCTGGGATGACGAACAGTATTGGGCCCGGGTACAGGATTTTATCAAAAAATTAGGCAAATAGCAAGGAATTATACTATTGGATAAGCTATTCCTTCTCCTTAGAAACCAAAAGACATCAACTTGGTGATAAAATGGATGTTTTTGGAGTTTCCCCTTTCGAAACACCATGAAAAGACAAAAGAGGAATCAATTTGATAAGCTTAAAGGTGTAAATACTAAAATTTGGTGGCCGGTGTCCTTAAAAAATGATTCGGCCGAGAATAGGATTTAACCATGATATTACAGAGGTTAATACTACTTTTAATTGCAACAATTAGTCTCAATTTTAAACATCCTCTTTCACCAAAGCCGTATTTGACTTTTCTCTATGAAAAACAATCAGCAGAAAGAGGATTCCAATTATAACCAAAAACACTACTTCAAGCATGGAGAGCAATTGGTTCATCTTTAGGGACTTTTGTGACAATTGGGTCAACTGGAGACTTTCTGAAAGTTGTACTTCTGAAAGCCGGTTCAGATTCTCGTTAATTTTTTTAAGCAAGACCTCCATTTCCTTTATGCCCAGCCCAGCCTTTGGTTCCTGATCTGCAAAAAAAGCTTTTTCCAGTTTTTGTAATTCCCAATAGTTTTCCTTTAAACGTTTAAAATAAACCGATTCATCCTGTGTTAATTTCGTTTTTGCAAAATTTTCGAAAAGCGGAACAATGTTATCATCGGCAACCGATTGGAGCTCTTCTCGTTCGGATACTTCCAACGACATCTCTTTTTGGTGAAACAGGTTGTTTAGCCGATAAATATAATCCTGGGCAACCACACGATCCTCAAAAACCGAATTGACCGTATGCTCTACAGTTGAGAAATTCCTTCTGTTCAACCGGTTCGATGCAAGCACCAGCAAAAATGCAATAGCGAGGATAAATCCGGCATGAATCCGCTGTTTTAAAGTCAATTTCTTGGGCATTTTATGAGCTTAGTGGGTTCATTTTCTAGGGCATTTTCCGCACAGACGCAGTTTTCTGAAAAAATCCGCCCGGCCCTTATAACCTATCAACCTTTTGAGCAATTCAAATAGCGGTGGGGACCAGGCGGACTACATTTATCAACAATCTAAATTCTTCGTAACTCGCCCGATTCAAGGGCATTTTCCAAATCTGCCGATACCACGGGGTGGCTACCAAAAAACCGTCTTCCATCGGTTCTTTTGATCTTCACCTTCAATGTACCATCCTTTTTTTCCTTTATAGAGGTCACGACCACTTTATTTCCCTCAACTCTCTTGTAATTGGCAATTCCCCCTCTTTTTATAATAAAGTTTGGTCTTGGAAAATCAATGTATTTGTAGCTGGGGGCATCGGGACGACCTATTTCAAGTACATCGCCGATCTGCACCTCTTGTGATGTTGTTTGTTCAGTATCCTGTGCACTTACGTTTACTGTTGCAATCAAAAATAATATTGCGAAAAATAACTGTTTCATAACTGTATATTTAGGGTTTATAATTAATTTTTCCTTTATCAAGTGCGCCTTTTAAAAATCCAACCCCGAAAACGAATCGGACAATCTCTGGTGGGGCTTTTCCACTTTGGTGATTTTTAGTGATTTTGTATCCGATGGGATTTCCATTTGGAGGGTATCCCCGGCAGCTAGCCCTATGAGGTTCGCTCCTAACGTACTGATTACAGATATTCTCTTTCCCATGGTGTTTTCTTCCGACGGCGGCACTAGTCGAAGAATTCGGCTTCCCCCTTCCTCAGAACTCAGGGTTACCCGAGAGTACAAGCGGACAACATCGCTGGGCACTTCTTCCTCATCCTTTACCAAGGCATCATCTATACTTTCCTTGAGTCGTTCCAAGGCATCCTTATGTGCATAATCCTCATAGTGCTTGTGGAAGTTCAGTATCCGCTTAAGGGTCAAGTATTCCTTTTTTTCCAATATCATACCTCCGTATTTCATTCCTGTGTTTTTGTTCTACTGATGTAGGGTATGGACAATCTCCTGAAATTGATTTTGCACTATATGGGCAAAGGGTATGCCATTGATAGTGACTCCTGTACGAAAAGAAGTATAAGTCACTGATAATTAGAAATAAAGAGGTCTTTCAAAATAATAGGACAAGGAAAGGAATCGGGGAATTTTTCCCCGGTCGAGGAATTCTTCCCCAGTGATTATTTTAATTTTCCACGGAGGGTCTTGCGGTCAACACCCAAGATTTCGGCAGCTTTTGTCTTATTGCCTCCCGTAGATGCAAGCACTTGTTGAATGTACTCCTTTTCCTTTTCTTGAAGCGTCGGGAATCCTTTTTTAGGAAAGTCAATTTGATATTTTAATTCGTTGGGTAAATGCTGCAACTTAATTTCCCCATCGCACATTATAACGGCACGTTGCACTACATTCTCAAGTTCACGGATGTTGCCCGGCCATAGATACCGTTCGAGCACTCCAAGGGCATCTGGTGTTATGCGGACCAAACGGTCTTTGTATTCCATACCATATTTCCGAAGAAACCTTTCTATTAAAAGGGGAATATCGGTTGGTCGGTCGCGCAATGGAGGAACGTTGATGGAAACCACGGTAAGTCGATAATAAAGGTCTTCCCTAAAAATCTTTTTTGCTATGAGCTCATCCAGATCGCTATTGGTGGCGGCTATGACGCGTACCTCGACCTTTTCCGATCGTTGTGAACCTACCTTGGTCACTTCTTTTTCTTGCAAGACCCGCAGTAGCTTACTTTGGACAACCAGGGAAGCATTGCCGATCTCATCTAAAAAAATAGTCCCTTGGTTAGCCGCTTGAAAAAACCCTTGGCGGTTTTCATTGGCACCGGTAAAAGCCCCCTTGGTATAGCCAAAGAGTTCCGCTTCCAGAAGGTTTTCCGGGATGGCCCCACAATTCACGGCAATAAAAGGGGCACGTGCAAACTTGCCGGAATAGTGTATGGCGCGGGCCACCAGCTCTTTCCCTGTTCCGCTCTCACCTCGTACTAGAACAGTGGCCCTGTTATCCTTTACCCTATCGATGACCTCGGTAACTTTTTGAAATGCCTCCGATTTTCCTATCATATCGGCATAGCCATTCGTAATAAGCGTGTTTTTTGATGATAGTATAGTCCTTTTGGACATTCCGCTTTTCAAGGATTTTTTGACCGCCTCGGCCAGTTCCATTTTGGTAAACGGCTTTGTAAGGTAGTCCGTTGCACCGGACTTGATAACGCTTAACGCGTCCTCCACGGATGGAAAGCCCGTGACCACCAGTTTGGACATATCGGGATGGTGTTCCGCAGCGTATTTTATCAATTGGATGCCATCGACCTCGGGCATGTTAATGTCGGTAATCAACAGATCGATTTCGGTATCCTTCAAAATATGGAGCGCCTCTTTTACGGATACGGCCTTATAGGTATGATAGTCCATAGATTTAAGGTGCCTTTGCAGCAATTCCAATATTTGGATGTCATCATCTACCAATAATATGTTCTCCTTTCTAAGCAATACTTTTATTTTTTCGGGAATTCTATGAAAAATATGGTGCCCGACGGTTCATTGGGCTCATGGTAAATCATACCCTGATGGCTTTGTACGATACCGTGCACTACACTTAGCCCCAATCCGGAACCTTCCCCGATCGGCTTGGTGGTATAGAAAGGGTCAAAGATATGTTGTGCCGTTTCTTTGGAAATACCGGAGCCTTCATCGGTAATTTTCAGGATTACCTTATCTTTTTCGTCCAATATATTTACAACTATGGTGCTCTTGGGTGGAGAGAAATAAACGGCATTGACCACGAGATTGAAAACTACCTGTGTTAATTGAATCTTGTCGATTCGGAGTGGTATGGGTCTTTTGGCAGTAATCAATTCGCAAGTAACCTCACTTTGTCGAAGTGTAGTCCGCATCAACGCAATGGCATCTTCTATAATTGCCACGATGTCCACGGTTTCCTTTTCCTGAGGCATCTCACAGGCAAAGAACATAAGTTTTTTGACCACTTCCCTTGAAAAAATGGTGTTGGTAATAATCTTGTCCAAGTCCTTTGCTGCCTGAGCATCCCTTTGAACCCTGTCCTTCAAAAGTTCGGTGAAACCCAAAATATTGGCAAGGGGTGTATTGAGTTCATGGGCGATGCCCGCCGTAATCTCACCTAAGATGCGCAAGCGGTCCGATTGTTCCACCTGTCTTCGAATACGAGCCTCGTTTTCCCTTATTTCCTTGCGTTCCAACAGATTACCCACCTCCAAACAGACATTGTCCAACAGTTGCTGTTCCTCTTCCAAAAAATCGGCCAGTACATGTTTGGGAGCGGGATAGCCCACTTTGATACTTCCCTTGGGCTTATTGAATATAGTGATGGGGGATTCCAAAAAAACATAATCCTCGCCTTTTTCCGCCGTCTTAATACTATATCCGGAAGTCTGCAGTACTACATAGGTCTCCTTTTCAAATTGCCAAGCTCGTTCCAGACATTGTACAATTCCCTTCAAGGCGGTTTTTACATTGTCATAATCACAATTGACGATTAAGGAAGTCACCTCGTACAGACAGGTGAGTTCCTTGATGCGTTCCTTTAATTTTTGTTCAGCAGTGTGCAAGCTCTTCAAATTTTTAGCAAATTACTGATTTATGGAATCATCGCGACATAATCGAGAATGAATGAAATCAAATCTTGAAACGGAAATTGAGTAACAGCGGTTCCATACAACGAACCATCAAGAATCCCCTTGATAGTACCACTTAAAAATACTGCCCAATTCCAAATACAATGCCTCCACTGGAAGAATCGTTGGTAATAAGTCCGAACCCATAATCAATCCTAAAAATAGCATTGAAAATACGCTTATGGATAAATCGAAGCCCTACTCCGGGATAAACCCGAACATTGTCGTAATCAATAAAGTCGGAAAAACTACCTCCTGGTAAACGCCAGGAACCACTATCCACAAAAACATTGCCCTGCAGTACAAACCAATCCTTTTCTACCAAGGTATGCCTAAATTCCGTATTCAATACGATGGCTCCTGTACCGCGATCTATAAGGATCCCCACACCACGAATATTCAGGTTATTATCCAAGGCAAAAGGGGCAAAGGGAGTTTCAACATTATCGGAAATTCCCAAACGTAACCTATTGGCCCAATTACCTCTCTTTCCCACACGCTTAAAGAACATAAAGTCATTGAAGCCGATCCAAAACCCGGGCAGGCGCTGATCTTGGCTACGAACGTATTGAAAGTTAAGTATACTGCGAAATCCGCTTATGTATTGATAGTAGTAGCGTAGGGCATCAAAATTGTAGATAAGCTTGTATAAATATTTATCCACGACCAGTTCTTGTGGCACATCGGACGACGTGGCCCCCGTAATATAACTGTAATCTTCCGTAAAGAAATTCATTCCTACTTCAATACGGTTCTTAAAATTAAACTCGTGTAGGAGCAAAGCCTCAAAAGCCCTGTTGTTGTACCGATAATCCGCAGTACCCTCGGATAAAAAAACCGGTTCCCGCGTGGTAAAATCCTGATAGGTCAGGGAAACCCCTGTACGTTTCCCGAACAGATTGGGTGCCCGAAGGTTTACTCCATAGGAATTAAAGACATCCCGTTGATAAAAGACTCCCAAGGTAATGTTACGCCCCAAAAGATTGAACTCCTGTAGTCCCAACCGAAAAGCCAACTCGTCGTTTACCGTACTATAAAAGTTGGCAAAGGGGATAAGGGTAAAATTCTCTACAATATTAAAACGTAGGTCGCACTGGCTATTCTCGGCTAGTATTACTTCAAAATCGGCATGGGAAACGGAGGGTAACCTTTTTAAGCGTTGTATGTCCTTTTCGATGACTACGGAATCCAATTCCTGCCCCTCCTGTATCTGGAGCAATTTTTTAAGAAAAGCGGGTTTTGTCTTTTTGGTGCCTTGAATTTCTATTTTTACTATGGTGGTCTGCGAAAAAGCATGTAGTCCAAGAAGAAAAAAGCAGATCGCACCGAGTAGTCTCATAAAAGGTCGCTTTTAATTTTCCTGTATCATAAAGGACACCTCGGAAAAGAGATTTACCCAATTATCCTCGCTAACCCCCATTAAGGTAAATCCATACGAATCGCCCATAATTAGATCCGGGGGGTCGCTCCGGGTGATGTTCAAAGTTACATTTTCCTTATCGTAATAGCGAAATATTTTTTCTTGGGTATAGGTACCGGACAAGAGATCATTATTTTCGGTAGAAACTACTTGAAAATAAATAATCGTATCATCATAGCTACCGTCCGTCCATGAAAATCTTGGTGTTACCGAATCCAAATCCTCTATCTGTACATTTCCCGGCAAATACTCGGTGGGTCGGGAAACACTTTTGATTCGAATGGGATTGCAAAGATGCATCCTTCCATCTTCCTCGAAGGAAACAATGACCCATTTACCTTCTTCTACCTGGGCATCTATTCGTTTTAAATACCCGTTGAACACGTCTTTTGGACTTGCCCGGACTTCTTCATATTCAGCAAAATTATTTTTATCCGCCCCTAAAGAGGTAGTTTCAAAATACCGAATATCCGTGGCGCCTGGTCTGGGATATAGAAATACATGGGTCAAATCGTCATTTTGGCTACTGGCGGCACAGGCGATCACATTATCCAAAACAATTTCCCGATCCCTCACAGCGGCCCTTAGGGTTCCATTGAATACCTCCTGATCTACGGAACAACCGTATAATAGCAACACAAATAAAATGGGGAACGCTTTCAAAATCAATACATTTTATAATGGGCACTGATGATGTCCTGAGCCGGCTTGTTCTGTGGCGTAAAGCGGTTGTCCTTACCTCCACCCACTTCCTTGTGCCTAATGAACCATTTCCATACATAACCCCCGGCAAACCAATCCTCGTCCCAAAACTCCTCAAAAATGGCCTTGGTAGCATTTACCTGGGCCTGCAAGTTGACCTTTTCCTCATTATGGTCCACCAACCAAGGTTTTTTGGCCGTATAGTCCATACTACGATATCCATACTCCGTAAACAAAACAGGTTTTTGCTTTTGATCCGCTAGCGTTGAGATGGCTGTTTTCCACTTTTGCCACCCCTTTTTCAACTGTTCAATGGTAGGGGATTTTTCTTCTGAAAGCGGAAAATAGGCATCAATACCTATGTAATCCAATTGCTCCCAAAAAGGGACTCTTGGATATTCATCCCAATTGGCGGCGTAGGTGAGTTTTCCGGAATATTCCTTTCTGATTTCGCCTATCAGCCTTTTCCAATACTCCGGCCGATTTTTTACGAATTGCTCCAACTCCGTTCCAATACAAAAAATGGATACTTGGGTCTCCTCGGCCAACTTGGCATAGCTAAGGATAAATTTTTTATAGGACGCCTCCAATGTTTTCCAATCTTCCTCGGATTTCATCTGCAAAGTACCGGTATACTCCCCACGCCAAATCCAGATTTGAGGCTTGAGCATTATCCTTACCCCATTCTTTTTCAACAACCCGATATATTGTTTGGCTCCCAGCTTTGTCTCTCCGTACCATTGCCGATCCGTATCAAAAATCACTTCGGGCGAATGTATATTACGAGTAAACGCAAATGGCATAACAGCAGCATGATTGGCATGAACCTTTAGTACTTCTTCCACATGTTCTTGGGCCACCTCTTCCCTAGAGGCCACAAAACTTACCCCATTTATTTTTTTCTTGATCTGGCTCGAACAGGAAAACTGGAGAAGGCATAAAAAAAGAAGTCCTAACTTTTTCATCAAAAGATGGCAATAAGACCTCTAAAATAAGGCATTTACGGGAATGGTGCTTAGAAAATAGCCCGTAATCCTATGTTAAAAGTCTCTCCCAGACCCGTATCCGAACCCCTGACAAAGTTGGTGTACAAGAATTCAACGTTCAATTCTTTGGTCAATTGGTATTTGGCACCACCACCCAAAGCCGTAAAGTCCTGCGAAAAATCACTCCCCAAATTCAACAACTGCGAGTGCTGGGCCAAAACAAGAACCGTAAATTTACTGCTTGGAAAATAACTCAGGAAAACGCCAGGGGTAAGCCTTAGGCTATTATTGGCAAAACTTTTATCGGCATCACCAAAGTTGAGTTCGGAATTAATCTCGGAAAAAATCTGCCATTTGTCTCCGGGAAAGGTATGGTCATAAAACAAGCGGTTTTGCCATATGAATCCATTTTGGTCCAAGAACACCCCATTTTCCACTTCATTGTCCACCAAGGGAATGAAAAAAGAGCTTTGGATACTGAAATTACTGACCGAAGCTATAGGCACGAATTTTACCGAGGGGGCGATGGAGGTAAACCCGGAACGTGCCGAACCTTCCTCCCCGTCAAATTGAAAGACTTCCAAAGCCCCCCGGCCTCCAACAACATTGGAACGGAATTCAAATATGGCCCCAACATTCCATCTTTTATTCTGACCAACACCGGTATACACTTCCAAGGTAGAGGTAAAGAAAGTATTTCTGGGGATGTCCCCTGTAAATGTATCTTCTGTCTCTGTATAGAGATTATTGAACCACTTAAGGTCCCATTGTCCCTTGCCTATCAATTTTGAAGGGGTATATTGCTGAATATTGCTCTGTTGCGGTGGATCGTCCTGGGCAAATGTCGCCAAGGAGATGGTGGCCGATGCGAATAGGAAAACATATTTTTTAATTGATTTCATAACAATTGTCTTTAATTTATGGAATAGTTATTTATGGGCGGATCGTTATCCGCTTGTTTACATCTATAAATTGATGGATAGTATTTATTGAATTTCGTTCAATGTCCAATCATAGGGATAGTAGGATATTTTTACCTTCTCCGGCAGCTTTTCCATCCGATAGATATTGATGAAATCCGAAAGCTTTTGTCCATTTTGGGTAAAGTCTCCCTTATACCATTCAAAAATCTGGGATACCTTGACCCTATTCTTGTTTATCCTAATAAAATTGGGATCGTTCAAAGCTTTCTTGGTCTGTTGCTCCAATTGGGTGTCCAACTTCGAAGGCGAATACGCCTCATTAATGATGGGAGGACACCCCAAGCCGGCACATACCAGGACGAAGTGAAAACGCGGCTCCGAGGGAAAGTTGCCTCGTAATAGTTTGTTCTCCATATCATTCAGCGTAATACTCTTACCTCCTATGTTGCGTTCGGTTTTATCAAAAAAACCGGGAATATCCAAAGGCGATTTCAGTGGATAATTTTCAACAATACCTTTAATGACGTGCAAATTGTATCCATTGATCCAAAAGGCCTGATAAATATCGGACTGGTCCTTGGAAATGGAAATCCCTTCGGCCATTTTTATTAAGGAGTCAAGTTGTGAAGGGTCTTTTTTAAGTGCTTTATAATCTACTCTTCCATTCCGTACATATTCCTTGAAAAATACATCGGCCTCGGAAAAAAAAGCTGTGCCGGCCTGGGCCTGGGCCACAACTGCTGAAAATGTAAAAATCAATGTTAAGATGGAGCGTTTCATAGGATTAATTTTGTTAATGTAATGTTGGCGCTTAGGTCGGTGCGTTTTTAACATCCCTACAAAGAACATTAAATTTTATGATTTATTTAAGGATTTGAATCACAAAGGCTTGTACGTTCGGAATGGCCATCCTATCCTTACAAATGGGATTCGTATTTAAACTCTTTCTAAATTAATACTACCGATTAAGTTATTATTTTTAGAAACGACCTAACTCGCAAATCCAATACAATCCTATGGAGCATATTGTAATTATTGGCAACGGAATCTCCGGTGTTACAGCTGCAAGGCATATTCGAAAAAACTCGGATAAAAAAATCACCATAGTTTCTACGGAAACGGATTATTTCTTTTCACGCACCGCGCTCATGTATGTATATATGGGCCATATGAAGTTTGAGCATACCCAACCCTATGAAAATTGGTTTTGGGAGAAGAATCGGATACATCTGGTAAAAGGTTATGTAGAAAAGGTAGATCATGCAAGCAAGAACCTTATACTAGAAAATGGAGGGAACATCGCTTATGACAAACTTATCATCGCCACAGGATCCAAGCCCAATAAATTTGGCTGGCCGGGGCAGGACTTAAAAGGCGTCCAAGGACTGTATTCCAAACAAGATTTGGATGCGTTGGAAGTGAGCGCACCGAATAAGGAGGTTTGCAAACGCGCCGTAATCGTTGGTGGGGGCCTAATCGGAATTGAATTGGCCGAAATGCTTCGCTCACGGGATATTCCCGTTACTTTTCTGGTTAGGGAAACCAGTTTTTGGAACGGGGTGCTTCCGGAAGGGGAATCCCAAATGCTCAATGAACATATAGCGGAACATCATATTGATCTGCGTTTGGAGACCAACCTGGTCGAGATACTGGCGGACGAAAATGGGCATGCCCGGGCCGTTACCACGGACAAGGGAAATACCATAGAATGTAATTTGGTAGGACTCACTGCGGGGGTATCCCCCAATATCGATTTTTTAAGGGATTCCGGAATTGAATTGGGCAGGGGTGTAAAGGTCAATCGCCATTTGGAGACCAATATCCCGGATATCTACGCCATCGGGGATTGTGCCGAACAGCATGAGGCCATTGGGAACCGGAGACCTATAGAGGCCGTTTGGTATACGGGACGGATGATGGGGGAAACCGTGGCCCAGACCATTTGTGGCAACAAAACGCAGTACAGTCCCGGACATTGGTTCAATTCCGCTAAATTTCTGGACATTGAATATCAGACTTATGGTTGGGTATTTAGTGAACGGGGAATGAAAGAATATGAACAGCATTTTCATTGGAGACATCCCCAGGAGAAAATTTGCATCACTATTGCCTTTCATAAGGAAACCGGACTTTTTTTGGGCATCAATACCTTCGGGATTCGCCTACGGCATGAGATTTTTGATAGATGGCTCACCGAAAAACGTAACGTGGATTACGTGATAGAACATTTAGCCGATGCCAATTTTGACCCTGAATTTTATGCCCACTATGAACAGGAAATAACGTCCAAGTTCAATTCGGATTTTGGAAAATCAATAGCATCAAAAAAGAAAAGTTTAAAACGAATATTCGCGATGGGTTGATTGTTTTTGATGAACGATTGGCCAGTTAAGCCAATCCTTTTCAAAAATTGCCAACCATAAATTAGTAACAACATATGAGCACTTACGATAAAAGTATGGCCCTCACGGGACAACCGCCCGAGGCACTGAACAGGGGCCAAAAATTGGCTACTCTTTTGGGAATGTCCGGATTGGGCATTCTTGTACTTACCCTATTCAATATAGATTTTCCAAATAAAGGATTATGGTTGACCATATCCCTGTCCGCAATTTTTATTGGGGTGTTTTGGTTTTCCCAGGCGGCGTATGCCAATAAGCTCAAAGGCATTAAAAATGATGGCGTATGGTTTAAATCGGTCTCAAGTAGGGGGCTTTGGGGCTGGATAGCCGGAATTTCCCTAACGGGCTTTTACATAGTCCTTTATTTTTATCCCCAATACCTAGGGCTGGTAAAGGATGGGGAAAACACCGGGGTCATCGCCTTGTTTGACCCTTTAAGTAAACTGTTGAGTGGTAACCCGGCCAGTCAATGGTTCGTTTACGGAACACTTTACACGGTAGCCATTTTGGCTTTCGGTATTAAATTCATCTGGAAATACCGTCACAATCGTTACGAAATAATCAGAACGGTAAGTGTTATGTTCTTTCAAACTGCTTTTGCCTTTATCATTCCAGAGATCATGGCAAGGCTCAATGGGAAGATTCCATATTATGACCTAAAGAACATGTGGCCACTCAACTATTATAACTTTGAGCGGTACCGTATAAACGGCTTTATAGATTCCGGGGACATTGGTATGGCCATGCTTATTTTCGGGATACTTTCCATTTTTGTGATTTCTCCCATTTTGACCTTTAAATACGGAAAGCGTTGGTACTGCTCTTGGGTATGCGGTTGTGGTGGATTGGCGGAGACTGCCGGAGATTCCTTTCGGCATTTAAGCGATAAGTCCAAAATGGCCTGGAAAGTAGAGCGTTGGGTGGTACACAGTGTTGTCGTTTTTGTGACCCTAATGACCACTGCAGTCATCTATTCCTATCTGGGGAATGATACTAGTAAATATTGGTTGACCAAAAGTGTTTTCTTGGGAGGGGTGGCATTGATATTGACAGCAGTCTTTGTATGGGTGATGCTCTTTAAACGGGAACAATTACAAAAAGATGCCAAATATGGAGCCATCGGTTATTTTGTTATCATAATGGCATTGATCGGACTTCATTTTTTTAGCGGAGATGGAAATATCTTTCTTTTCAAGTCCGAAACCCTTCGTAAAACCTATGCTTTTTTGATAGGAAGTATCTTTTCCGGAGTTATTGGTACCGGGTTCTACCCCATTTTTGGAAACCGGGTATGGTGCCGTTTCGGTTGTCCTATGGCGGCAATTTTGGGCTTTCAGCAAAGATTGTTCTCCAGGTTTAGGATAACCACCAATGGGGGACAATGCATCTCCTGTGGCAATTGCTCTACCTATTGCGAAATGGGCATTGATGTCCGTGCCTATGCCCAAAAAGGAGAGAACATTGTACGCTCCAGTTGTGTAGGCTGTGGTATTTGCTCCGCAGTATGTCCCAGGGGTGTGTTAAAGCTGGAAAACGGACTACAGAAGGGCCGTATCAACCCCACTGAGGTTTTACTGGGGAACGATGTGGATTTGATGGATTTGGTCAATCAAAAGTAAAGGCATCATGTTTACCAAGCTCCTTATTTTAAGTTCCATTTTTTTGATATATGGAACTCCCCTGGAAAAAACCGCCCGATATCATAAGGAATATTATGAATCCGGAGAACTAAAATCAGAAGGCTGGTTGGAGAACGACAAAAAAAGGGGGTACTGGAAGTTTTACCATGCCAACGGAAAGTTATCCGAAGAAGGGCATTATAAAAATGATACAAAGGAAAAATATTGGTATTTCTACAGTAAAGATAATATCAGAACAAAGGAGGGCCATTATAAGAATGGAAAGAAGACCGGTTGGTGGTTATTTTATGACGTAAAAGGAAAAATAAACCATAAATGCCAGTTGAGCAACGGGAGAAAAAATGGGTATTGCCTCAAGTACAAAAACGAGAAATTGACCTCAGCGGAAAAGTATAAAAACGGTGAAAAAATTAAAGAATGGTTCGATTTTAGTAGTTTTAATCGCGAAAACAAACTTTCCGATCTACGCTAATGACGGATATTAAGGTTATCATCCCCGCCTTTAACGAGGCCGATTCCATTGCTAAAGTAATTGAAGAAATTCCGGATACCGTATCGGAAATCATAGTAGTCAGCAACAATTCTACGGACGACACCATTAAAAATGCAAAAAAAGCAGGTGCCATCGTCTTGTCCGAAAACCGAAAAGGTTATGGTTATGCCTGTCTATGCGGAATGGATTATGTGGCCAAACAATCCAAACCACCGGACATCATCGTATTTATCGACGGAGACTATTCCGATTATCCAGAGGAGCTGGATAAGGTAGTCGCCCCTATTTTAGAAAAAAATATCGATTTTGTAATAGGTGCGCGGGTAAAACGACTTAGGGAAGAGGGAAGCATGACGCCACAACAAGTTTTCGGTAATTGGCTGGCCACCTTTTTAATGAAATTACTCTTTAGGGCAACATTTACGGATCTTGGGCCGTTTAGGGCTATAAAGTATGATAAGTTATTAACACTGGAGATGGAGGACAAGACCTACGGCTGGACAGTGGAAATGCAGCTAAAGGCGTTAAAAAAGAAGTTGACATATATCGAAGTACCAGTACGTTACAAGAAAAGAATTGGAATTTCCAAAGTGTCAGGTACCGTAAAAGGTAGTATATTTGCGGGCGTAAAAATATTGGGTTGGATATTTAAGTATAGCATTAAATAATATGGGACTAGTAATTGCTTACATCATTATCGCCATTTACAGTATTGCGCTGTTATTGATTTTCTTCTATAGCTTGGCCCAATTGAATCTTCTGGTCAATTATTTGGGACATAAAAAGCGGAACCAGGAAGCCCCAAAATTCAATCTTCTAGATCCCCGGGAGATTCCATTTGTGACCATACAACTTCCCATATATAATGAGGAATATGTGGTTGAACGCCTGTTGGAGAACATTGCCAAAATCGAATATCCCAAAAGTAAGCTCGAAATTCAGGTTTTGGATGATTCCACGGATGATTCCGTTAATGAGACCGCCACTAGGATAAATGCACTTCAGGAAACCGGATTGGACATACAACACATACGCCGGAAAAACCGTGAGGGCTTTAAGGCAGGTGCGCTAAAGGAAGGATTAAAAATTGCCAAAGGAGATTTTATCGCCATATTCGATGCGGACTTTCTGCCCTCAAGTGATTGGCTCAAAAAAACCGTGGTTTACTTTAAGGATGAGGAAATAGGAGTGGTACAGACCCGTTGGGGGCATATTAACCGAGATTATTCCACCCTGACCCGCATACAGGCCTTTGCCCTGGATGCCCACTTTACCTTGGAGCAGGTAGGACGGAACGCAAAAGGGCATTTCATCAACTTTAACGGTACCGCCGGTATTTGGCGAAAGGAATGTATCTTGGATGCCGGAAACTGGGAAGGGGATACTCTAACGGAGGATTTGGATCTGAGCTATCGCGCCCAATTAAAAAATTGGAAATTCAAATATTTGGAAGATGTGGAAACCCCCGCAGAGCTTCCAGTGGTAATAAGTGCCGCACGTTCGCAACAGTTTCGTTGGAACAAAGGTGGTGCCGAAAATTTTAGGAAATCCGTCTGGAGTGTTATTTCCGCCAAGAACATCTCGTTAAAGACTAAATTTCATGGGGTAATGCACTTGTTGAACAGCTCCATGTTCCTATGCGTTTTTTTGGTATCCATATTGAGTATTCCCACAATGTATATCAAGGAGATATTCCCCCAGTTTGATTGGGTGTTCGCTATTTTGAGCTTTTTTGTAATAAGTACCGTAATTCTATTCATTTGTTATTGGTTTACCTACAAAAGCATTCAGGGTAGTAGCTTCGATAATTTTGTGGACTATATAAAACTGTTCTTCACCTTCTTTTCCGTAGCACTCGGATTTTCGTTGCACAACTCCATGGCCGTTTTGGAAGGGCATATGGGCAAACGAAGTGAATTTGTACGTACGCCTAAATTTAACATCAACAGCATAACCGATAGCTGGAAGGGCAATAAATACCTTGCAAAAAAATTATCCCCCAATATGATTTTGGAATTTGCCTTAATGGTCTACTTCCTATTCGGTATGTACAGTGCAATTCCTTTAAATGATTTTGGGCTTTTCCCGTTTCATTTCATGCTCTTTTTGGGCTTCGGATTCGTCTTTTTTAAATCGCTTACGGCCAAGGCATAGAACCGTTATATAAAATTGTACTTGTACGATTTTATCCTTCCTACAGAATACTTTCTCAGGCCACTTGTTCAGCACGATTAACAAAAACCCCTATTTATCAGGGATAAAATCATATTCTAGGATTACCAAGTATCCTTGCCTGGGGCAATAAGAGTCAATATTCTGCGTTATAATTCCCCGAACCCTTCCTAACGGAAAAGTTTAAAGGGCCCTAGCAAAAGATTCCAAGATCCTTGGCCCATAATACAAAATCCCCCAATGAAATATCCCACCTTTTGGTTGGTCTTGACCTGCTATTCCCTTTTTGTTCTCGTAAGCTCATGCGCTACCAGAAATACTACATTGGGAAAAGAGGAAATGGAGACCACTGTCGCATCGAATCCACAAATCCTATTTCTAAATTATGGCGTTTCGAAAAAAAAACAATGGCCGGATAGAGATTGGCCTCATCAATAAAATTATCGCCCAAGGCCGATTAAAGGAAAGCGTACCGGAACGCGAAATGGGCAAAATAGGTGATTTCAAGTACAGTGAAATCGACGAAAACTCAAAGCTTATTCGAAGCTTTTATATCACGGATCCATTCAGAAAAAATGTGGAATACATTGATGGTTCCGGTCAAATGCATAGAAAAGTTGTAGAACTCGATAGCTCCCAATTTCTGATAAGGGCCCAGTTGGATCCAAGAACCAAATTTGTGGTCATTTCGCAAATGACTGATGCAACTCCGAACCTCACCAATTTAATTACTACCCAAATCAATTAATCATGAGGATTTCGTTTCTTATTGGCCTAGCATTCCTAGGATGTCAGTTTATGCAAGGACAAGTCTTCGAAGTTGAGAATATCCATTCTTCAGGGGATACCTTTAAACGGATAAATATTGTAATCGTGGGCGACGGATACCAAGAACACGAAATGGGCACATTTGTCATTGATGCCACTATTTTTGCAAATGCATTCCTTAACGAATCTCCCTTTAAGGAATATAAAAATTACTTCAATATCTCCATTCTTAAAGTCCCTTCCAACGAGAGTGGGGCCAGTCATCCAGGTACAGCGACTGATGTAGCGGAACCTGCACATCCCGTGAAGTTTGTAGATAATTATTTTGGTTCGTCTTTTGATACCTATGGTTCCCACAGATTATTGGTGCCGACCAAAATCCATGTCCTCCACACGGTTTTGGCTTACAATTTACCCTTCTACGACCAGGTCGTGGTCTTGGTCAATTCACCGCATTATGGCGGCGGCGGAGGTGGAGGAATTGCCATTGCATCTACCCATCAATACTCGGCCCAAATAGCTCTACACGAACTAGGTCATTCTTTTGCCAATCTAGCAGACGAGTATTATGCCGGTGATTATCGTGCCTCCGAAAGAATCAATATGACCAGGGAAACCAATCCGGCAAATGTAAAATGGAAAAATTGGTACAATGTCGCAGGAATAGGTATCTACCAACATTGCTGTGGAGGGAACTCCGCCCAATGGTACCGCCCACATGAAAACTGCAAGATGAGGGTTTCAAGCAATCCATTTTGTGCGGTATGCTCTGAGGCTTTCGTAAAAAAAATCCATGCGAAAACTTCCCCAATAGATACCTATAAACCAGCAAACAATACCATAAACGACCCTGTTTTCCCTCTTGAATTTGAAGCGTCCTTGGTAGACCCCATACCCAATACCCTAAATAAGAGGTGGGTACTCAACAATGTGGATTTTGATGGGAACGCAAATTCTATTTTAATTGAGAAGGATGATCTTATACCCGGGGTCAACGAATTGAAATTATTGGTTCAGGATGCCACCCCATTGATAAAAGTTGATACCGGGGAGGACTACGAAACCCATACGGTTTCATGGATCATTCACAATACGCAACCCGACCCGGATCCCAATCCAGGACCTGATCCCGACCCCGAACTTAACGATGACGACAATGACGGGGTGGCAAACGAAAGTGATGAATGTCCTAATACGGCCTTGGGACAAGAAGTAGATATGAAGGGTTGCGAAGTATTTTCTTTTGATGCCTTCAAAATCTACACGGAGACTCCGGCATGTGCCGGTAGAAATGATGGAAGCATTGAAATTACGGCTACAGAAAGTACCGCCAACTATGTTTTTGATGTCCAACTGATCGGCAATGGGAGAACAGAGGAATACGAAAATCAGTTATCTGAAGATTCAAAATTATCCATTGGAAATCTGGTCCCGGGCGACTATAGCATAATTATTAGTTTGGATAACGGCTATTCAAAGACATTCGATAAAGTCGTGGTAGGTGAAGCAGTAGATATTTCGGCAAGCCTAAAGGAAATCAACAATGTGTCCAAAACGGTTACCTATAAGGTTTCGGGAAGTTTGTCCTATACGGTTACCGTGAACCAACAGAAATATGTCTACAAGGCAGGAAGCACCGAAGAAACTGATATTTCCATTCCATTGAAAAAAGGACTGAACTCCTTTACCATTAAAGGGTTGAAGTGTCAATCCCAATTTAAGGACCAGGTAGTCCTAGAGCAAATCAAGGCATACCCTAACCCTGTTGAGGAAGGTTTTTATCTAAGTCATGGCTATATGGGTAAAATACAAATTTTTTCAGCTACCGGTGCCATGGTCAAGGAAGCAAAAATCGATGCCCAAAATAGCTATGTGGACATAAGGGAATTGACTGGTGGTGCATACTATATCCATTTTTTGAATCGTGAAAAAGAAATTCTAAAAATTATTAAACGATGAAGGATTACCTAAAAAAAACACCTTGGGCATTTATTGTTCTCATTATTGTTTCCTGTTCTTCCAAAGGTAGTGGTTCGGACGATGGTATGGAACCGGAGCCCTCCCAGGGAACAGAGGAGCCCGCTAGTTTTTCCCTACTGTTCCCACATAACAATGAAGTCTGTTTAGAAGGGGCTTTAGTGGCGGACGAACCTACCCAGTTACTGATCAATGCCAAATGGGAAGACTCATTACATGCAACGGAATACGATGTATCGGTAATCGATTCCAAAACAGGTGAAGAAGTCACCCACATAACGACAGCAAATACCAATACCGATATGGCACTGACCAAGGGAACCTTATACCAATGGAGTGTAACCGCCATTAACAAGGATAAAATCAAAAAATCCGTGCAATGGAGTTTTTACACAAGAGGTGAAGGTTTGGGAAATCATGTCCCCTATCCGGCCCATAACATCAGTTTTTATACCAATCCCTCAAACGAAATCCTGACCGTTGAGTGGGAAGCAGCAGATGAAGACAACGATGTCTTGACTTTTGATGTAAAAGTTTTTGAAAACGATTTGGAAATCGATTCCTATTTGAATTTGGAGGAACCTTCCATTGATATTACCGATAGTGTTCCAGGAGCTAAATATTACCTTGTTATTACCGTCAGTGACGGCGCCAGCGAAACTACTACCGACTCTCCCGTCTTCGAACATAATTGACTCATTTGCACATAACTTTCCCAGGATCAACGGGATAAACCCGGTTAATATCTTAACTCTTGGAATTGTATGTAGTGGCCTTACAATTTTATAAGCCAAGTGACATTTAGAGTAGCGGTAAGTTCCCTTAAAACCCCTAAATTAGTCAGGTAGTAAACCCGACCAAAAATGCCCTACCCAATTGTTACCTATTGGAAACTACATAAAGTCCCGATTATACTGGCACTGTTAAGTTTGGTTTTTTACTATACGTTCGCATACCATCTGGTGCGTTCGGACTTCACAAAGCTTCTTATACTTTTTGCGGCACTATTTTTCCTGTCCTTTAAACTTATTCAATTCGAGAAATGGAATTTTAAGTTTCTTCTCGTGATCGGCATATTGTTTCGTTTGATCTTCCTCTGGGCCGAGCCCAATTTGTCCCAGGATTTTTACCGGTTTATATGGGACGGGGAATTGGTGAGCCATATGCTCAATCCGTATTTGGAAGTTCCTGACACACTTATAGGGCAAAAAGATCTGGTTATTGCCAACGCAGAGGAACTGCATCAAGGAATGGGCGGACTAAGCGCACGCCACTTTAGCAACTACCCTCCCTTGAATCAGCTTGTTTTTGCCTTGGCTGCTCTTTTGGGAGGTAAGAGCATCTTGGGTTCGGTTATGGTTATGAGGGCCGTTATTATTTTATCGGATATTGGTATTTTTTATTTCGGACGAAAACTACTCAAAAATCTAAACCGTTCTCCGCATCTTATATTTTGGTATTTTCTAAATCCCCTTGTTATCATCGAACTCACTGGAAATCTACACTTTGAGGGCGTGATGCTCTTCTTTTTTGTTTGGGCCCTGTATTTGCTTTTAATCGGGAAATGGTTGTGGGCCGCTATTCCCTATGCCCTGTCTATCTCGGTAAAATTGGTGCCCTTGCTGTTCCTACCCTTATTCCTAACACATTTAGGGTTTAAAAAGAGTATTTCATTTTATGGATTGATTACATTGACTACCCTCATTTTACTTGGCCCGTTTTATACTTCGGAATTCTTTGCGCACTATTCTGATTCCGTTGGCCTTTGGTTCTCCAATTTCGAATTCAATGCCGGCCTTTATAATGGGATAAAGTTGGTGGCCGTAAACTTTTTTGATGCCAAAGCTTGGGAATTGGTAAAGGTTTATGGAAAAATTACACCTTTGGCCATAATTGTCATAGCCCTTCTATTTACCTTCTTGGCCAACAACCAAAAACCACAGGTTCTCATTACCAGTATGCTATGGATTTTGGGGTGCTATTATCTGCTTTCCACAACAGTACATCCTTGGTATTTGGTTTTTTTGGTCTTCCTGGTCATTTTTACCGAATATCGCTTTGCCCTAGTATGGTCCGCCATGGTTATATTAAGTTATTTTGCCTATTCCAAGACCCAATTCAAGGAAAACTTGTGGTTGCTCGCCATTGAATATTTTGCGGTATATGGATTTTTGGTTTACGAAATATTCAAGCTTAAAGGGGTAAAACAGATTTTCCACAAAAATTCATCCGTGAATTAGGCGGTTTCAATATTATTTGTACATTTGGTTCTCTTATGAACGAACATTTATACATAGTAAACACTAAGGGCATTCCCGCTCAAGCACGTCCGTTCTTTCCACGCCGTCGCCCGTAAGGGTGCGAATAGACTATGGAAATAGGTGAGTCCATTTCCGCAAAATCCAATAACCATCTTTCTAATTTTTATGTTTTAATCAAATAGCAATGGAAATTGTTATTGCCAACGCATCACATTTTAAATATGCCCAAATTATAAGCGATACCATCTCGGAATCTGCCCAAGTGCGTGGTACGGGCATTGCCAAAAGAACCCCAGAGTATATCATAAAACGTCTGGAAAACGGGAATGCCGTAATCGCATTGGATGGGGAAAAGTTTGCAGGCTTCTGTTATATTGAGGTATGGGGCGATAAGGATTTTGTGGCCAATTCAGGACTTATCGTTCACCCTGATTATCGGAACCAAGGGCTTGCCAAGAAAATCAAAAAAGAGATTTTTGAGCTTTCGAGAAAGAAGTTTCCCGAGGCCAAAATATTTGGCATTACTACAGGCTTGGCCGTAATGAAAATGAATTACGAGCTAGGTTATAAGCCGGTTACGTTCTCTGAACTTACCAATGATCCGGATTTCTGGAAAGGTTGCCAAACCTGTAAGAATTTTGATATCCTTACCCGTACCGAACAAAAAATGTGTTTGTGCACCGGGATGTTATACGATGCCTCGGCCGACCAAAAAAACTCGAAAAAAGAAAAGGTGAACAGCAAGGCCTTTAAAAGATTAAAAAGTATAAAGGAGCAATTGTTCCTTAAAAAGAAGCAAAAATGAAGAAATTAGTTTTAGCCTATAGCGGCGGATTGGACACTTCCTACTGTGCCAAATACCTTTCCAAAGAAAAAGGTTTTGAGGTACATGCCGTTAGCGTGAATACCGGCGGGTTTTCCCTGGAAGAAATAAAAAGCATTGAGGAAAAGGCCTTGGAACTTGGTGCTACTTCCTATACTTCCATAGATGCCGTACAGACCTTTTACGAAAAAGTAGTGAAGTATCTCATTTTTGGGAATGTGTTGAAGAACAACACTTATCCTTTATCCGTTAGTGCGGAACGGATCGTACAGGCCCTAGAAATCGTAAGGCATGCCAAAAAAATTGGTGCGCAATACATCGCACATGGCAGTACGGGTGCGGGTAATGATCAGGTACGGTTTGATATGATCTTTCAGATCATGGCACCCGATATTGAAATCATTACCCCAATTCGGGATAACAAATTGGCCCGTGAAACGGAAATTGATTACCTGAAACAAAACGGGGTGGATTATCCTTGGGAAAAGGCCAAATATTCCATTAATAAGGGGCTCTGGGGTACTTCTGTAGGAGGTGACGAAACCCTGACCTCCAATAAGCCCCTACCCGATTCTGCCTATCCGAGTCAATTACGGGAAAAAACGCCAGTAGATGTAAAACTGACTTTTGAAAGAGGAGAATTGGTCGCGATTGATGGTCAATCAGATACTTCCGTAAACAATATCATAAAGCTGGAAGATATGGCATCAAAATATGCCATTGGAAGGGATATCCATGTCGGCGATACCATTATTGGCATCAAGGGTCGGGTAGGGTTCGAGGCACCTGCATCGCTCATTATCATCAAGGCCCATCATCTATTGGAAAAGCACACCTTAAGCAAGTGGCAGCAATTCCAAAAAGAACAGCTGGGCAATTTTTACGGGATGCTATTGCACGAAGGCAACTATCTGGACGAGGTAATGCGAAACATAGAGGCCTTCCTGACCGATACCCAAAAGAACGTTTCGGGCGATGTATTCATTTCACTCTATCCTTTCCAGTTTAGATTGAACGGGATTTCCTCTGAACACGATCTGATGAATGCTTCCTTTGGCAGTTACGGGGAGATGAACAAGGGCTGGACGGCGAATGACGCCAAAGGCTTTATCAAAATTCTTTCCAATTCCGGGAAGATAGCGAACCACGTAAACAAGGACTATGATTAAGGCAGGTATTATTGGAGGATCCGGCTATACCGGTGGAGAGCTTATTCGAATTTTATTGAACCATTCTGAGGTTGAAATCGACTTTGTATTCAGCACCACAAGGGCAGGTAAGCGAGTCTCAACGGCACATCCCGACCTATTGGGCTTGACTTCCTTGGAATTCACCGGTACGGTAAATCTAAGTATCGATGTGGTTTTCCTATGCCTGGGTCATGGCAACTCCACCCAATTCCTTAAGGAACATCAATTTTCCGGGGATACAAGAATCATAGATTTGAGTAATGATTTTAGATTACAGGCCGATGCCATTTTGAACGGAAAGAAATTTGTCTATGGCCTTCCGGAATTAAAAAAAGTGGAAATACAAAAAGCCAAACACATTGCCAATCCCGGATGTTTTGCCACGGCCATTCAATTGGCTCTTTTACCCTTGGCACAATCCAATCTATTGCAAAACGATGTCCATATCAATGCCATGACGGGAAGTACAGGAGCCGGTGTAAGTCCTTCCGCCACCTCACACTTCAGTTGGCGCAACAATAATATCAGTTGGTATAGGCCTTTTACCCATCAGCACCTGGGAGAAATTAATGAAAGCCTACATTCTTTTGGAAACAGTATAGGTGAATTGTTTTTTTTGCCGAACAGAGGAAATTTTACGAGGGGCATTTTGGCCACCGCCTATACCCCATTTGAAGGCAGTGAGGACGAAGCTATTGCACTTTATCAGAATTTTTATGCAGATGCTGTATTTACCCATGTAGCGTCCAATCCTATCCATTTAAAACAAGTGGTGAATACCAATCAATGTCATATCCATTTGCATAAACATAAAAATACCCTTTTGATTACCTCGGCCATCGATAACCTGTTGAAGGGAGCATCGGGTCAGGCCGTTCAGAACATGAATTTGATGTTCGGTTTTCAGGAAGATTTGGGGTTGCAGTTAAAAGCCGGTGTATTTTAATTCCAATTCTCGATGAGCATAAACCAATACTAAACGAATAAATTTCAAAAGCATGAAAATAGCCATAATAGGAGCTGGAAATTTGGGACTGTCCATCGCCAAGGGTGTACTAAACACCAACGGTGCCACCACCATGTATCTTACCAAACGGAATACTGCGGAAATCAAGGATTATGAAAAGTATGGGAACGTAACCATAACGACCGATAATCGTGAGGCCGTTAAAAATTCGGATGTGCTGATCTTGGCGGTACAGCCGAGCCAATTGGAGAGAATTTTAAAGGATATTAAAGATCTTTTGACCGAAAATCATGTGGTCATATCCACAATAACAGGTTTTAGTATTGCCCAAATGGAGGGCATTATCGGGGAAGATAAATATATCATTCGTAGCATGCCCAATACGGCTATTTCCGTGGGCCAATCCATGACTTGTGTCTGTAGTAATGACATGGGACAAAAACGGATCGATTTGGCCAAGGCCATTTTTAACCGAATGGGGCATACCATGGAGATTCCTGAAAAACAGATGCAGGCCGCAACGGTAATCTGTGCCAGTGGCATCGCTTTTTGGATGCGTTTGATCAGGGCAACGACCCAAGGGGCCATCCAATTGGGTTTTGATGCTAAGGAAGCACAGGAGCTAGCCATGCATACCTGTAATGGGGCCTCAAGTTTATTAATTGCGTCCGGGAGTCATCCGGAAGCGGAGATAGACAAGGTAACCACTCCCAAGGGATGTACCATACAAGGCCTCAATGAAATGGAGCATCAAGGATTGAGTTCCTCTTTGATACAAGGCATTGTGGCCTCTTATGAAAAAATAAGCAGGATTAAGGAAGGGCAACTTTAAAGTACAAAGCCTGAAACACGTAAACTAAAAAACACAAATAGCAAACTCAAAGACAAAGGCATTCTTAATCAGGTTATTATGATTCTAAATTTGAGTTTGAATTTGAACTTTATACTATGAAATTATTCGACGTATATCCGTTGTATAATGTCACCCCCGTTTCTGCCAAGGGAATTGTGGTAACGGATGACAAAGGTCAGGAGTATTTGGATTTTTATGGAGGGCATGCCGTCATTTCCATTGGGCATTCGCATCCGCATTATACAAAGCGGCTTAAAGACCAGTTGGATCAAATCGGGTTTTATAGCAACTCTATCAAAAATCCCTTACAGGAGGAATTGGCCAAAAAACTAGGACAGCTTTCAGGCTGCCCGGATTATAATCTGTTCATGTGCAACTCGGGTGCCGAGGCCAATGAAAATGCATTGAAAATGGCCTCCTTTCAAACTGGAAAATCCAGGGTCATCGCCTTTGCCAATAGCTTTCATGGCCGGACTTCCGCAGCGGTAGCGGCCACGGACAATCCCAAAATCAATGCCCCGATAAATCAACAACAGAAAGTAACTTTTTTATCTTTCGAGGATATAGAGGCTTTTAAAAAGGAAATCGAAAAAGGCGATGTATGTGCCGTAATCCTTGAGGCCATCCAAGGGGTCGGGGGATTGGATGAACCTTCGACCCGGTTTTATCAGACTATGGCACAGCTTTGTAAGGAACATGGGGTACTGTTAATTGCCGATGAAGTGCAATCCGGTTTTGGACGGAGTGGAAAATTCTTCGCATTTCAACATCATGGTATTCAACCTGATATCATAAGTATAGCCAAAGGCATGGGCAACGGGTTTCCGGTAGCCGGTGTATTGATCCATGAAAGCATAAAGGCATCCTACGGAATGCTGGGTACCACCTTTGGAGGCAACCACTTGGCCTGTGTGGCAACCTTGGCCGTCCTAGAGGTTTTGGAAAATAAGGATTTGTTGGAAAATGCGACCGCTATGGGGAAGTATTTTACTGAAAAAGCCAAGACCATACCCCAGGTAAAACGGGTAAAGGGCCAAGGACTTATGTTGGGCCTCGAATTTGATTTTGAAGTGGCCGACCTTAGAAAGCGATTAATCTTTAATCAACATATGTTTACGGGAGGGGCAAAGGATAAACATGTGCTTCGGTTCCTGCCCGCCCTTAACATAACCCGAGAACATTTGGATGTTTTCTTCGAAGCCTTAAAAGCAGAATTGGTATGAGTTTAATTTTGGATATTGAAAAACGAAACGCCGTTTTGGCGACTATGGCCGATTTACTAAAGCAAGAAAGTGAAACCCTCCTTACGGCCAATGCAAAGGATATGACCAGTTTTGCCGATGGGGATATCGCCATGCGCGATCGGTTAAAGGTAAATGATGCCAAAATAGGGGAAATGCTGTTATCCTTAAAGCAACTGGAGGAATCCGACGACCCTCTAGGTATTGAGCGGTACCGTTTTACTCATGAAAACGGGATGGAGGTGAGCAATAAAACGGCACCTTTTGGGACTGTTCTTATTATTTATGAGTCTCGTCCCGATGTCACTATCGAAGCAGCGGGAATTGCCTTTAAATCCGGAAATCGGATTTTATTAAAGGGAGGTAAGGAATCCCTGAACAGTAACTTGGTATTGGTAGATTTATGGCACAAAGCACTAAAACAAAACGGTGCCGACACCAATTGGGTAGAATATTTGCAGTTTAACCGAACCCAGACGCAGGCCTTTTTGGAAAATCCCACCCAAAACGTGGATTTGATCGTTCCCCGGGGAGGTGAAAGATTAATCGCATTCGTAAAACAACATGCCACCTGTCCAGTAATCGTAAGTGGTAGGGGCAATAATTTTGTATACATACACAAAGATGCAGATCTGGATATGGCTATGGACATTATTATCAATGCCAAGACCACAAAAATATCCGCATGCAATGCCTTGGACAAAGTTCTGATCAACGCCGAACTTCCCAACAAGGAAGCATTTACAAAGCGATTGCTCGCTGCCTTAAGGAAAAGTGATGTGGAAATCCTGGGTGATAATCAACTTGCCCAATTTGAAGGGGTTTCCAAAATTGAGAACGAATCTATCTGGCATGAGGAGTTTCTTGACTACAAAATAGTCTTGGGGGAAGTACAGCATCTTGAAGAAGGAATCATTAAGATAAATCGTTATAGCGGTCGACATTCCGCTTCCATTATCACCCAAAATGATGAAGCGGCCGAAATCTTTATGAACAGTGTGGATTCCGCGGCGGTCTATCACAATGCTTCTACCCGTTTTACGGATGGGGGACAGTTTGGATTGGGAGGCGAGCTCGCCATTAGCACGGACAAATTACATCAAAGAGGCCCGATCGGCTTACAGCACCTTGTGTCCAACAAATGGTACGTACGAGGCAACGGACAAATACGATAGTGTAAAAAGAAGACTATGGGCAAAAAGCGAATCCTATTAAAAATAGGAACCAATACCTTGACCAAGGAAACCAATCAGATTTCCCGCGGAAAGGTTGAGGACATCGGGAGGCAAATAGCATCCTTACAGGGCGATTATGAATTTATCATCGTGAGTTCGGGGGCTATTGCTGCGGCCAAACAATTTGTGAAATTGGAGCACAATGGAGCGGAAATCAATGTAAAACAGGCTTTGGCGGCGATAGGGCAACCCCACCTGATGCGAATCTTTCAGGAAAATTTTAGGGAGTTGGGATTATTCACTTCCCAATGTCTGTTATCGTATTCGGACTTTGAAAACCCGGATGCCAAGGCCAATATCAAAAACACCATAAACGTGTTGGTCTCCAATAACTTTATTCCTATAATCAATGAAAATGATACCGTAGCCGCAGATGAAATCCAATTTGGCGATAATGATAAATTGGCTGCCTTAACAGCGGCATTGCTTCAGGTAGACCTGCTTATTATCGCTACCAATACCGATGGCATCTATACCAAAATCTCCTTGGAAAATGATATGCCGGAGACTATATCTTCCGTATCCGGGATCGGTACTTTAAAACAGGAAATCAGCACATTAAAATCAACACACGGTACCGGGGGGATGCATTCAAAAATAGAAGCGGCCACTATTGCGCAGAATTCGGGTATCGAGACTTGGATCGTAAACGGATTAAAGGACAATTTTATAACGGATTCCCTTAAAGGAATCGGAAACTTTACCAAAATTAAACAATGAAGCATTTCCTTTCCATAACCAAAATCGATTCCCTTTCCGATTTAGTGTCCGAAGCAAGGGCTTTGAAAAAAAATCCGTTAGGATCAAAGGATTTGGGTAAAAACAAGACCATTGGACTGTTGTTTTTCAATAATAGTCTTAGGACACGGCTGAGCACACAAAAAGCGGCTTCGAATTTAGGGATGGATGTAATGGTCATGAATTTTGGCAAGGAAGGGTGGGCACTGGAATACCAGGATGGTACGATTATGGATCAAGGCACTTCCGAACACATCAAGGAAGCGGCCCAAGTCGTATCCCAATACTGTGATGTTATTGCCATTAGGGCTTTCGCAGGTCTGAAGGACAAGGATAAGGATGAGGCGGAATTGGTTTTGAACGGGTTTGCGACCTATGCCTCCGTTCCTATACTAAATATGGAAAGTTCCACAGGGCACCCTTTACAGGCTCTGGCAGATGCCATTACCTTGGCCGAACACAATGAGAAAGCTAAACCCAAGGTGGTACTATCCTGGGCGCCACATCCCAAGGCCCTACCCCATGCAGTGGCCAATTCCTTTGTAGAAATGATGCGACAACAACAAGCGGAATTTATCATAACGCATCCCAAAGGTTATGAATTAAATCCGGCAATTACTGAGGGCGTCCAAATAGAATACGATCAAAACAAAGCTTTGGAAGATGCGGATTTTGTATATGTAAAGAATTGGAGCAGTTATTCCAAATATGGACAGGTTTTACATCAAGATCCGGATTGGATGATTACCCAGGAGAGACTAGGTAGGGCAAAATTTATGCATTGCCTTCCCGTGCGTAGGAATGTGGTAGTGGAAGATGCGGTCCTGGACAGTGACCAATCCTTGGTAGTAGAACAGGCCGATAACAGAACTTATTCCGCGCAAATTGTTTTGAAAAAGATTCTGGAAGAAATTAAGGAATAAACAATATGTCACAAAAACTAAAGGATAAAGTTTGTATCGTTACCGGGGCCACCAGCGGAATGGGGAAATCCATTGCGGAGGTCTTTTCAGAAGAAGGGGCAAAACTTGTTCTTTCGGGGCGGAATACGGAAAGGGGAAATGCATTGGCTACAGCCCTCAAGGAAGCTATTTTTATCCCCGGTGACGTAAGTGAGGCTCCCTATAATGAAAAATTGGTTCAGGCCGCTATTGAAAATTTTGGAAAGTTGGATGTGCTTTCCATCAATGCGGGAATTCTGGGCTTGGGCAATGTGGTACAACTGGATTTGGCAGAATGGCAAAAAACATTGGACACCAATCTTAGCGCAATTTTTTACCTGTCCAAATACGCCATTCCCCATTTGCTGGAAGGGGAAGGCAATATTTTAATCAATTCCTCTATTGCGGCCTTCAAAAGTTTTCCCAACCATCCGGCCTATTGTGCCTCAAAAGCCGCGTCCTTGGCCTTAATGAAACAAATGGCCGTTGAATATGGGCCTAAAATTAGGGTTAATGCCATTTGTCCCGGACCAGTAGATACCCCGTTGTTATGGAATTCAGCCAAGGCTTTTGAAGACCCTGAAACCGCGGTGGAAAATGCCGGAAAGACCACCCTTTTGAATCGATTGGGTACGCCGGAGGATATTTCAAAATTGGCCCTTTTCCTGGTTTCCGAGGATTCTTCCTGGATTACAGGTAGCGCCATGACCATTGACGGGGGAATTTTAAACGCGTAACTTGAATCGGAGCATATGAAATCCAAACTGGCGGTCGTGAAAATTGGGGGAAATGTCATAGAAAACAAGGAAGAACTTTCGAGTTTTCTAAACGTATTCGCCAAAATGGAAGGCCTTAAAATCTTGGTTCATGGAGGGGGCAAGAAAGCGACCCAGGTCTTGAAAAAAATGGGGATAACCCCAAAAATGGAAGGAGGCAGGAGAATCACGGATGCGGAAAGTCTGGAGGTCGTTACCATGGTATATGGGGGTCTTGCCAATAAAACTATTGTGGCACAGCTTCAGGCACTGGCCTGCAATGCCATTGGATTGAGTGGTGCGGACGCCGATACTGTCCGGGCGCATAAAAGACCCGTAAAGGAAATCGATTATGGTTTTGCGGGGGATGTTGACAGCGTAAATGCTACATCGATCTCAGATTTGTTACACTCAGGATTTGTTCCCGTTTTCTGCGCGCTCACCCATAATGGTGAGGGACAACTGCTAAACACCAATGCCGACACCATTGCCTCAGAAATTGCTATAGGTATGGGCCATAGCTATGAGACTACCCTCTACTATTGTTTTGAAAAGAAGGGGGTACTGTCGGATATAACTGATGACAATTCGGTTATCAAGAACATCGATTCCAAAACCTATAAGGAGTTACGGGAAAATGGTGTTATTTCCGAGGGTATGTTGCCGAAACTGGAGAATTGTTTTCACGCACTTCAAAAGAATGTTCATAAAGTCTGTATTGGTGATATTTCAATGATCCATTCGGAACCCGATCTTTACACTACTTTAACCCTCTAAAAATGGAAAGAGCAAAACTTACCGAAAAAGCAATAGCCCTATTAATGGAATTAATCTCCATTCCATCTTTTTCAGGAGAAGAGGAGGGCACGGCTTCCGCTTTGGAGGCCTGGTTTGCTTTCTATGATATTTCTTTTGAACGCGAAAACAATAACCTCTATGCCAAGAATAAATACTGGGACGACTCAAAGCCTACCCTACTATTAAATTCCCATCATGATACCGTAAAACCAAATTCCGCATATACCAGGGATCCGTTCCATGCACATGTAGAAAATGAAAAACTGTATGGGCTGGGCAGCAATGATGCGGGAGGGGCATTGGTATCGCTCTTAGCGACTTTTGCGAACTTTTATGCGGTGGAAGGACTATCCCATAATCTTTTGATGGTCGCCTCGGCGGAGGAAGAAAATGCGGGACAAAACAGTTTACGGGGATTACTTCCCAATCTTCCCAAAATTGATGTAGCCATTGTTGGGGAACCCACCCTAATGAATCTGGCCATTGCCGAAAAAGGTCTGGTAGTTTTTGATGCATCCATCCAAGGAACCCCGTCGCATGCCGCCCATCCAAATGACAACAATTCAATTTACAATTCCATCCCGGTGCTGGAATGGTTTAAAAACTATAGGTTCAAAAAGGTGTCCGACGTTCTGGGCGAAACAAAAATGACGGTAACCCAGATCAATGCCGGAAACCAGCATAATGTGGTTCCGGGCCATGTGGATCTGGTCATCGATGTCCGGGTCAACGATGCCTATACCAATCAGGAGATCACGGATATCTTAATGAAAGAAGCTCCCTGTGAACTCAAGCCACGATCGTTACGGTTAAATTCCTCGGCAATAGACGGGAACCATCCCTTGGTACGGTCGGGAATTGCCTTGGGTAGGAAGACCTATGGTTCGCCGACCTTGTCCGATCAAGCGGCATTGACCTGCCAATCCATGAAATTGGGCCCAGGCGACAGTACACGTTCCCATTCGGCGGATGAATATATTTATGTAAGGGAAATTGAGGAGGGAATTGATCTGTATATCAAAATTTTAAATGGGTTTTTAAAAAACTAATCTCAAATGCAGGCATTAAAGACAAAATCCGTGAATACTTTATTTGAACTTGACATTTGAACTTGAATTTGATACTTTAAATATGAAACTCTGGGACAAAGGCTTTAGTACCGACAAGAAAATAGATCAATTTACCGTAGGTAATGATCGGGAATTGGATCTGGTACTGGCCAAATACGATGTCATCGCCTCCAAGGCCCATGCCAAGATGTTGGGCAAAATAGGGTTGTTGACCGACACTGAAACGGAAGCATTGGTCACTGAACTGGATACCATTGCAAAAACCATTGGAGAGGGTTCCTTTACCATCGAGGATTCCTTTGAGGACATGCATTCCAAGATTGAGTTTTTACTTACCGAAAAACTTGGGGATACCGGAAAAAAAATACATACGGCACGATCGCGAAACGATCAGGTTTTGGTCGCTATGCATCTCTATCTGAAGGATGAGCTTACTACGATTAAAAGTCAGACCAAGGCATTATTCGACCTTTTGCTGGATTTGGCCGAAAAACACAAGGAGGTTTTGTTGCCCGGCTATACCCATTTACAGATTGCGATGCCGTCTTCCTTTGGGCTTTGGTTTTCGGCCTATGCGGAAACGTTGATCGATGATCTGTATTTTATTGAAGCTGCCTATAAAACAGCCGACCAGAACCCGTTGGGCAGTGCCGCGGGCTATGGCAGTTCGTTCCCCATAGATCGAAACTTCACTACTCGGGAGATGGATTTCAAAACCTTAAAATACAATGTAGTGGCCGCCCAAATGGGTCGGGGAAAAGTAGAAAAAGGGACATCTTTTGGTATGGCAAGTATTGCCACTACCCTGTCAAAACTGGCCATGGACATTTGCCTATACATGAGCCAAAATTTTGACTTCATTTCTTTTCCCAATGAATTGACTACCGGAAGCAGTATTATGCCCCACAAGAAAAATCCGGATGTTTTTGAACTGGTTCGGGCCAAATGCAATAAAATTCAAGCGATACCCAATCAGCTCACTTTGGTCATCAATAATTTGCCCAGCGGGTACCATCGGGATCTGCAATTGGTCAAGGAAATTATTGTTCCGGCCCTGCAAGATCTAAAGGCCTGTCTTGAGATCCTGACATTTAGCTTAAAGGAAATCAAGGTCAATACCAATATTCTGGAAAATCCCAAATATGATTACCTCTTTAGCGTGGATACCCTGAACGAATTGGTACAGGATGGAATGCCTTTTCGAGATGCCTATAAAAAGATGGGGCAGGAAATTGAATCGGGAAACTTCAAACCTAAACGGGATATTTCACATACCCATGAAGGTAGTCTAGGGAATTTGTGTTTGGAGGAGATTAGGGCGAAGATGGAGAAAATCCTTTAACCCAAAAAGAGCTTTTTTCCTATGTCGCGGAAAGAGCCTTAAAATTCGGAATTTGAAGAAGCATAATAAACCAGAGCTAAGGAATTGTCGCAAGGAACTGAGGCAAAATCTGGTCCCTGCCGAAGCTTTTCTTTGGAAATATTTGCAACATAAAAAATTGGCCGGCCGTAAGTTTAGACGTCAACATGGCATTGGTAATTATATCGTGGATTTTTATTGTGCCCCGGAAAGGCTCATTGTAGAACTTGATGGAGAAGTGCATAATAATCCCATCGCAGTGGAAAAAGACGAACGAAGAACAAAATATCTGGAAAACCTAAATTACAAGGTCATCCGGTTTGAAAATAAAATGGTTTTTGATCATTTAACTTCAGTACTCCAAGAAATACAGGATAATTTCAAAAAATAAGGGTAGAAGCTCCTTTCCCTGGTCAGGGAAAGGTGTCGGCGTAAAGCGCTGACGGAAAGGGTGGAAAAACCATCCCTTCCGTCTTCCAAATCCGTGATTTGGAATCCACCTTCCCTTGAAGAAGGCAAGGAACGGTAAACCGAATCAAGAAATTATCATGATTAATATGCAGAGCTTATTTAATCATCCCCAAATTAATTACCTCCTGCTCCGTTAAATACCGCCAGTGCCCCCGAGGTAAGTCCTTTTTGGTCAACGGGCCATAGATTACTCTATCCAGTTTTACAATCTCATAACCCAGTTCTTCAAAAATCCGGTGTACGATATTGTTCCGAGTACTATAAATTTCGATGCCTATTTGATTTTTAGGAGCGTTCTCAACAAAACTGATATCATGTACCTTAACCATTTTTTCATCTATGGTCAAGCCATCCTGTATTTTTTTTAAGTCACTGCTTCTAAGAGTCTTGTTCAATTCAACATGATAGATTTTGCGGAGCCCATTTTTAGGACTATTCAAACGCAAGGTCAGATCGGTGTCATTGGTAAACAATAATAGTCCGGTAGTTTCTTTCTGCAATTTCCCTACAGGCAAAAGTTCTGATTTTGAGGCGTTGGAGATAAGGCCCAATACCGTCCGCTTTCCTTTTTCGTTTCGGGCAGTGACCGTAAAATCCTTCGGCTTGTTCAATACAACATACTCTTTTTTGACCGGGTTGAGCAACCGGCCATCAAAACGTACCTCATCGCTTAATCGTACTTTGTGGCCCATTTCCGTGATGGGTTTTCCGTTTACGGTCACATTACCGGCCGCAATGTAAACATCGGCCTCCCTTCGGGTACACACCCCAGAGTTGGCCACATACTTGTTTAACCGAATCAAATCAGGGTCTGGGGACTGTTTACGCGGCCCTGGTTTTTGAATAGTGGCGTTCCCCCTATAGTTACTTCGCTTTCCATAACTACTCCTCTGCCCTCCTGATGGTTTCCTTCCTTTATTATGTCCTGACCGGCCCATACCCTAAATTTTTTGCAAAGGTAGGGAAGGCCATTGGATGATTTTGGGTTTTCGTTATTTAATTGGTCGAATGGTGATAGCCAACAGTTTTACCTTACTATATTCCCTTTTACCCCTATCTTTATAGGATTCAATACCATCCAAATGACAACACGACCATTTGCCCTTTTTTTTATCCTCCTCCCTACCATAATCCTTGCCCAAAAAAAGGTTCTGGACCATACTGATTTCGACTTGTGGAACACTATACAGGATGAGGCGATTTCGCCCAACGGAAATTATGTGCTATACGCCTTGGAAAAAGGTGAAAAGGATAGTTTTCTGAAGATTAAGGACTCTAGGGGTTCTTTGCTTTTTGAGCACGAACGGGCCCAGAAGGGCAGGTTTACCTATGATTCCCAATTCGCCTTATTTACCATAAAGGCCTGGACGGACAGTGTAACCGCCATGAAGAGCCGTAAAGTAAAAAAAGAAGACCTGCCCAAGGACTCTCTGGGTATTTTAAATCTAAAGAATGGCAATTTGGTGAAAATGGGCCATGTTAAATCGTACAAAATACCTGAAAAATGGTCGGGGTATATAGCTTATCAATTGGAGGAAATCAAGGAAAAAAAAGAGGGGAAAAAAGATTCGATTACAGAAAAGGAAGAGAAGAAAAAGGATAAGCCCAAAAAACCAAGCAAAAAAAACGGATACCATGTGGTTCTGCGAAATTTGAAAACCCTACAGGAAGATACCCTTAAATATGTGACACACTTTGTGTTTGCAAAAAGAGGAAAGTGGTTTGCCTATTCTACGACTGGGAAAAATAAAGAAGCCGATGCGGGGGTCTTTGTCATGAATTTGGAAACTGGTGAAAGTGGTAAAGTGCATAGTTCAAAAAAAGGAAAATATTTCCAACTCAACTTCAGTGAATCGGGGAAAAATTTGGGATTTGTAGTCGATACCGATACCACAAAAATACAAGTACGGCCCAATGAACTATTCCTATGGCAAGAAGGGCATACTACTGCGGAAAAAATCGTCGATAAATCCACAGCCCCCAACGGATACATGGTTTCCCATCATGGCAAGGTCGGTTTTTCCAAAGACGAATCGAAACTATTCTTTGGCCTGGCGACCCCTCCCATTGTGAAGGACACCACCCTTACCGAAGATGAAATCGTGAATGTAGAGGTTTGGACCTATAAAGAACCTAGGCTTTATACGGTTCAAGAACTACAACTAAAGAACGATACCGTACAGTCCTACCAAACCGCCATAAACCTAAAAAATAACGCTTTGGTACAATTGGGCAATGCCCATTATATACAAACGGAACTGGGCGATGAGGGCAATGCCATATACGCTCTGTCCGGCACCACCTTGCCCCATGAGTTGGAAAGCCAATGGACAGGGAGACGTGAAAATGATTATCGTGTGATCCATACGGTCACCGGGGAAACTCTTCTGCAACTGACCAAGGTCCCCGCTTTGCGTTTAAGCCCAAAGGCCAAGTACGCCTATGGCTATAGCCGCGTTGATAGTACCTGGTTTGCCTATAGCCTGCCCAAAGGAACCTATAGGGCTTTGACCAAAGGAAAGGTTTTTTATAATGAGCTGAACGATTACCCCAATTACCCTTATTCCTATGGTGTTGCAGGCTGGACAGAGAATGACGAATACCTTATCCTATATGATCGCTATGACCTTTGGAAATTTGACCCTGAAACTGGCGAAGGAATCCGATTGACGTTTGGAAGGGAAGAAAAAATGATATTTAGGTATATAGCTTTGGACAAGGAAATCCATCATATTCCAACGGACGAGCAATGGCTGCTAACATCATTCAACGAAAAGAGTAAGGATGGTGGCTACGCTAAGTTCGACTTTAGAAAAAATCGTCTTAAACCACTGATATCAGGGCCTTTCCAATATTCAATCCCTGTAAAGGCCTTGCTGGAGGATGCCCTGATCTATACCCGACAATCCTTCCAGGAATTTCCGGATCTACGGTCATCCGACCTTAGTTTTAAAGAAGAAATCGTTCTCAGTAATGCCAATCCCCAGCAGAAAGAATATCGATGGGGTACCATAGAATTGGTGAATTGGGCTTCCCTGGATGGTAAGGAACTTACGGGCATGTTGGTTAAACCGGAGAACTTCGATTCCAACAAAAAATACCCCCTTTTGGTCAACTTCTATGAGAGAAGTTCCGATGGATTGCATAGGCACCGCTATCCGAGGGCCGAGCGATCCTCACTTAACTATAGTTTTTATACCAGCCGGGGGTATGTAATTTTTAATCCAGATGTACACTACCGAATCGGATATCCGGGTGAGAGCGCCTTTAACTGCGTTATCCCCGGTATTACCTCATTGATAGAAAAAGGGTTTGTGGATAAAGATAACATCGGTGTTCAAGGTCATAGTTGGGGCGGATACCAAATCGCCTATCTGGTTACAAAAACCGATATTTTTAAAGCTGCCGAAGCCGGTGCACCCGTACCCAATATGATCAGTGCCTACGGAGGAATTCGTTGGTGGACCGGTTTAAGCCGTCAGTTTCAATATGAACATACGCAAAGTAGAATCGGGGGAACACCTTGGGAATATCCCTCTCGTTATATCGAGAACTCCCCTATTTTCAATGTTGATAAGATTAATACTCCGCTTTTGATCATGCACAATGATGCCGACGGACATGTCCCTTGGTATCAGGGAATAGAATTCTTTGTAAGTCTAAGACGACTGGGGAAGCCTTCATGGTTTTTGAATTACAACGGTGAACCCCATTGGCCTTTAAAATTGCAGAACCGCAAGGATTTCAATATCCGTATGGCCCAGTTTTTTGATCATTACTTAAAGGGAGCCCCAAAACCCAAATGGATGGAGTATGGGATTCCTCCTATGGAAAAAGGTATCAACTTGGGGTATGAATCCGTTGAGGAAGCGGACTAAACTGGAGGAAACCATTCTCATTTGGATGCAACAGTAACAATCTTGGGTTTTAGAAAACGTTTCAATCGGCTCCTTCGGAATACTGTTCCCTGACCACTTGCTCTGCAGGTTTCCCATTAATATACCACCCATTGGAATCCGAATTGTAGTAAGGATTGTCCAAATCACTCTCGGTGAACCATTCCCAGAAAAAACCTCCCGCAACCCAAGGTTCATCCCAAAAAACATTGTAAAAGGCTGTGTAGGCATTGGCCTGAGCTTGTAGGTTGACGCGCACTCCAGTGAGTATGTCCCCATGGTCCCAAGGTCGTCTTACCGTGTAGTCAATACTACGGAAACCATATTCGGTGAATAGTACGGGCCTTCCAGATTGACGGGAAACCACTTCGATTTGTCGTTTTACCGGTTCAAAAGCGTTGCTTACTTCCTCCACGGTGGGTGTTTTTGTTTCGACCAATGGGAAGTAGGAATTCACTCCTATATAATCCAAATCCTCCCAAAAAGTGATTCGTTCATATTCGTCCCAATTGGCAGAATAGGTAAGCATAAGGTCGGGGTATGCCTCCCTTATCCCGGTTATAAGATCTCTAAAAAACTGCGGTCTCCGTGTTGCGAACTCCCTGAGCTCATTGCCTATAGAAAGCATCCGGAATTGGGGGAACTCCGCGGAAAGGGCAGCAAAGCCCATGATATATTCCGAAAAGGCCCGCTCCATATCCAACCAATCTTCCTCGGTCTCCAAATAGAAATCACCCCAAAAACGATCGCCCCTGACCAAGTAAAATGAGGTGAGGGGTTTGACCATGATGTTTTCGACCCCGCTAGCGATGGTCTTTTCCATAGCTGTTTTCAACTTGTAAGTCTCTTCGGATACCGGAAAATTGAACGGCCTAATCCCCCCGCCGTTGTTTCTTTCCAGTCCCGCCAAAGGGCAGAGCGCGACCCAATTGGCGTTTGTACGTTCGGCAATGTCCGTTCCTATGTTCCCCCCAAATGACAGGACCCATACCTGTAATATGGATCCGCCCTTAATTTTTTCACCCGTTACCATGGGCAAATCGGGAAGTTCCTCTTTTGGAAGTGTATCACGGGTACACGAAATCAAAAGTATCCCAAAAAAAAGCTTGCCCCATAGGAGGCCAAATCTTAAAAATTGACGAAAACGTATACCAGGATTCGGAAGGGGAACCGACATTTGCCTATCCATTGTCTTGATTGAATCCAAATAGTCTTAAAAAACCATGAAGCCTTACATCAATCTTCAAATTCCACGGTGGATTGCCGCTCCCTGTTTACGGTAAGTCTGGTCACATCAGGACGGGAGTAGTGCCCTGATGGATCAAAATTCTGGCGTTCCTCGTATACCCGATTAAAATCCAAGGTTTGGTAAATAAGCCCTTCCTGAAGCGTTATGGGTTCTACGATCCATTCCCCATCCGGTCCGGCAATACAGGAACCGCCATTGGCCAAGACCTCGGGTGCTTTTTTCAGGATTTTTTCAATATGGGGCATATTTTCAGGGAAATCCGACCTACGCATCAAGGAGGAGACGCCGATAACAAAGCTTCTGGATTCCCTTGCAATAAACCGTGTGATATCCCTTGTATTGTGATCGCTACCGGGCCAAACCGCAATATGCAAATTTTCACCCTGTGCATATAGTGCAGTTCTAGGTAGGGGCATCCAATTCTCCCAGCAATTGAGTCCACCCACGGTAAATTGCTTCAAAGGATGTACTTGCAGTCCATTACCATCACCGGGAGCCCATGTTAATCGTTCGTCATAGGTAGGCTGCAATTTTCTGTGTACGGATTTAATCTCTCCTTGGGCATCAATGTAGACCAAGGAACAATATAGGCTATGTCCGCCACGATCTTTGGCACGCTCTATCACCCCCAAATATAGGGCCAAATGGTTATCCTTTGCCAATTTACAAATGGTCTCCAGTTCCTCCACTTGAATGGCATTTCTTGTATAGTGCGCATGCAGTTCCTTGTTCACCTTGGAATCCCACGCGGCACCATCGGTCAATGCCAGCCAAAAAGGGTATCCGGGTAACAAAGCTTCACCGAATACCAATAATTCTGCCTCCTCTTCTGCAGCCTTGAGGATGGTTTGCTCAATTTTATGAAGGGTAGCCGCCTTATCCAACCAAATAGGGGCAATCTGGGCCATGGCTACTTTTAAAAGGTTGTCCATTATAAAATCCGGTTTAGCACAAGGTCAACATTTATCAGCAATATACTGAAGACACCAACAATGATAATGAATTTTAAGATGTTATGTAGCCCCACATAATGCAGTTTGGTCTTTGCCTTCCATAACATCGCCAAAAACAAAATCAAGAGAACTATGGAACCGATGAAGTAGAGGTACATATATCCTACATCAAAAAAATAGATAAGTAGAATAGAGGGCACAACGGTAAGCAGGATGAGAATACTGATTAGAATTTTGGAAACCCTTGTTCCATATAAAATAGGAATGGTACGATAATTCTGGGCCATATCACCGGCCATATTTTCCAAATCCTTTATCATTTCACGGGCCAGAATCAACAGAAAAAGAAACATGGCATGAACAAAAATACTGGCTTCAAAATTCTTGTAATACACAAATACGGCAAAAAACGGAGCTATGGCCAAAGTGGCCGAAACAAAGTTACCTACAAAAGGCAATCGTTTGAGTTTATGGGAATAAAACCAAATACCAAAAATATAGGCAGAAAAGAAGAATACGGCCCTAAATGAAACATAGCTTGCCGCAAACACGGCCAAAAAATTAAGTACAAAATAAGTGGTCAGCTTAAATCGTTGGCTTACCAAACGATCCAACATACTTTTCCTTGGTTTATTAATGAGGTCTTTTTCAGCATCATAGAAGTTGTTTATAATGTATCCCGAGGCAATGACCAAAGCCGAGGCGAGAACTATGGCAAAAAGGTTGAAATCAAAAACCACTTTGCGTAAGGGAAGATCTGGGGACAAAATATAAATCGAGGCCAAGTACTGGGCCAACCCGATCATTAAAATATTGTACCCCCGTACAACGGAGAACAAACTCAATAACTTTAGTAGTAAGAGCTTGTTTCGTCTATTAAGCATTTCGTGGGATTTTGCACTAGACCAACGTCAAAATAGTGTATGGAATCTGAATCAATTTAGTACTAGAAGTTGTACACCACTTCCAAATTGTACCCTTTCAAAGCTTCTTTCGCCTTCTCCAGATCTTGGGTAAAGCCCAAGATATAACCCCCGCCACCTGAACCACAAAGCTTTAGATAATAGGTATTGGTCTCAATTCCCTGTTTCCAAAGTTGATGAAATTTGGCCGGAATCATAGGTTTAAAATTATCCAAGACTACGTGGGACAATTGCTTTAGGTTTTTGAAGAGGGATTTTACGTTCCCATTAATAAAATCCTCCACACAGGCATCGGTATGTTTTATAAACTGATCCTTCAACATATTCCGAAAACCTTCCTGCTTCATTTTCTCCATGAACAACTGTACCATGGGCGCAGTCTCGCCTGTAGAACCACTGTCCAACAGGAAAACAGCTCCCTTGCCCTTTTTGTTTTGCGACGGAATACTGGTGGATTCTATGTTATCCTTTGAATTAATGAGGATAGGTAGACTTAAGTAACTGTTCAAGGGATCAAGGCCGGACGATTTCCCATGAAAAAAAGACTCCATTTTCCCGAATATGACCTTCAACTTCAACAGTTTTTCCCGGGTCAAGTTCTCCAATACCGTAATCTTATGGTTTGCGTACTTATCGTAAATAGCGGCGACCAATGCTCCACTACTGCCTACACCATAACCTTGGGGAATGGAACTGTCAAAATACATTCCTGCATTTACATCATTCTTCAAAGCTTCGAAATCAAAGGAAACCAAATCCGAATTGTTTTTGGCCACAATTTCCAGATAGCCCGTAAACTCCCGTAAGTTTTGATTGGATTTTTTGGAAGTCTCAGATGGATTGGCATCGGTCTTTAGAGCTCCTTTGAAGAAGTTATAAGGAATGGAAAGCCCTTTGGAATCCTTTATGATACCATATTCCCCGAATAGGAGAATCTTGGAATAAAACAGCGGTCCTTTCATTTATCAAATTAAAAAAATGATCTTCGACATTTCAAATTCTTCACTTTTTGTTCAGCCAAAGCTTCATAAAGATAAACAATATTTGGTTTTTAAATCAAGACTCTTTGTCTTTATGCTATTCTTCGTCATCAAATAACGTGGTTTACCCGTATAAATTATCCGAAACCGATTTTAATCTTTTTGCTCCAAATCCAATTCGGTCGCAAATATACTGCTCCTTTTCACAAAATACAATCAGTTCATTTTTAATGAATTGATGTACTTTTTCTTTTTCAAATTCAGGATACAGCACATGAACGTTGGCCCCGGCATCCAATGTAAAGCATAGATTGCTATTGGACTCTCTTCTAAATTCCCATATTTTATGGATAATTTCCAGGGTATTTGGTTTCATTAGCATAAAATAGGGTTCACTGGTCATCATCATGGCATGTAAGGTCAAAGCCTCGCTTTCCACGATATTGATAAATTCCTTTAGATTTCCATCAGCAAAAACCGGTTTTAGCCTGGATATGTTTTCATGAGCCTGCTTAAAACGGTTATCGGCAAATGGATGTCCGTGCATTAAATTGTGACCCATGGTACTGCTCACCTGTTTTTTGCCCTTGTCTACCAGCAAAATGGTATCATGATAATTTTTGAAGACCTTATGTACCCTAAACGGATATTGTATCCCATATTGATCCGAACTTCCGGGAATCCCCGAATGCGCACCCCATTGAATAAGGTTACCTTGAATACTTCTACAGGCACTTCCCGATCCCAAACGGGCCAGGAAGGAAGCTTTTTGGAGCATAAAATCCATGCCCATATCAGGATCAAGTTGTTTTTCCAAATCCATAAGACAAAGGGATAGGGCCGCCATGCCACTTGCGGATGAAGCTATGCCACTACTATGGGGAAAGGAATTGGAGGTTTCTATTTTAAAATGATAGTCCTTTAAAAAAGGTAGATAGTGCTTGGTACGTTTAAAAAACAGCTCAATTTTGGGTTTAAAATCATCCTTGGCTTTACCTTCAAAAAAAAGTTCAAAGGAAAAATCCGTTCGTTTGCCATTCCGTTTTTCATAGGAAAGTGAAGTGGTCGTATTACAGGCATCCAAGGTAAAACTTAGGGAAGGATTGGCCGGAATCTGATTTTCCCTTTTCCCCCAATATTTTACCAAGGCAATATTGCTAGGTGCTCTCCATGTTACCTTTCCCCTTTCACTCTGGGCCGTATAGCCTGCGGGAACAAAGTCGTTTTCTACCACGGACATCTTGTTTTGCACAAAGATAGTTTTTAGCCCTCTTTCAACATGGGCAATTAAAATAAATTGCTATTTTAGGGGGAATACCCCAACTAAATTGAAAAGAAAACTGTTACATATTGCTATTGCCATTGGCGTTTGTCTTGTTATTGGCTTCTTATCCGGATTTGCTACCCAAAGTTCTGTAAATGATTGGTACCTTACCTTGGAAAAACCGAGCTTTAATCCCCCGAATTGGATTTTTGCCCCGGTTTGGACGCTATTATACATTTTAATGGGTATTGCAGCTGGGATTGTATGGGCCAAAGGGCTACATCATCGTTGGGTAAAAACGGCACTATACCATTTTGGATTCCAATTACTGCTCAATGGTGCTTGGAGCATTGTCTTTTTTGGGTTAAAAAATCCTTTCTGGGCCTTGATCGTTATTTTGTCCTTGCTCATTCTTTTGGCCCTTACCATAAAATGGTTTAAAGTAGTGAGCAGCTTAGCGGCCTATTTACTGATTCCCTACTTTTTATGGGTATCTTTCGCCACTTTGTTAAATTATAAGATTTGGGAATTGAATTGATGTCTGATGCTTCGACTACGCTCAGCATGACATGTTTGGTGTTTGGTGTTTGGTGTTTGGTGTTTGGTGTTTGGTGTTTGGTGAAATTTAAAAACTTTATATGTCTACCCTTACCATTTCCAGTAATTTTGACATGGTTCTGAGGTTTCTCGTGGTGGCCTGTACGCTTAATTTCCGCTCTACAAGGTTATTATCCAACTTTGCATTACCGTAGCCATTTTTGCAGTATAGGTAAACACAGTCATCAATAATACTAAATTCCTGATTTTCATAGATCTCTTGTTCAAGGGCATTGACAAACATTTGTTCCGGGGCATTTTTCAACAACACAAAATAGATTCGGTTGCCCTCCGATGAAGGTTTATCCTTAAAAGGATTTTCCATGATTATTCTTTCGAAATCTTTTTTGGATTTTACCAGGACCGGAACATCGAATCCAAAATGTTCCCGGATTCCATCTCCAATCCTGTCCTCCACATTTTTAATCGTTTGATCTTTCGCCTCAAGGATAATATTACCACTCTGGATATAGGAAGCTACATTTTGAAAACCAAGTTTCACCAACAGTATACGCAGATCGACCATTTTGATTTTCTTTTGGCCGCTGACGTTTATACCCCGTAATAAAATGATATAGGTTTGCATCGCGTTATCTGCCTGTAATTCCCTGGGCCGCAATATACGCCCCGGTCCAGGCATTTTGAAAATTGAATCCTCCGGTGATGGCATCTACGTTTATTACTTCTCCGGCAAGATAGAGGTTGGGCCATATTTTGCTTTCAAAGGTTTTAAAGTCGATTTCTTTTAGGCTCACCCCGCCGGCGGTAACAAACTCTTCCTTAAAGGTACTTTTCCCCACGACCAGGAACTCACATTCGGTGAGTTGTTCCGCCAACTGTTGTAATTGACTTTTGGAAGCATCGGCCCATTTGGTATCACCATTTATTCCGGATGCCTTTACCAAATTAGTCCACAGGCGACGGGGAACATCCACGGCTTTGGTACGAAGTACGGTCTTCTTTGCTTCCACATCCTTGATCTCCAACAACAAAGGGAATACGGCTCCTTTGTGATAATCGGGCAACCAATTGACCCGAATCCTGAATCGATAGCCATATTCATTTAAGATCCTCGCTCCCCAGGCCGATAATTTTAAGATGGCCGGGCCACTCATTCCCCAATGGGTAACCAACAAAGGGCCTTCCGAGACCAAAAGGGTCTCGTCCGCTACCTTGCTGCTTAGCTTTATTGTGATTTTAGGATTGAACGTTCTTTTCAATAACTCTACTTTGGCATAGGTGCTGACGCCGGGAATACCAGAAATACGCTTGTCCTTAATATTGAACGTAAAAAGTGAAGGCACCGCGGGTTCCAAGGTATGCCCCAAGTTTTCCAACAATTTCCATATTTTGGGATTACTCCCTGTGGCAACCAGTATTTTTTTTGAGGTATATGTTCCTTTTATGGTCGTTATCTCCCAAAGAGGTTCATCATTCCCCGAATCAGGGGGCAAGATATTGGTGACCGCACTATGTTTAAGCACTTTTACTCCCAAACGCTCCGTTTCTTTTTGAAAAAAATCGATAATCGTTTGAGAGGAATCGGTTACGGGAAACATTCGGCCATCCTCCTCAATTTTTAATTGGATCCCCCGTTCCTCAAAAAAAGCGACGGTATCCCCACTACAGTGCTTATGGAAAGGGCCTAACAATTCCTTGTTTCCCCTTGGATAATTATGTACCAATTCATTAGGGTCGAACTCCGCATGGGTGACGTTGCACCTGCCTCCTCCGGAAACCTTCACTTTGGAGAGTACTTCCTTCCCTTTTTCAAGGATGGCAATTTTCAAATCCGGGGCAGATTCCCCAATCTGGATAGCGGCATAGAACCCAGCTGCGCCACCTCCTATAATGATAACATCATACATTAGTTTACGCGCTCTGGATAATTGGTAATAATTCCGTCTACACCTATTCGTTTCATTCTGGCAATATCCCCGGGTGCATTTACCGTCCATGGATAAATCTTAAAACCCGCATTCATGATTTCCTGGGCAATGTCCAGATCCAACTTCCGATAATTGGGGTTAATGGCTTCGGCATCCAATTCTTTGGCAATGGGCAGGGCATCCAATGGGCTATCCGCAGCCAGGATGGCAATCGGAATTCCTTCATTGAGTTCGCGTGTTCTTTTGAGCTCTTCCCAACGAAAGCTAGAGATGATGAAATTATCCAAAATCCATTCTTCCCGATCTACATAATCATTGACAATGTCATTCACCGAATCGGCCGTATCCGCTCCCTTTAATTCTATATTCAGGCGGACTTTGTTATCGATAAGTTCCAAAACGTCCTGTAATAAGGGAATTTTATGGTTCCCTTCCACAATAAGCTTCCGGAGCTCATCGATGTCATATTTTTCAATATGGCCTCCCCCATTGGTCAAACGATCTACCGTGTCATCATGAAATACAACCATTTCACCACTGGCAATTTTAAAAACATCGATTTCGATCATGTCCACATCCAAATCCAAAGCTTTCTGTATAGAAGCCAAGGTATTTTCCGTCTCATGGCCCATAGCTCCCCTATGGCCAATCACCAGCGGTTCTTTCATATCATTACAACTTTGTAGTACGATTGACAAAACCAATATCACAATGAATCGGCTATAATTTTCCATAACAATACTTTTAACACAAATATACTACCGTCTGCCAAGAATCCATTAAAGGAATCGCTGGGAAAATGTAAAACACATTTCTTTGGACATCATTGTAAATCACACAAAATCAATTACATAAATATACTTTAATAACACTTATTTTGGATTTTTCAATATATTTAGTGTACAACAACCAATTAAAAATCATAACAATGTTTACAAAAACCAATTTAATTTCGACGATTGTTGCCGCTGTATGGTCCTTTTTGGGTGGCTTCCTGTTCTGGGGTATCTTAGCGGAAGATTTTATGAACAACCACTTGGGTACGGCCACAGGTGTGGGTAAGGAAATGCCCGATTTTGGGCTTTTGGCCTTTGGTTGCCTTATCCAGGCCTTCGCCTTTTCCAGCATCTTTAGGAATTGGGGTTCCGATAGTTATACCCCAATGGATGGTCTAAAGTATGGTATTTGGGCAGGTATTTTGGTAGGATTTGGGCATGGACTTATCAATCACGCTACCTCCAATTTCCTGGACATGACCGGGTCTGTGGTAAATGGATTTATCTACATAGTTTTCTATGCCGTTATGGGGCTTTTGGTAGGTTTAATCTATAAAAAGGTAAAATAGTTGGGATACAATGCATGTATAAAGGTCTCCATGGGAGACCTTTATTTATTCTTTAAAGAATCAGTCGATTTTAAAGATAAAGGACTGCAATGAGCTAAGCGAAACATCCAACTTCCCAACTCCGTCAACTACTTTTAGCGTACCGGTACTACCGTACAGGACATCCGTCACTTTGTGATTCCCTTCATCCAAATGCCACTTTTGGACAATCTCAGATGGAATCTTAAGCTGAAAAACACGGGAATCATTCGCCTCAAAATTAGAAACGACTATCAACCTTTCAGAATGAGACCAGCGTACATAGGATAATACCCTATGATCATATCCTTCCGAGTTTTCCTTGTTGTAGAAATGGATATCTTGGTATTCGCCCATAAGGGCACTACTATTGATCGTAAAGTTTAGCAGCCGTTTATAAAAATCGCGTAGAGCGCGCTCGTCTTCCGATAATTGTCCCCCATCAAATCTTTTATCATTTACCCATCGTTGATGGTGGGGCACTCCTATATAATCAAAAATGGAGGTTCGGGTAGGACTGCCAAAGCCTGCATTTTCCTGGGCAGGTTCCCCTACTTCCTGACCAAAATAAATCATTAAGGGAGCCGTGGTCATTGTTGCGGATACCACCATGGCCGGTCTTCCTCTTTGTGCATCTCCGGCAAAATTGGGACTGGCAATGCGTTGTTCATCATGATTTTCAAGAAAATGCAACAAATGATGGGCTATGTCGGCCGTTCCTTTTTTTACCACCGGAATATGGTCTGTCCAACCATGGCCCTGCATAATATGCTTGAGCGAATCGTACATCTCTACCTTGTCGTAGAGGTAATCCATCTTTCCTTTATGGATATAGTCCCGATACAATTGTGGATTGTACACCTCCGCCAACAGAAACGCATCTGGATTTTTCATTTTAATGTGACTGTTCATATAGCTCCAGAACTCTACGGGAACCATTTCCGCCATATCAAATCGAAATCCATCCACGCCCATATTAATCCAATACAGGGCAATATCCCTAAACTTGATCCAAGAATCGGGTACATCCTTGTCCTGCCAAAATTGAAAGTGTGCTCGGTAATCTTTGGATTCAAATCCTTGGGGTAGTATATCAAAATCATAGGAACCATCCGGACGTACCCCATAGTTTATTTTCACGGTCTCATACCAATCATTAAAGTGTGGTTGCGCCAAACGGGAGCCGTTTCCGGTCCATTTGGCGGGGACTTCCTCAAACTGCCCATCTACCAATGGATGTTCATCACCACCCAAGGGTAAATACCCATTTTGCCATTGCGGGACTTTAAAAACACTATCGGGTATATAATAAAAATTGTTGTCGCGTCTGTACTCCACCGTAGTGTCATCCGAAACACCAAAGGGTTCCGACCCTTCTGGGGTAGATTGACCCTCGTAATTTCGGGCTACGTGATTGGGCACAATGTCGATCAACAACTTTAAGCCCGCCTTATGGGTGCGTTGTATCAACGCCTTAAACTCCTCCAATCGCTTTTCGGGGTTTTCCGCCAAATCGGGATTTACATTGTAATAGTCCTTTACGGCATAGGGAGATCCGGCCCTACCCTTTACCACATCCGGGTCATCCCGCGATATGTCGTATTCGCCATAATCCGTCACCAAAGCATGGTGGGGAACACCGGTGTACCAAATATGGGTAACCCCTAAGGCCCTGATTTCTTCCAGGGCGCCACCTGTAAAATCGCTAAACTTTCCCACACCGTTTTCTTCTATAGTACCCCAAGGTGTATTGTTGGTTTGGGTATTGCCGAATAATCGCGTAAAAACCTGATATACTACTTCTTTTTTTGCTTCTTTCTTTTCTTGGCGCATAGGCTCTGGCTGTTTTTGCTCATGCTTGCAACCCCACCCTATAAAAAATAGGGCAAGGATCAAACAGTTCTTCATCCGGTAAAAATGGTTACGCGATTTAAACAAGTTGATTTTCAATAATGGTTTCCCGGTTCGGTGAAACGACTACCCGTTCACCATTGACGCGAAGTGACATATCCTCCCTGCCTTCCAAAACAAACTTGACTTCCTTTTTAGTTATGGAAACCTTGAGGATACGATGCCTGAAATTGATCTTAAAGGAATACCCTTCCCATTGTTTAGGTATCCTTGGAGTAAAGGACAACTTATCTTCTACAATCCGCATACCGCCAAAACCTTCTACGATACTCATCCAGGTACCGGCCATGGAAGTGATATGCAGACCCTCCTCCACCTCTTTGTTATAGTCGTCCAGATCCAAACGTGAAGTACGCAGATAAAATTGGTACGCCTGCTCCATACGGTTCAATTTAGCGGCCTGGATACTATGTACACAGGGGGACAGGGAGGATTCGTGTACCGTAAAAGGTTCGTAAAAATCGAAATGTTTTTCAAGTTCCTCCAAGGTAAATTGATCTTCAAAGAGGTAAAATCCTTGAAGTGTATCGGCTTGTTTAATGTAGGGCGATCTTAAAATTCGGTCCCAGCTCCATTTTTGATTAATGGGCCTTTGGGATTTGGGCAACTCGGCGACCGTAATCAACTCCTTGTCCAGGAACCCATCTTGCTGAAGATAGATGCCATGCTCTTCGGAATATGGAAAGTACATATTCGCTGCCACCTGTTCCCATTCGTCGGTTTCCGCGTCCCTTAACTTGGTAAGGCCTATTATCCTATTGTAATCTTCCGGGTACCCTTCCTTTACCTTTTGTAACTGTTCCAAGGTATAGTTAATGCACCATCTGGCAATATAATTGGTATACCAGTTGTTACTAACGTTGTTTTCATATTCGTTTGGTCCGGTAACCCCCAATATGACATACTTCTGCTTTAGTTCCGAAAAATTAGCGCGTTGGTGCCAAAAACGTGCAATTCCAATCAAAACTTCCAATCCCATTTCGGGAATATAGCTATAGTCCCCCGTAAACCGGAAATAGTTATAAATGGCAAAGGCTATGGCACCGTTCCTATGGATTTCCTCAAAGGTAATTTCCCATTCATTATGGCATTCCTCCCCGTTCATGGTAACCATGGGATAAAGGGCCGCCCCATTGTTGAAGCCTAGTTTTTGGGCATTCTCAATAGCTTTCTCCAAATGGTTGTACCGATATTGTAAAAGGTTTCGGGCCACCTTCTGATCCTTTGTGGCCATATAAAAAGGGATACAATAGGCTTCCGTATCCCAATAGGTACTTCCTCCATACTTTTCACCGGTAAACCCTTTTGGGCCTATATTGAGCCGTGAATCCGTACCAAGATAGGTCTGGTTTAATTGAAAAATATTGAAACGTATGCCTTGCTGTGCCTTTACATCCCCAGAAATGGTAATATCGCTCATTTCCCATATTTTGAACCAGGCTTTTTTTTGGGCATCCAATAGTGCTTCAAATCCTAAATCGGTGGCTTTTTTTAATGCATTCTTTGCGGCCTGAATTAATTCGTTCGGCTTATGGTTTGTAGAAACGGTATATCCCCCGAACTTGATCAATGATAGGCTTTCTCCCTTGTCCACTTTTTGCACATATTCGTGACCTATCCATAGCTCTTTTTTAGCCTCTGAAGGAGTAAGATCCACTCTTTTACCTTCATGATATACCTGTGCTTCCATGAAGGTACAGGTAGCAAAATGGGTCTTCATGGTGTGTGCCTCAATAAAGGCTTGATTCCCTTCCGATTCGATATTTGTGGTATTCCAAAACTTATCGTCCCAGTTACTGTCCTCATTGGTAATACCACTGTCCAAATACGGATTAAACGTTATTTCTACATCACTATCCATGGGGGAAATTTCGAATTTGATCGCCCCCACCTCATCCAAGTCAAGGCTTAGGAATCGGGTGACCTTTACATCTACGGAGACATCAACAGAGGTTATGGCCTTAAATGATCTTTGGTACCAACCCTCTTTCATATTGAGTTCCCTACGGAAATCAGCTACCTTTTTGCAGGTATTCAAATCAAGGGGTTCTCCATTTAGCAATACATGTATCCCGATCCAATTGGGAGCGTTCAATACCTTGGCAAAATACTCCGGATATCCATTTTTCCACCAACCGACCTTGGTTTTGTCCGGATAGTAGACTCCCGCAATGTAACTTCCCTGAAAGGTTGGACCTGAATACTGTTCCTCAAAATTGGCACGCTGCCCCATCGCCCCGTTTCCTATACTGAACAAACTTTCCGATGCCTTTACATTTTCAGTATCAAACCCTTCCTCAATGATGGACCATTCATCGGGACTTATATAATCTTGATTCATTTTTTTATGTTCTTTTGCTAGTTTTACAATGTATGAAGTCTTGAAATTAAACAGGCCAAAGGTCAACTGTTTACAATATATAAACCGTAACCCAAATATAAGGCCTCAACGCCAATTGCAGATACCAATTACTTAATCATTACTGCCTACCCTATCCAACAATGATTTTAGAAAATTGTCATCAATTTCCGTGAAATCGATAAAATTGAATTTTGCATTGGACAGTATTTCCGCATCTCCGATACCTATGCTGGTCATTCCCGCATTGTTTGCGGCCTCTATCCCTGCCAAGGCATCCTCAAATACTACACAATGTTCTGGCCTAGTGCCCAATTTTTCAGAAGCCTTGATAAAAACCTCGGGGTCTGGCTTCGCTTTGGACACCTCATTACCGTCCACGACAGTATCAAAATACGATAATAAGTTAACTTTTTCCAAAATAGGTTTAGCATTTTTGCTCGCAGATCCGAGGGCCATGGGGATGTTATTGGCCCTTAAGTACTGTAAAACCTTAGGGACATCCGGTAATATTTCCGTTTCATCCATGGTATCGATATAGGCTAGATAGTCTTCATTTTTCTCGCGAAGCCAGGCATTGAACTGTTCCTCCGAAGCTTCGATATCTCCCATTTCCAAAAGGATTTCCAGGCATCTTTTTCGGCTTACCCCCTTAAAACGTTCGTTGTCCTCTTCGGTAAACGCTATGCCCAGTTCATCTGCCAACTTCTTCCAGGCCAAATAATGATATTTAGCGGTGTCCACGATTACACCATCCAAGTCAAATATAAATCCAGGAGTATTGTTCATGGGTTCAGTTTTCATAATTTGGTGCTAAAATAGCTTAGAAGTTTGGTTTTGGGTTTACTTGGCATATGAAGTTTACGTAATTCTTTTACGATTAACCATTCACAGTAGAATCCCTTTCAATTAAGGTTGCGCTAATCACTTTTGTCTGGAATATCTCATCTTCATCATCCTCATTTTCCTGCTCCACCCGCTCTATAAGCATTTTTGCCGCTATCTCCCCCATTTGCTCCCCATGTTGGGCTACAGTCGTTAAGGTAGGGCTCGCATATTTCGAGAGGATTCCATCCGTAAATCCGATAAAGGAAATATCCTCCGGAACCTGTAACCCCATGTCCTGGGCCACCCGCATACAATGGACCGCAAACATTTCATTGACGCAGAATGCGGCATCCACCTTTTCTTTTTCAAAAAAAGCTTGGATAGGGATCTTATCCATACCCAAATAGGTATAGGGCAATTTTATAATAAGATTTTCATCAATTGCCTGATTTCTGCCCTCCAGCGCGTCAAAATAGCCTCTTGCCCGTTTATTGCTTACATTTAGGTAGTTATCCGTGGTCACCAGTGCAATTCTTTTTCTTCCCTGATCCAGAAGTTTGTTTACCGCTTGTCTGGCAATTTCCCTATCGTTGATCAATACCTTATCACAGGCCACCTCATCCGCAACACGATCAAAGAGAACCAAGGGAATACCTTGTTCCGTAACTTCCTTTAAATGGTTGTAATCGTTTTTAAGTTGGGTCTCGGCGGACAGGGCCATTATAAAACCGTCCACACTGCCATTGGCCAATAGCTCCATATTAATGACCTCCTTATCAAAGGATTCATCGGACACGCACACAATGACGTTATATCCCTTCTGATTGGCATATTTCTCTATGCCCCTAAAGACGGTCGTAAAAAAATGGTGGACAATCTCCGGTATAATGACACCAATATTCTTGGTGCGCTTATTCTTAAGGCTAATAGCTACGTTATTGGGTTTGTAGTTATAAAGTTTCGCGAAGGCCTGGACTTTCTCCTTGGTATCCCGGCTTATTTCCTCACTATTTTTTAAGGCTTTGGAAACTGTGGAAATAGAAACTTCCAGTTCCCGTGCAATGTGCTTAAGCGTAATCTTTCGTTTCAAAATGCAGCTTTAATTCTGTTAAAAAAAGAAAAGTAACCATTAAAGATTCAACTCTTAAGGAAATGTTATCATTTAACATTACCCTCTTGGACAATGGTTCCATCTTCAAAAATCGGGCAAAAAGTAAAAAATGTTATATTTGGATAAAATTGCGGTTTTATCACTATTTTTAAACAAAAATACGAATAGTTTAAAGTAATAAACCATAATTTGTGATTGTGATATTTTGAAAAAGTTATCAACACGAAACCGTTTTCGTAAGCCTTGATTTCGTTATGATAGGATATTAACAAGTATTTTACATATTTTTAACTTTCGATTATAAATTAACTCAACTTAAAATTAGCTTTTTATGAAGATTACGCTACTAAGAAGCCTTGTGATGGCTGGGGCACTTTTGTGCTTCGGTTTATCCCAGGCACAGGAAGTATCCGGAACGGTTTCCGATGCCTTAGGGCCCCTGCCAGGGGCCAGTATTGTGGTAAAGGGGACGACCAACGGTACACAGACTGATTTTGACGGTAATTATACCATTGACGGTCTAGATGATGATGCTATTTTGGTCTTTAGCTATATAGGCTATAGCAACCAGGAAATCCCCGTTGCAGGGCAAACAACTATTGATGTTGTCCTACAGGAGGATGCACAGGCATTGGATGAAGTGGTCATCGTAGGTTACGGTAGCCAAGCCAAAAAGGAAATTACCTCCTCGGTGGTCAGTGTCAGTACCGAAGACTTTAACCAGGGGGTCGTTCAAGAACCGACTCAGTTACTACAAGGTAAGGTTGCCGGTTTAAGTGTGGTAAACCGAGGTGGAAATCCTAACGCCCAGCCCGTAATCCGGTTGAGGGGTATCTCCACGGTGGGAGGTAACCAACAACCTTTGGTGGTTATTGATGGAATTCTGGGAGGTTCCCTGGATAGCGTAGACCCCGCGGATATTGAAAACATTACGGTACTAAAAGATGGTTCCGCGGCCGCTATTTATGGGTCTCGGGGTTCTGCCGGGGTAATTGTGGTCACCACCAAAAAGGGTAAAGCAGGGCAGCCCCTACGCGTTACCTATAATGGGCAAATGGGGGTCTCGACCATTGCGAACCAAATCGAGTTGATGGACCGGCAAGAATTTTTGGCTGCTGGAGGTAACGATCTGGGCAGCGATACCGATTGGAGGGACGAAGTGACCCAGACCGGTGTGGCCCACGTCCACAATATAGCCGCTTCCGGAGGAGGCGAGGGCTTTAATTATCGTGTGGCCGGTAACATTAGGGATACGGACAACATTTTAATCAATACCGGTTTCCAGCAATTTAACTTCCGTACCAATTTTACAGGACTTTTATTTGATGACAAATTAAAAATTGACGTTAATGCGGCCTTTACCCAACGGGATTCCCAAATCGGTTTCAACGAGGCCTTGCGCTACGCTACCAGTTATAACCCAACGGCTCCCGTTTTTGGGGACGATGCACCTTTCCCTTTTGCTTCGGAGCAGTTTGGCGGTTACTTTGAAACCTTGGGCTTGTTTGACAGCTTTAACCCGGTTTCCATAGCCGAGCAAGAACGCAATGATGCTGCGGCCACCACCTTAAATTATGGCGTAAACCTGAATTATCGGGTCACCGATAATCTTACCCTAAATTTGAACTATGCTGCCCAAAATATTAAGACAGATCGAAATCAATATTTCCCGACAACTAGTTTAAGGCAGGGTAATGCGCTGAGCCCGACCCGAAGGGGCCGTGCTGATTTCTATAGTGAAGAGCGGCGTTTCCGCTTATTGGAAGGCTATGGAGCCTATACGAATACGTTTGCCGAGAAATTCAATTTTACGGTAACTGCCGGATATTCCTTTCAGGAAAACGATTTCAACTACAACTATTTCCAAATCGGGGATTTCCCTCCAGGAGTCGATTTTGACTGGAGTAATAATATTGATGCGGCCCAAGACCTCTTGGAAGCCGGTCGTATAGTAGCTGATAGTGGAAGAGAGGATGGAGATCGTATCATCCGTTTCTTTGGTCGATTAAATATGACCTTTGATGATGCCATTTACTTTGATGCCTCCATTAGCCGTGAGGGATCCAGTCGCTTTGGTTCCGAGAACCAATGGGGTGTCTTCCCTTCGGTGGGTGCCGGTGCCGACCTGAATAAATATCTTCAACTGCCCAACATCAATCTTTTAAAAGTCCGTGCAGGTTGGGGTCTCACGGGCGCCATACCACCCGCTGTAGGTTTAAATCAACAGATTTTCAACGTACAAAATGGTGCCGATGGTTCAAGTGGTGCCTCAACTACCCAAGACAATGGACGAGCTGCAAACCCAGACTTGAAATGGGAGGAAAAATCAGAGTTTAACTTTGGGATAGAATTCGCAATGGATCGATTCGGGGCCACCGCAGACTACTTCATCCGTGACATCCGGGACTTCATTACCTTGGCCAATATTGATGCCGCAGAAAATGATGGGTTCTCCCAGCGTTGGCAAAACTCGGGTCAATTAGGCGTAACGGGTATTGAGCTATCCGCCAACTACGATGTGGTCCGAAATGATAAATTGACCTATAATACTGGAATAATCTTTACCCAAAATAAGAATACCTTGGAAGAGAACCCCCAAGGGGATCAAGTTTTGGGGAATCTAGGGTCACCAGGGCAGAACAACACTAGCGTTATCCGTGTCAAGGAAGGTGAGGAAATTGGCCAAATTTGGGGGCCCGTCTTTTCCGGTAATGTGGATGAAAATGGCACACCTAAAATTGCCCATAGCCATCACCGGTTTTTGTGTTTATGACCATAGCCCCTTGGAACACCTCGGGCCCAAAGACAAGCTTGTGCCTTAAAACAGTTATTGATTCAATGGTTCGGGCATCGAAATCCAAAAGGGCATTATTATCCTGTATAAGACAGCCATCCATAAGGATCAATGGAGGTAAGTCTGTAACTTGAGCGTAATCAAACCCTTTTATGCGTATGAGTTCATTGTTCTTGTCCAACCTTCTGAAGGAAACATTATTTATGATTTCTACAAGGGTCTCACGAAGCGTTTTGAAGCGTACATAATCATCGAGGAGGTACACTTCTTTTTCCTTGTTGTCGGAAAACTGCCTTAGGGGATTGGACAAGACGGAATCCGGCCGAAACTGAAAGTAGGAATTCTCGATTTGATTATGGATGCTCCGTTGTAAAATCTCCTTTCGCATCGTTGAATCTATCCTTATTTCCTTAAAATGCAATTTGGAATAATCCAAGGGTTTGTGTCCCCTCAACTTAACCTTGTATCTTTCCGGATTGGTCGATAAGACCTGTAAGATAGCCTTCTCCCCGGAATAGTATTGGTCTATATTTAGGTGAAAATCTCCCAATTCGTCAGTTTCAGCCACTTCAAAAAAGTAGTCTTTTCCTGGAATGCATAGCACTACCTTTAAACCACTGATGGGTCTATTCCCTTGGGGCGCAATGACCCTACCAGATAACAGTTCTCCACGTAATTCAGGAAGATAAATGGTATCCCCGATTATGACGGACGGCCTTTCATCGATAAGATGATCCTTTTCAAAAAAATCAATCATTCCTGCTTGTAGTGGTGCCGGCATACCATTCTTTTTCCTGATGGAAATGGAGTAATCCCCTCCCATGGTCTTATCAGTATCCCTATTTTGAAAGGAAAGTGACACCTTTGCACGTTTTTTAAATTCCGTTCCGTTGATCGTCAGATCCACGGGCCCATTTTTTTCCGAAACAACCCCAATTAAGGAAGCTTTTTTAGTGTCCAATTCCTTTGGCTTTCCCAAGGAATCAACTTTAAAAGAAGTTGTTTTTTGGAATATATCCTGATTGGCCAAATAGGGATTTACAATCGCAATATCACCTTGGTAAAAATCGGATTGATTCTGATTGCGCATCCAATGGGTATAGGCCAATATTTTATACGTCCCCGAACCGATACTGGTGGGCATAAAAAAATCACCATAACCAACCCCCTTTTCCAATAGGATTTTATGTTTGAAAATGGGGTCGCCCCCAGGCCCTACCAATTCCACATAGGCTATCTTACTAAGCTTGCTTAAGCTTCCATTTCCACGTTCTAGACAATACACTTTGTAATAGAGATATTCGCCTGTTAACAATAGGGAAGAATTGATATGGACAAAAATTCGCTCTTGGGGAATTGCATGATATCCGTCAACCTGTTCATTTGTTTTAAGTGCAACCTGCCCCAACCCCTGAACAAGGGTGATGAACCATATCGATAAAATACATAATAAATGTCTCATGGAACAAAAACTATTCTACCCAAAAATCCGGTACCTTATTGCTGCCTAAGGCCGTACAATCCCCACATGCCCTAGGAACCATCTGATACCCAAGATTAAACTCATACAAAACACTATTTTCCCTTTCAAGTATGCCCTTCAAATCTTCCCCGGAAGCTGGAGCAATATTGCATTCCCTTACATAAGGAGGCAAATCCTCCCCTGGGAAAAAATCCTCATAGCTAAAGAATATCCGTTCTTCGGTTACTGCCGTCACTTCAAAAAAACCTGCGACGTTTTCGCTGTCGTCATCCAAAGAAAAAACATTGCCCGGCAAAAAGCCTGGCTGATCCTCGGTAAAGACACTGTTGGGGGACTGGGACAATCCCTTTAAATCCTCATAATAGGCAAATGCCTCCTGGGTCTGCACATATTGTCTGACCAATATGCTATAGCGATGCGATAAAATATAGTTGTCCCGATTTATAAACCGTACGGGAAAACGGCTTAGCCTATCCTCTGATAAATTCAAGGTGCTGGCAATCTCAATGGTCTTCTCCCTATCCGTACCATAACATACCCGTTCTTCCCGTTCCCTTAATATAACTTCAAAAGCAGGGCCCGTTGAAAGTTGAATGACGAACACCACATCATTGGGACCCCAAAAAGGTGCGATTATCTTAAAGGTTTCCTCATATTCGTATCGGTAGTAATTGGACTGCCGGGAGGAATCAAAAGTATCCACAAAGATTCCCATGCCTTCTTCACCCTGATCATTGGTGGTTCGCTCCGCATATAATTCGTCTATCGTAGTAGAGGCCGTAGGCAGCTGCATGGTATCCGAAAGATAGGATCTACCATCTTCCGTAGTAATGGACAGACTATAGTCCTTCCCCATTTCAGCGGCAAAAGGGGTGCTGGACAAATAGATTCCTGGCTCCTCTTCATTAAATACAAATTGTTCTCCATCCCCATCCTCAACCGTAACATTGGCGTTTTCCTCGGCTTGGGGTCCTTCTTCGTCAAAACGAAAAGACCGGGTCAAGCGTACTTCCTGCCGCTTGTTTTCATTAGTGATGATAGCATCTACGACCAAAACATCCTCAAAACCTTCAACCGTACCCTCAAAAGGTTCGGTACAACCAAAGACCCATAGCAACACCACCATCCCGAAGAGTGGTAGTGTAAGTCGTTTTTTATATGCAATTAAGGGGTACATCAATATCGGTTCAAAATCTAAAATTATAGGTAATGGATGGTATGGGTATCGTAAAAATAGAGCTTTGTAGTGCTTCGATCTGTCCATCCTGGGAAACAAAAAAAACAGAATACGGATTGTTCCTGCCCAAAACATTATAAACGGAAATGGTCCAGAAACTATGGGCAAACTTCTTTATTTTATGGTTCCCTTCAATATTGAAACCAATATCCAAACGATAGAAATCCGGAATCCGAAATTGGTTCCGTTCACTATACAGCACAAATTCGTTCCCGTTAAATTCATAGTTGCCTACGGGAAAGGTCACAGGTCTTCCTGTTTGGTATACAAAATTGCCGGAAAAACTAAATCGACGGGTAAGCTTGTAATTCAATACAAGACTCAGGTCATGGGGCTTATCAAAATTCGAAGGAAAAAAATCGCCGTCGTTTACGCGCTCCTGGGGAAATTCACTATCCAACTGAAAAAATGATCGGGAATAGGTGTATCCCAGCCAACCATTTAGTTTTCCACGGTTTTTGCGGATCAATAATTCCACCCCGTACGCTTTCCCCTTTCCCTGCAACACTTCGGTCTCTATATTCTCGTTCAAAAACAATTGGGCTCCCGTCTTGAAATCTATGATGTTGTTCTGTCTTTTGTAAAAGCCCTCCAAGCTAAGTTCGTAATCCTTAATGTTCTTATAAATCCCCAACGAAAACTGACTGGCTTGTTGGGGTTCGATATTGCGATCTGAAAGCTTCCATGTATCCACCGGGGATACCGTTGTATTGTTCGAAAGGGTATGGATGAATTGATAGGTATTATTGAAGCTGGCCTTAATGGAAAGGCTATCGTTTAAGAGGTATCGGCCAGAAATACGGACTTCGGGGCCTCCATAGGTCTCAAAAATCTCATTATTATCAAAGGTTTCGGAACCTGTAACATTAGCTTCGGTCCTAGGCGCTCCTTCTTGATATGTCCGCTGTGTGGACGGGCCCAAAGCGGCATAAAACGAATAGCGCAGTCCTAGATCCAACTGCAACTTCTCGTTGACCTTAAAATTATCCGAGATGAAAAGGGCGGACTCCAGGGCCTTTTCTTCAGGGACGCTAAGAGGTACTATGAGGTCATTTGGGCCTTTGGGCGCTATCTCACCCGGTCGCAAGTTGTATAATTTTCCAGAAACACCATAATCCAAGCTGTGTGATTCATTGGGCAGATATTTAAATACGGCCTTCAGTTCGGTTTCATCTATTTGGAATCCCTGCTCAAAGTTCCTATTGGTACTACCATCAAAATCGATATTGAATCTATATTGGCTGTTATTCAACATCAAAGTTCCGGAACTTCTTTCCCCCAGTTTTCGGTTCCATTGCAAGGAAAACATACGATTGCTATAGTCGAACAGCGAATCCGAAGTTATACTAAATACGTCCCTGCTATAATATCCCGTTGCCCTGACCTCATTGTTGTCATTGATCTTATGATTGTACTTGGCTATAAAATCATAAAAGGAAGCCTGACTATTATTCAGGTTCTCTTCGTCCAATGAGCGCAAAATCCAATCCGAGTAAGCCCCACGTGCCCCTACCATAAGTCCTGCCTTTTCCTGGGCCAGAGGAATCTCAACAACTGCATTTGAGGTCACGGGGCCGACCGAAACCTCGCCTTTAATATTGGTATCACTGGCATCCTTGCTACCGATGTCGAACACCGAGGACAATCGCCCTCCGAACTCGGCCGGAATACTTCCTTTGTAAATATTCAAATCATTTATGGCAAATGGATTAAACGCCTGAAAAAAGCCAAAGAAATGGGTAGGGTTATAAATAACTGCGTTATCCAGGAGGATAAGGTTTTGATCGGTTTTCCCCCCTCTAACATTAAATCCCGCGGAACCCTCTCCGGCAGTGGAAACCCCGGGCAAGGTAGTGGCAATCTTAAGCACATCCCGTTCACCTAGGACCAAGGGAACATTTTTTGAGGCTTCCGAACCAATCCTGGTATTTCCCGTTGAGGTATCCTCGATATTCCGGGTTGCATCGGCGGCCACGACTACCTCGTCCAGTTGTTCAAAATTCTCTTCCAGGCTAAAATCGAGCCTACCGTTATCATAGATAATTACATTTCTTCGAGAGCCCGCTACGCCCAAAGAACTCGTCTCCACTACATTCAATCCCGATGGTAGTTCTATTTCATAAAAACCTCTGTTATCCGTTACCGATCCAATGTTCAGTTCCCTTACAACGATTGCCAAGTTGGTTATGGGCTCTCCGGTGTTGGTATTGGTAACAAAACCTGAAAGCGTAAACCGGCTTCGTCTGTTGGTTTTGCGTTCCCTGCCAATTCGTATGGTCTCCAGAATCTTGTCCGGCCCATCTTTTTGTTTTCCCAAAAGAATGGGGCCTGCCGAAACATTCTCACCAGCACTCAATTCTATCCCATCCTGTTCGGACATAGCAAAGAAGCCTTCTGGCAAATCCCCATATATGCTATTATTGCGGGTTAAAATGATTCGATTGTCCCAAGTGGTAAAGAAGTTGATTTCGGTATCCTTAAAAAGATCCGTAAGAATAGTTTCTACAGATTCATTGTTGTAGCTCTTGTTCAAGAAGGTACTATCCAACCATTGTTCTGCATAATAGAATTTAAACGCTGTCCTTTGTTCTATTTCGGACAATATCTCCACAACGGATTTGTCTTGAATCTCCAGGGATACCCTCTGCTCCTTTTCCTGACCCCTTAAAGACCAGATACAAAACAATAGCACTATAATGATTACAACTCTCATAGGGTTTCCTTACCGCTTTGGCTTGAGATTAAAGCTGATAAGTCGGACAAAATGGATTTCATATAGGCATCGGGATCCGATTTTCCCAAAGAAGCATAACGATTACGAATAGCCTTTAATGATTTTCGATACTCTGGAAAAATTGCATTGAGATCATTCGCCTTTTGTAACGAATGATATATGTTGGCATAATATATGTAATACGAATGCCGGTCCTTGAATTCATAGTACAAAATTTCCTTATCCGTTCTTTTAAAGATTTTCTTGCTATGTTTTTTATAAAGGGAAAGGGAGTCGTTTTCCATCAGGACTTCCAGAAATCCAAAGGCCATATTTTCCGCAAGGTTTTGATTCACATTTTTGAACCTATGCCCGTTAATGGTAAATTCGGTCACATTGCTCTCATCAAATATTAGTATGGGAGCACCTAGTGTTTCCATATTTCTGGTCAAAAGATTTCCTTGATAGACATCATATTTGAGCTCAACATCAAAATAGGGTTGCCCATCATATACTACGGAACCAGGAACAAAATCGGGTTCCTTAAAAAATTGATGCCTTTCATTAATTACCCGATATACTTCGGTATAGGCCACTCCATTGAATATTCCCGAATTGGTCCGCCCTATTATATCATCGAACCAAATGTGCGTAGAAGGATTGTCTGCCGCTGTTTGGCTAAAATTGAAGGATGGTAATGTTACACAAAACAGTGTAATGAGGTAAAGAAGATATGAGATTTTCAAATTAAAGTTTTCGGGGATTTCACTGTTCGCGATTTTTCAATTAAGATAAGGGTTTTTCTTAATTATTCATAGGATAAATATGAATCCCCATCAATCAAACTTAAAATGGTTTGCTTACTATCGCTAAGGATGATCTACTATTATTGGGATTAGGAATCAAAATGTAAATCGCATAAGAATGAAGGGATAAACTTTTCAGATAAATTCGTTGGAATTTGCTACAACGGGTCTAAAATAATATCTTAAACCCCTCAAAAAAATTATCGCATGTACTCCATCGGATATGACATAGGAAGTTCTTCGATAAAGGCCGCCCTAGTGGCCACGGCATCCGGAAAAAGTTTGGATGTAGTCAGTGAACCCAAGGTGGAGATGGGAATGATTGCCCTGGAAAATGGATGGGCGGAACAACATCCGGATGATTGGTGGCATCATGTCTGCAATGCCACAAAAACACTGCTTCAAAAGCATAACATAGACCCCAAGGATATTACAGGAATTGGTATTTCCTATCAAATGCATGGTCTTGTCGTTGTAGATAAAAATGGCGTTCCCTTGCGAAATTCCATTATTTGGTGTGATAGCAGGGCGGTCAAAATCGGCCAGGAAGCCTTCGATGAGTTGGGAAATGATAAATGTGCATCCCGATTGTTGAATTCCCCAGCAAACTTTACGGCATCCAAGCTTAAATGGGTGAAGGAAAATGAGCCGGAACTTTACCAAAAGGTATACAAGTTTATGCTCCCCGGGGATTATATCGCCTATAAGCTCAGTGGTGAAATCCGTTCCACAATTTCAGGATTGTCGGAAGGCATATTTTGGGATTTTAAGAACAACGATATAGCGAATTGGTTACTGGAGCATTATGGAATCGAAAGGAAAATGGTACCTGATCTAGCCGATACATTTTCCATTCAGGGCAAGGTTTCGGAGCAAGGCGCCGCCGCATCCGGTCTGGCAGAGGGCACCCCTATTCTATATCGTGCGGGGGATCAGCCCAATAATGCGCTTTCCTTAAATGTTTTCAATCCCGGCGAAGTAGCCGCAACGGGAGGAACTTCGGGAGTGGTGTATGCCATTACCGAAAATCTATCCGTAAAGGAAAGTTCAAGGGTAAATAATTTTGCCCATGTGAATTATGATACTTCAAAGCCGAGAATAGGAAAATTGCTTTGTATCAATGGATCTGGGATACAATACCGATGGCTTATGAACAACCTGGATGTTTCCTCTTATGAGGAGATGAACAAATTGGCGGCTTCTGTCCCTATTGGATCGGACGGGGTGCTCATACATCCTTTCGGGAATGGCGCGGAACGTATGCTGGATAATAAGACCTTGGGTACGCAAATGTCCAACATCAATCTAAACAACCACTCCAAGGCCCATCTTTGTAGGGCGGCTTTGGAGGGTATCGCCTTTTCTTTTGTTTATGGTATGGAGATTATGGAGTCCGACGGCATTCGGCCCACCGTAATCCGGGCAGGTAATGACAACCTCTTTCGATCGGATATTTTTTCAAGGACCATCGCTACCCTTATAGGACAAGAAATCGAGATCTATGACACTACAGGGGCCATTGGGGCCGCTAGGGCCTGCGAGCTTTATAAA